>DATKRJ010000325.1:0-10611 GCA_035532355.1 Thermomicrobiaceae bacterium | reverse complement strand
ACCGACGTGTCCGACGAGGACTCGGTCCACGCTATGGTCGCGGGCACCCGAGCCGCCTTCGGCACCGTCGACTACCTGGTGAACTGCGCCGGCATCCACCTGCACAAGCTCGTCGTCGAGACGGAGCGCGCCGAGTGGGATCGCCAGCTGGCGGTGCAGCTGACCGGACCGTTCCTCTGTAGCCGGGAGGTCGCGCGCGACATGCTGGCGCACGGGACGCGCGGCGCGATGGTCAACATCGTCTCGGCCGCCGCCCGCATGGGACGGGTCAAAGGCTCCGCTCATTGCGCGTCCAAGGCGGGCCTGGTGGGTCTCACTCAGGTGCTCGCCATGGAGCTGGGTGCGCACGGGATTCGCGTCAACGCCGTCGGGCCGGGCCTGATCGACACCGAGTCGCAGCGCGACGAGGCGGTCATCTCCTCGGCCTACAAGGCGGCCTATCTCAAGGAGATCCCCCTGGGGAAGCTGGGCGAGTCGGTCGACATCGCCGAGGCGGTCGTCTTCCTCTGCTCCGACGCCGCCCGCTGGATCACCGGCCACACGCTCTACGTCGACGGCGGATTCCTGGCCGGCAACCTCTCCCTCCAGGGGCTGCAGGACCTCTTCGACGAGACACCCCTGGCGCACCGCTCGGGCGGGGAGTAGTCCGCGGTGTTGAGCGGAATGCATTTCAACCGTATCGGGTGGACTGGGCGCGATTCGTCGCGCCCCGACCGGTCAAATTAGCATAACCGTGGTGGCGGGTTTCAAACCGCCCTCGTCTTCAGCGTCCCGCCGGCCGGCTCGGACGTCCTTCTCCGCGTCGGTCCTCAGCTGTCGATCTGCCCGTGGTACATCGACTCGTGCGGCCCCTGCACCGCGAGCTTGCCGGCCGAGTAGCCGCCGTCCACGCACAGCACCTGGCCGGTGACGAAGCGAGCACGGTCCGAGGCGAAGAACAGCACCGCGTCCGCGATCTCGTCGGGCTTCCCCAGCCGCCCCAGCGGTACCTGGCTGACGAACGCGCGCTGGTACTCGGGGGTCTGAATCGACTTGGAGATCCCGGAGATGTCGGTCAGCCCCGGCGAGACCACGTTCGCGGTGATCCCGTGCGGCCCGAGCTCCAGCGCCATCACCCGCATCAGCTGGATCTCGCCGGCCTTCGACGCCGCGTGCGGCCCGGCCTTGACCCGCGCGTTGTTGCCCGACGTCGAGCCGAGCAGCACAATCCGCCCGCCCTCCCCCTGCTCGATGAGCTGCCGCCCCACGGCCCGGCTGAGCAGGAAGGCCCCGCGCAGCTGGACGTCGATCTGCAGGTCCCACTCGTCGTCCGTGAGGTCCACGACCTCCTTGTGCACGCCGACGCCCGCCCCGTGGACCAGGATGTCCACCCGTCCGAACCGCTCCACCGCGCGCTGGACCATCGCGTTGACCTGCGCGCTCTCGCGCACGTCGGTGGGCACGAACAGCACCTCGTGCCCCCGCGCGGTCAGCTCGCCCGCCACCGTCTCCGCCCAGTCGACGTCCAGATCGACCAGCACGGTCTTCGCGCCGGCCTCGGCGAACCGACGCAGGATGACTCGGCTGATCCCGGACGCCGACCCGGTCACGATCGCGACCTTGCCCTCGAACTCCCCTGCCATCCGGTCCCTCCTCATCGTTCCCGTCGATTCACCGGACCGCGGCGTCGCTCAGCCGATCGACGTACGCGGTGCCGCCCTTCATGACCAGCGCTAGCCGCTCCTGCCGGTCGAGCACCTGCATGTCGTCAAGCGGGTTGCCGTCGACCACGAGCAGGTCGGCGTACTTGCCCGGCTCCAGAGTGCCTACCTCGACGCCCAGGCCGGCGCACTCGGCCGCCGTCTTCGTGCTGGCGACGATCGCCTGCATCGGCGTCATGCCGGCCTCGACCATCAGTCGCAGCTCCACCGCGTTGTGCCCGTGCCCGTAGGCCCCGGCATCCGTGCCCATGGCGATCGGAATCCCGCGCGCCATCGCCATCTCGAGCGTGCGCACGTGGTCCTCGTGCAGCTCGGTCGCCTTGCGCCGCGCCCACGGTGACCCCTTCTCGCGGTGCAGCGCCAGCACCATCAAGGTCGGCACCAGGTACGTGCCCTGAGCGGCCATCCGGTCCAGGATCTCCGGCGTCCGGCAGAGGTAGGCGCCGTGCTCGACCGAGTCGACGCCGGCCTCGATGGCCGCCTCCAGCCCGGGTCCGCCGTAGGCGTGCACCATCACCCGCCGGCCCAGCGCGTGCGCCTCGTCGGTGATGGCCTTGAGCTCCTCGTAGGTGAAGGTCGGGTCGGTGGCGGTCAGCGTCCGCGAGCTGACACCGCCGGTGCTGGCGCACTTGACCACGTCCGCCCCGGCGTGCAGCACCTGGCGCACCCTCCGCCGGCACTCGTCCGCGCCGTCGCAGACCGGGCTGGGCATCCCCGCCAGCTCGCCGCTCAGGTCGACGCCGGTCGACAGCCGCGGGTCGCCGATGCCGCCCGTCCGCGACAGGATGACCAGGCTCACCACCAGCCGCGGCCCCGGGATCAGGCCCTGCTCGACCGCCTGCTTGAAGCCGGCATCCAGCCCGCCGGCGTCGCGCACCGTGGTGATGCCCGCCTCGAGCGTGGTCCGGATGAAGCCGGCGATGCGCAGCACGGTCAGGCTCGGCGGCGACGCCAGCCGGCCCACCACGTCGAAGCCGGTGTGGGCCAGGTGGTCGTGGCAGTCGATGATGCCGGGCATGATCGTGCGGCCCCCGACATCGACCACCCGCGTGTCCGGCGGCAGGTCGAGTGCTCCGGCTGGTCCCACGGCGCGGACGCGCTCGCCCTCGACCAGTACCGCCGCGTCCCGTCGCGGCTCCGCGCCGGTCCCGTCGATCAGCCGCCCGCCCGTCAGCAGCAGCGCCATCACGCGATCCCCGTCTCCGCGCCGCGCGCGGCGTCCCATTCGGTCTCCAGCGAGAGCGGCTCGCCGAGGCGTACCGCCAGCAGCGCGAGCTCGTCCAGGTTCGACCAGCCGAGCGCGCGGCGTCCCTCCTCGACCTCGTAGATCATGTCGGCCATGGCCGTGTTGAGCGGCGTCGGGACACCGAGCGCCTCGCCGCGCTCGACGATCGCGCCGGTGATCCAGCGGGTCTCGCTGGGGCGGTGGCGGTAGACGATGTCCCACCACATCCCGCTGCCCTTCTTGACGTAGCGGTAGGGCTCCTCGGCCCGCGCGGCGCTGCGGCGGGCGAAGTGGTCCATCAGCACCTGGATCCGCTGCGCCTGCTCCCGGCGCGCCGCCCGCGAGCGGTCGCGCAGCAGGTCGGACTGGAAGTAGGCGTCTTCCTCGAGCACGATGCCGGCGCCATCCGCCACCGCGATCGCCTCCCGCACCACTGCCACGCCCAGCATGCGGTTGCGCATCGACTCCATCACCTCGTTGAAGGAGGCGTCGAGCAGGGCCGTCATCACGATCCAGGACATGTAGCACTGCTTGGTCCAGATGCGGCCCACGATGTTGGGGGTCACCTGGGTGGTCGTGAGCATCGAGAGCAGGCGCTCGACCGTGCGGGTGCGCTCCCGCACCGATCCGTCGAGCTCGCCGAGGTAGATCGGCCCCTCGACCGTGAACTCCAGGCGCCCCGGGGCGACCAGCGCGGCGGTGTAGTCCGGCACGGTGCCGAGCACGCGGTCACCGCCGACGATACCGGCCAGCTTCTCCGCGTTGAAGCCGTTTTGCAGCGACACCACCGTCGCATCTGGGGTAAGCAGCGGCTGGATCAGCCGGCCGGCGGACTCGGTGTGGTGGGACTTGACCGCCACGAAGGCCAGCTCGATCGGCTCGTGGAGCTCGTCCGGGCTCAGCGCCCGCACGTCGAGGTGGTGCCGGCCGCGCACCCCGTCGATCTCCAGGCCACGCTCGCGCAGGGCCGTGGCGTGCTCGGCCCACTGATCGACGAAGGTGACGTCCTCGCCGCCCATCGCCATGTAGGCCCCGGCCATGCCGCCGATCGCCCCCGCGCCGATGATGTGGATCTTCACGTTGCCCCCTTATCCCGCGTCTCTTACCCGAGTTCGGTGGCGGGGCGCGATCTATCGCGCTCCCACGCGGCAACCCGGCCTCCGACCCTCTGGTACGGGCGGGTTTCAAACCCGCCCGGCGTCGCCCGTCGCGTCCCTCACCTCACAGCCGCAGCCGCGGGTCGAGCGCGTCGCGCATGCCATCTCCGAAGAGGTTGATCGCCATGACGATCACGACGATGGCCAGGCCCGGGAAGGTCGAGAGCCACCAGGCGGCGTTGATGAAGTTGCGCCCCTCGCTCAGCATGGCGCCCCAGTCTGCCGTGGGTGGCTTGACGCCCAGACCGAGGAAGGAGAGCGCCGCGCCGGAGATGATGGCCCCGGGGATCCCCAGCGTGGCCAGCACGATCACCGGCGCCAGCACGTTCGGCAGCACGTGCCGCAGCAGGATCCGGCTGTCGCGCGACCCGACCACGCGCGCCGCCTCCAGGTACTCGAGCTCCCGCAGCGACAGCACCGAGCCGCGCACGACCCGGATGAAGAGCGGCATGCCGGAGATGCCGACCGCGATCATCGCGCTGCTCAAGTTCGGCCCCAGGATGGCGATGATCACCAGTGCCAGCAGGATGCCGGGGAAGGCCAGCATGACATCGACCGCGCGCATCACGACCATGTCGATCGCGCCCCGGTAGTACCCCGAGATCAGCCCGAGGACGGTGCCGGTCGTGACCGAGATCGCGACGGCGACGAACCCCATCGCCACCGAGGTTCGGGCGCCGTAGATCACCCGCGTCAGGATGTCCCGGCCGAACTGGTCCGTGCCCATCCAGTGCTGCGCGTTCGGCGGGAGGAGCGAGTCCTCGACCGAGAGCTTGTAGGGGGCGTAGGGCGCGATCAGCGGCGCGGCGACCGCCATGATCACGATCAGGACGAAGATCGCCGCGCCCGCCAGCGCTCCCTTGTTCCGTAGCAACTGGTGCAGCACGTCCGTCCACAGGCTGCGTGGCTTCCGGCTGAGGTCGGCGGCGTCGGCCTGGATCGGGATCATTGCCGACCGAGTTCCCGTCATCGTCGTGCCTCAATCATCGTCGATCTTCCACCATGCCCGGCGATTGCCAGCTAATCGAAGCGGATGCGCGGGTCGACCATGGCGTAGGTCAGGTCGGTCAGCAGGTTGATCACGATGTAGACCGTGGCCAGCACCAGGATCACGCCCTGCACGACCGGGAAGTCCTTGTTCTGGATCGAGTCGACGACCAGCTTGCCCAGCCCCGGCCGGGCGAAGACCGACTCGGTGATGACCGCCCCGCTCAACAGGCTGCCGAACTGCAGCCCGATCACGGTGAGCACCGGGATAACCGCGTTCGGCAGCGCGTGGCGCATCACCACCGCGGCCCGCCGCAGCCCTTTCGCTCGCGCCGTGACCAGGTACTCCTGCTGCAGCACCTCCAGGATGCTGGAGCGCACTAGCCGGCCGAGCGTGGCGGCCGAGAGGAGTGCCAGCGAGATCGCCGGCAGGACCAGCCCGCGCAGCCCCGGCGTGCTCGTGGCCGGGAACCAGTGGAAGTGGACGGCGAACAGCAGGATCAGGAGGATGCCCAGCCAGAAGATCGGCACCGAGATCCCGAAGAGCGCGATCATCATCGCCAGCGTGTCGAGCCAGGTGCCCCGGCGCAGCCCGGAGACCAACCCGAGGCCGATCCCCAGCACGACGGCGATGACCATCGCCGCCAGCGCCAGCTCGGCCGTGTTCGGTAGGCGGTCGAGGATCTCCTTGGTGACCGGACGGCCTGTCTGCAGGGAGCGGCCGAGGTCGCCGTGCAGCGCGTGCCAGACGAAGTCGCCGTACTGGACGTAGAGCGGGCGATCCAGGCCCATCGCGTGGCGGATCTGCGCCATCCGCTCCGGCGTCGCCTTGTTCTCCCCAACGTAGATCGAGGCCGGGTCCCCGGGGATGAGGTAGAGCATCAGGAACACGACGATCGAGGTGAACAGGATCGTCGGGATCGCCAGCAGCAGCCGTTTCTGGACGTACTTGAGCATGAGCCCTTTCCACCGTCCACAACTGAACTCGCGCCGTTGAGGCCGAGCGGGAGCGTCCCCGTGGGGGAGCGCTCCCGCGTCCTATCCGTCGCCGGCCTCCGGAGCTACTTGATCAGCCAGGCGTCGTAGAAGAAGGGGTTCGTGGCCGAGAAGTCCAGGATCGGCCCCGCCAGCTTGGATTTCTGGTAGGCGAAGACATTGGTCGGCTCCGAGCAGTAGACCATGATCGCCTCGTTAAGCGACTTCATCTGGATCTGGGAATAGAGCGTCTTCCGCTGGTTCGGATCGGTCGTCGCCGCGGCGTCGTCGATCAGCTTGTCCATCTCGGCGTTCTTGTACCGGTTGCGGTTGGTCCCGCCGTCGGCGTTGGCCGAGTGGAACAGCACGCGCACGACGTCCGGGTCGGTGGCCGGCTCCCACCAGAACTGCAGGTGGTGCTCGCCGGCGCGCACGGCGTTGAAGTAGCCGGCCTGGGCCAGCCCGTGGAGGTCCAGCTTGACCCCGATCTGCTGGTACATCGCCTGGAGAAAGGTCGCCATGTTCGAGAAGTCGGTGTTGTCCGACCGGTAGTAGACGCCGAGGGTCAGATCCTGGCCATTCTTCTGGCGCACGCCGCCCGAGCCCATCTTCCAGCCGGCGGCGTCGAGGATCTGGCCGGCCTTCGTGGCATCGTAGCTGTAGACGTTGCGCGTCGCCGGGTCGTAGCCGAAGGTCGGCGAGGTGAGCGGACTCGACGATGGCTGGTAGAGCCCCTGCCAGATCGACTTGATCATGCCGGCCTTGTCGATCCCCCACTCCAGCGCCGTCCGGACCTGAACGTCATCGACCGGCGGCTTGGTCACGTTGATCATCATGGTCCAGCCGGAGCCGGTCATGACGCCCTCGAGGACCTGCAGCGACGAGTCCCCTTTCACGGCTTTGTAGTCCTGGGTGGGCACGTCCTGCATGAACTGCACCTGACCCGAGCGCAGCGCCGCCAGCCGGGTCTCCGCCTCCGAGATGATCTGGAAGCTGATGGCGTCGAGGTACGGCGCCCCCTGGTGTTTGAAGCGCGACGGCGCCCAGTTGTAGTCGGGGTTCTTGACCATGCGCACCAGGTTGTCGGTCTTGTAGCTGTCGAACTTGAACGGGCCGGTGCCGACCGGCTGGTTCCCGAAGTCCTTGCCCAGCTTCTGCACCGCGCTCGGCGACACCGGCGCCAGCGTGGTCTGCGAGCAGGAGTCGAGGAAGGGCGCGTAGCCATCCTTGAACTTCACCACCACCGTGGCCGGGTCGACCACCTGGCTGCTGTCGTAGGGGCCGATGGCCGAGAAGGCGGACTGCGACTTGTTGTTGGGGTCGACGATACGGTCGAAGGTGAACTTGACGGCGGTAGCGTCGAACGGCGTGCCGTCGTGGAACTTGACGTCGGTGCGCAGGGTGAAGGTGTACTGGTCCGCCTTGGTCGATACCTCCCACTTCTGGGCCAGCCAGGGCGTGAACTGCCCGGCCTGGGCCTGGCTCACCAGTGGGTCGAACATGTGGTTCGCCATCCGGATCACGTCGGAGAAGGTGGTGATGTTCGGATCGAGCGTGTCGAACTTGTTGGTCAGACCGTAGAAGAGCTCGCCCCCCGCCTGCGGACTCGCCCCCGCGCTGGGAGGTGGGGTGGCCGCGATCACCGGCGCTGGGGTCGACGCGCCGGTTCCCGAACTGGTTGTGGTCGTGGAGGCGCTCGTTTGCGTGCTCTGCGAGGTCGTGGTGGGCGACGAGGCCGCGCCGCCGCCACAGGCGGCGAGTAGCCCAGCCGCGGAGATCGTGGCGCCCACGCCAATGCCGACCCGCAGCAGCCTGCGCCGGGATGCCCGCGCAGACAGCCAGCTAATCTTGTCGCGGCCGTGCTCTGCATGCTCCGACTGCTCTGACATCGCTTCTCCTCCTCGCGCCTCGCGCCTCGCGGCGCGCACATGTTCCAGGACCCCGGTTCCGACCCGCGTCCAGCGTCCCCGACCAGGCGGCTAGTGGGCGTCCGGGTTGACCGGAATCTCCCCACGCGCGTCCGCGGCGAACTCCCGCCGTGCGCGCTCGGCCACGTTCGGCCCGGTCATGAGATCGATCGCGGTCATCGCCTCGATCTTCGCCGCTGCCAGCGTCGCCTCGAACGCCCGTGGCTGACAGCTGGCCGCCACCGCCTCCGGCGTGTGCGCCGTCACCCCCGCCGGCCACGTCGCCGTGCTGAAGTGCGTCGCCGGCACGACGTGCGAGACGTTGCCGAAGTCCGACATCCCGCCGAGCGTCATCCGCTGGCTGAGGTCGACTCCCAGCTGGCCGGCGTTGTCCGCGGCCAGGGCCGACACCGTCTCGTTGAGCTTCATCCCCCGCTCGAGATTGCCGTAGGTGATGTCGAGTGTCGTGCGCGTCGCCAGCGCGGCTCCACGGGCGCAGTTGACGACCATCTCGCGGAGCGCGACGAAGTCGCTCTGACCCTCGAAGACCCGGGCGACGAAGCGCGCCGTGGCCGTGACCGGGAAGGCACGCGTGCCCCCGCCCTCGGGGATGCTGCCGGTCACGCTGACGTCCGGGCGGAAGTGCTGGCGCAGCAGATTGACGTTGTTGAACAGCGCGATCACGCCGTTGAGCGCGTCGATCGCCAGGTCGGGATTGCCGGCCGCGTGCGCGTGCTTGCCGTGGAAGGTGAAGAGCATGCCCTGACCCGTGCGCAGGCGCTCGAGGATGTTGGCCTCGCTGGACGGGTGGAAGATCAGGGCGAAGTCGAGCGCGTCGAACACCCCGGCGCGCAGCAGCAGCGTCTTGCCCGACGGCCCCTCCTCGGCCGGGGTGCCGTGGACCTGGATCACTCCCGGTAGCCGGTCCGCGACCGCCGCCAGCCCGACTCCCGCGCCGACGCCCGAGATGGCCAGCAGGTTGTGGCCGCAGCCGTGCCCCAGCTCCGGCAGCGCGTCGTACTCGCTGAACAGCCCGACGGTCGGCCCGCCGGATCCGCCTTCCAGTCGCCCGGTAAAGGCGGTGGCCAGCCCGCCGACGCCGCGCTGGACGGCAAAACCCGCGTCCTCGAGCACCGCGATCAGCCGCCGCGCGGACTCCGTCTCCTGGAAGGCGACCTCCGGGTGCTCCCAGATCCGGCGCGAGACGTCGATCAGCATCGGGGCCAGCTCGTCGATCCGCTCGCAGGCGCGCTGCTTGAGCGCGGCGATCGCCTCCGGCGTGAACGGTGCGGACGACACGGCTCTACCTCCCGCCGCTGGTGCTTCGCGGATCCCTGTTGACTTTCACTGGCGACACGATAGCATGGAAAGTGTCGACAGTCTACTGTCGGGAACCGCGCCGTTTCGGACCGGGTCCGGTCGTCCCGGGAGTCGCCGACTACACCTGCCGCCGCGCGTCGGGCCAATATCGCACCGCGAGACGGGTACGCTGACTCCGCGCACGTTATGATCCGCGGGGCCGTAGCGGAACATGATGGATCGTGGCGCCACCGCCAGCGGAGGTGAGAATGGAGATGGACCGGATTGTCCCAGGCGACGATCGCTGATCAGCCCCAACTCCGACGGCCGAGCCGGCTACGGCTCGTCGACGCCGTCTATCACAGCCTCGAGGAGGCGATTCTCGCCGGCCGGGTGCGCCCCGGCGAGCGGCTCGTCGAGACCGCGATCGCCCAGCAGCTGGAGGTCAGCCGGACTACCGTGCGCGAGGCCTTCCTGATGCTCGAGCGCCGCGGCCTGGTCGTCAGCAAGCCGCGCCGCGGAACCTTCGTCACCCGGCTCTCGCGCGACGATGCGCTCGATCTGGGGTACACCCGCGCGCTGCTCGAGGGGTACAGCCTCATCGTGGGCTATGACCGGCTCGACGACGAGGTGCTGGCGCGTCTGGAGGCGCACCTCGCCGAGATGCGGGCCTGCCGGCTACCGGACGATTTCCCGCGCCTGGTCGAGATCGACCTCGCCTTCCATCAGGCGGTCGTCGACTGCGGACGATCCTCGCGGGTGGCCGAGCTCTGGCGCACCCTCAACGGGCAGCTCGGCGCGCTCTATCTCCGGGGAGTCGAGGAGCAGCGGCTCACCATCGACGGCCTGACCGCCCTCCATGGGCAGCTGCTGGCGGCCATCCGCTCCCGTGACCCGCGGGTCGCGCTCGACGCCCTGATCGACCACTACGTCCGCGCCAGTGAGCGGGGACCGGGGTCGCTGCGCGGCGTCGCCGTCGAGGAGGTGATCCGCGCGCTGGTGCCGCGCGCGATCGCGGGGGATGCGGTCGATTCCTGAGGCCAGGGTAGGGGCGCATCGACCACTGCGCCACACGTGAGAGTCCCGCACAAGGAGGGGCAGGTATGAGCCGGCAGAAGCTACGCGTGGGGGTCCTGGGCGCGGGGTCCTGGGCACAGCACGCCCACATCCCCGGCTGGCAGCGCGATCCCCGCGCCGAGGTCGCCGTCATCTGCGACGTCCAGCGGGAGCGCGCCGAGGACTTCGCCCGCCAGTTCGCCATTCCCGAGGCCACCGACGATTGGCAGGCGGTCGTCGCCCGCCCCGACCTCGACGTCATCGACGTCGTCACCCCCTCCCACACGCACTTCGAGCTCTCCTGG
>DATKRJ010000324.1:0-3308 GCA_035532355.1 Thermomicrobiaceae bacterium | reverse complement strand
CGTACTGCTGGGCGTTGCTCTTGGTCACGCTCGTCAGCTGCTTCCGCCGCGTGCGGGCGACCTCGAAGGCGTAGCGCACCACTCGCTCGACGTTGAAGCGCGAGAAGACCGTCGACTGGATCGCCACCTCGTGCGGCGTGCCGACGTGGACGCGCCCGCCGACCCCGGCGTACTCCCCCTCGGTGTTCTCCCGCACGAAGAGCATGTCGATTTCGGCCGGTCCTTTGTCGCGCAGCGGTCCGGTCACGCCCGGCAGCAGCTTGATCGGGCGGACGTTGACGTACATGTCGAGCGACTTGCGCAGCGGCATCATCAGGCCCCAGAGGGTCACGTGGTCTGGTATACGGGGCGGGTCGCCGACGGCGCCGAGGTAGATGGCGTCGTAGCCCTTGAGCGTCTCGATCCCGTCCGGCGGCATCATCGCGCCGGTCTGGCGGTAGAAGTCGCTGCCCCAGGGCAGCTCGCCCCACTCCAGGCGGGCGCTCCCGGCGACGGCCGCCTCCAGCACCCGCTGCCCCGCCGGGATGACCTCCTTGCCGATGCCGTCCCCGGCGATCACCGCGATGCGGTACGACTCCATCCCGCGCTCCCCTTCCTCACTGGCCCGCTCGGTCGAACGTACCCCGATCGGTCAAATCTGCCCTATCAGGTGGCCTGGATACAACTCATCGCACCCCTACAGGTCAAGTTGGCATCTCGGGCGGGTTTCAGTCCCGCCCCACGGCCCCGCGCGAGACGGCACGTCCGTCATTCCCTCCGCGAATCTCCCCGCCGCACGGCATCCACCGGCGTGGCCTCCTCCGCCTCGGTCCTGGGTCCCGACTGGCCGACCTTGAGCTGGACCAGCGTCGGCGGGAAGAGGAGGTCGAGCGTCCAGTCGAAGGTCACCCGCAGCCGCTTGTCCCAGCGCGGCAGCTGCGCCAGATAGTAGGACCGCCAGAGCCACCAGGCAACGAATCCCGAGAAGGTCATCCCGAAGGCGTCGACGACCGCCGAGCGATGGCCGAGCGCGACCATCTGGCCACGGGTGCGGTAGGCGATGGGCTCGAGCTCGCCGCCTTCGAGCCGGGCGGCGATGTTGTGAGCCACCACGCGCGCCTCGCGGATCGCGTGCTGGGCGGTCTGCGGGTAAGGACGGCGGGTGTGAGGGTCGATCACCACCGCGTTGTCGCCCACGGCCCAGACGTTGGGGAACTCCTCGACGCCCAGGTAGTCGTTGACGCGGATCTGCCCGCGCTCGTCGTGCGCCAGCGGCAGGTCGCGCACCAGCGGGTTGGGCTGGACGCCGACCGAACCCACGATCGTCTCGGCCTCGATGGTCGTGCCGTCGTCGAGGTGGACCGCGGCCGGCTCGACCCGTACCACGCGCCGGTTGAGCAGGACCTCGACGCCGCGGCGGCGCAGCAGGCGCTCGGCGAAGCGGGCGAGGTTCCCCGGTAGATCGGGCAGCAGCCGGTCCCCGCCGTGCACCAGCACGACCCGGAAGTCCTCCGGCTCCAGGTGCGGGTAGTGCTCGGCCGCGTCGACCAGCAGGTCGCGGATCTCGGCCACCACCTCGACGCCGTTGGCCCCGCCGCCGACCACGACGGCGGTCAGGATGCGCCGCTTGTCCACCGGGTTGGTCTCGATGTCCCCCTGCTCCAGCACGTCGATCAGGTGGTTGCGCAGGTCGAAGGCGTGGGCCAGCCGCTGGACGTCGAAGGCGTACTCGCCCAGGCCGGGGATGCGGCTGGTGTTGGGGATGCCGCCCAGGGCCAGCACGACGTGGTCGTAGGCCAGCGTGCGCGCCCGCTGCCGGTGGCGGTAGAGGCCGTGCAGGATCTCGACGGTCTGCGCGGCCAGGTCGATCCCGGTGACCTCGCCGACGTAGAGCGTGGACCCCGGCGCGACCAGGCGGATGGGATTGAGGACGTCGTCGGTCTCGATCGCGCCGGCGACGATCTCCGGGATGAGCGGGTAGAAGACGAAGAAGTTCTCGCGGTTGACGACGGCGATCTCGGCGGGCGCGCGCCCCAGCCGCTTGCGCAGCTCGAAGGCGGTGTAGACACCGGCGAAGCCGCCGCCCAGGATCAGGATGCGCGGTGCCGGCGGATCACCCGGTCGCGTCCACTCCATGCTGCTCTCCCTCCTGCTGGTCCCGCAGCGCCCATCGCCGCCCACCACGCGCGGGCGGTGCCTCAGTCATCGGTGCGGACCCGCGGTCCAACCGAGTCCTCCGGCGCCGCAAACCCCCTGCCGTCGCTGAGCTCAACCGGCGCCGACGGGGATCGCGCCAGTCCCCAGCACGACGGCGCAGGTGCCCAGCAGCGCGAAGAGGTGGCGGTCGACGCGGGCCGGGGCGTGCCGCCGCACGCCGAGCGCCGGGAGCAGCACCAGGAGCACCGCGCCCGCCGCGAGCAGCGCCGGGAATGCATGGGCCGCGAGGACGAGGCCGGCCGCCGCGGTCGAGGTGGCGGCGGCCGCCGCGGACCAGCAGAGGGCCAGCGTGTGCGTGCGTCCGACCCGGGCGGCCAGCCCACCCGCGCCGGCCGCCCCGTCGCTCTCGACGTCCGGCAGCGACTGGGCCAGGTGGACGGCGACGACCAGCAGCGCGCCGAGCGGGTAGAGCAGGAGGAGCCGCGGCTCGAGCCGCGCCAGGGTGGCCCAGACCCAGATGGGGACCAGACGGCAGCGCCACCAGGTAGGGTGGCCAGCTCAGCCGCGTGCGCTTCAGCCACAGGTCGTACACCAGACCGGAGCCGTTCGCCAGGGAGAGGAGCAGGAGCGAGCGCGGGCCGAGCAGGGCGCCGAGGGCGATGCCGAGCGCGGTGTGTGCGGCGATCAGCCCGGCCGGGATCGGCTTCGACGGGTTGCCGAGGGCGTCGAGGTCGCGGTCGCAGTACTCTCGTTGAGCGTGCCGACCCCGATCTGCCCGGCCAGCATGGCGAGGAGGAGCAGGGCGTAGCGGCCGGGGTCGGGCCGGCCGTGCGTGGCGAGCAGGCCGAAGAGGGCCGTCGCCGCCATCACCAGCGCGACGGCGGTTGGGTGCGGAAGATCGAGGTAGGCCCTCGCGTGGGCCGTGGCCGTGCCGCTCATGTGTGGCCGCTCCGATCGACCGCGACGATTCGCGACAACCGCGTCAGGCCGCATTGTAGGGGGCGTTGGCATCGTGGGTTGCGACCATTGCTGGACGCCGATCCCGGACCTTAACTGCGGCAGTCCCTGGCCCGGCATGAATCCCGACGGTCCCACAGTTGGTCATGCGACGTACTGCTGTGCAGCACCCGAGATCAGCGGGCTGTGGATAGGAACCTCCGGAGAACCCATGC
>DATKRJ010000323.1:0-15160 GCA_035532355.1 Thermomicrobiaceae bacterium | reverse complement strand
CATTAGGCACGCCGCCAGCGTTGTTCCTGAGCCAGGATCAAACTCTCCATCATGGCTCCCCGACCCCCGTCGCCGCGGGTCGGCTGCCCCGTCGCGGGGCGCCCTCACTCGAGTCCGTCTCCCGTCTCCGGCGTCTCGCGCTCTCCACAGCGCGACGAATCGCGCTGCGCTGGCACTCGATCACGCTCCAGTTGTCAAGGTGCTGCGGAGGGCCCGGCGCCGACGGCACCGACCGGCCCCGCGCCGGCTCGCCCTCTCGGTAACGCATCGATCAGTTTAGCGTGTCACACTGTCACTGTCAAGGTCGCCGCACCTGCCGCCGAGCCCGCCGTAGCGGTTTCGACCGCGCCCGCGCCCCTGTGTCCGACGCGCTGCCCCCGTTTTCGAGGGCGACGGCTACTATAGCATAGCCCCCGTCCGCGCGTCCAACCGCGCTTGACCGTGCTCGGCGAGTGGTCAATAATTGCCGCGCAGCTTGCGCCGAGACGCGATGATGATTGCCCGTGCGAAGGGAGCGACACAGGAGATGAAGCCGCGTATCGGGATCACGCCCTCGCCGGCTGAGGATGTGGTCCCTCACGGGACGTCCTACCGTAACGCCCTCTCGACCAACTACTCCGACGCGGTCGAGGCGGCCGGCGGCATCCCACTCATCCTGCCGCCCCAGCACGCGGACAACGTCTCCGCGATTCTGGACGCGCTCGACGGCGTCCTCCTGAGCGGCGGCGGTGATATCCGGCCGGCACTGTATGGCGACGAGTCGACGCATCCGAAGACCTACGGCATCCACGATCTGCGCGATAGCTTCGAGATCACACTGGCGCGCGAGGCAATCACCCGCGACATGCCGGTGCTCTGCATCTGTCGCGGAATCCAACTGCTCAACGTCGCGCTGAGCGGCACCCTCATTCAGGACGTGGCCGACCAGTGGGGGCCCGAGATCCAGCACCGCCAGTCCGAGCTGGGTATCCCCGCGTCCGAGCCCAGCCACACCGTTGTCGCCGAGCCAGAGTCGCTGCTCGCGCGCGTCTACGGCACGACGAGCATCGCCACGAACTCGTTCCACCATCAGGCGCTGCGCGACCTCAGCCCTGAGCTGGTGGCGATCGGCCGGGCTCCTGACGGCATCGTCGAGTCGGTTGAGCGACCGGGCAGCACCTGGGTGCTCGGTGTCCAGTGGCACCCGGAGATGATGTTCCGCGCGCACGAGGAGCACCTGCGGCCCTTCGCGGCGCTGATTGAGGCCGCGGTCGGCGCGCACCGAGAGGCCGTTGCCGCCGACGACTGACCCCTTCGTTTGGACCTATCGTCGACACGAAAGCGGGTGGCGCTGGCCAGCGCCACCCGCTCGGCGTTTCCTGCAGCAGCGTTACGGCTGGAGCCCGTCACCGGCCGTCGAGGGGCTGGCCGCGGCCACCTCACGGAGGTCGCGATCGCGCCCGGTATGGGCGGTATGAGCGCGCGCCCGTGTGGCGAACTCCTCCGGCATGGCCACGCGCAGCACGTCGTCGATGGTCTCGGCCAGGACGAACCGCATCGTCTCTCGCAGAGACGGCGGCAGGTCGTCTAGATCGGGCTCGTTCCGCTTCGGCAGAATGAAAGTCTTGATCCCGGCTCGCCCGGCGGCCAGCGCCTTCTCCTTGATGCCGCCCACCGGCAGCACCTGCCCCCGCAGCGTGATCTCTCCGGTCATGGCGACCTCGTCCCGCACCGGCAGCGCGGTCAGTAGCGAGACCAGCGCGGTCGTCATGGCCACCCCGGCCGACGGTCCATCCTTGGGTGTGGCTCCAGCTGGAACGTGGATGTGCAGGTCCGTATCCTTGAAGAAGTCCCGCTCGATCCCCAGTTCCTCGGCGCGTGCCCGCACCAGACTGAGTGCCGCCTGCGCCGACTCGCGCATGACGTCCCCGAGCTGCCCGGTGACCGTTACGTTGCCGCGCCCCGGCATCCGCGACACCTCGATGAACATGATGTCTCCGCCGACCGCGGTCACGCCGACGCCGATCGCCACACCCGGGTCGGCCGTTCGCTCTGACAGCTCTTCGTAGAAGTACCGCCGCTTGCCGAGGTACTCACGCACCTGCTCCGCGGTCACGGTATTCTGGACATCGAGCCCTTCAGCCACCCGGGTCGCGATCTTCCGCGCCACGCTCGCGATCTCGCGCTCGAGGTTACGGACTCCCGCCTCCCGTGTGAAGTGCTGGATGATCTCGAACAGCGCGCCGTCGTCGAAGGCGAACTTCTCGGGACTGAGCGCGTGCCGTTTCAGCTGCTTCGGCACCAGGTACCGGCGGGCGATGTTGAGCTTCTCCTCGTCGGTGTACCCCGACAGCTGCAGGATCTCCATGCGATCGCGCAGTGGCGCCGGGATCGTATCCAGCATGTTGGCCGTGGCGATGAACATCACCTTCGACAGGTCGAACGGCACGTCCAGGTAGTGATCGCGGAACGTGTTGTTCTGCTCCGGATCAAGTACCTCCAGCAGCGCCGACGATGGGTCGCCGCGCCAGTCGGCGCCGAGCTTGTCGATCTCGTCCAGGACGAAGACCGGGTCGTTCGAGCCCGCGCGCCGGATGGCCTGGACGATGCGGCCCGGCATCGCGCCGATGTAGGTTCGCCGGTGCCCCCGGATCTCCGCCTCGTCGCGAACGCCGCCGAGCGACATTCGTGTGAACTCGCGACCGAGCGCCCGCGCGATTGACTGCGCCAGGCTGGTCTTTCCTACTCCCGGAGGTCCGACGAAGCAGAGGATCGGCTCACGACCGACGTCCTCGCCGCCCTCGTCGGTCAGCTCCTTCCGGAGCCGCCGCACGGCCAGATACTCGAGAATGCGCTCCTTGATCCGCTCCAGGTCGTAGTGGTCCTCGTCGAGGATGCGGCGCGCCTTGGCAACGTCGATCTCGACCTCAGTGCTCTTGTTCCACGGCAAGGCGACCAACCAGTCGAGGTACGTGCGGATCATGCCGTACTCGGCCGCCGCGGGTGGGAGCTTCGCCAGGCGGTCCAGTTCGCGCCGGGCCTCACGCTCGGGCTCCTCCGGCATGCCGGCCTCGTCGATCTTGGTCCGCAGCTCGTTGACCTCGGCTTCCTGCTCGTTAGTCTCGCCCAGCTCGCGCTGGATCGCCTTGAGCTGCTCGCGCAGGTAGTACTCGCGCTGGGTCTTGCCGACCTCCTCCTGGACCTCGCTCTGGATCTTTTTGCCGAGCTCCAGCAGGTCGAGCTCCTTGCTCATGAAGCCGTTCAACCGCTGCAGCTTGGCGCGTACGCTGTCCAGCTCGAGCAGCGCCTGCCGCTCGTCCGGCTCCATGCGCAGGTTGCTGGCGATGACGTAGACGAGGTGCAGCGGATCGTCGATATTGAGGGCCGCCGTGACCAGCTCTTCGGGCAGATTCGAAACCAGTGACACCAGGCGCTGGAACAGCTCCTGCGCGTTGCGCACGAGCGCCTTGACCTCGACGGAGTCCTCGACCTCTTCCGGGACCTCCTCGACACGCGCCATCAGGTACGGCTCTTCCCCGACCCACTCCAGGATGCGCATCCGCTTCAAACCCTGGACGGC
Source organism: Thermomicrobiaceae bacterium (assembly GCA_035532355.1). GTDB lineage: Bacteria > Chloroflexota > Chloroflexia > Thermomicrobiales > Thermomicrobiaceae > DASSZN01. Next base: position 11,601 of record DATKRJ010000323.1, on the reverse strand, counting down.
CAGACGTACCGTGCCGTCGGGCACCCGCATCATCTGGTGGATGGTCGCGGTCGTCCCGATCTCGTGGGTCTCCCCGGGACCGGCCGCTTCCTGCTCAGCGTTCTGCTGTAGGACCAAGCCGACCGTCCGACTGCCGGACACGACCTCGTCGATCAGGCGCAGGGAGCGGGGCTGGCCGGCGGCCAGCGGCACCAGCGTCAGCGGAAACACGACCGTCCCGCGCAGCGGCAGGATGGGCAGGAGCTGTGTACTGGGCTCGGCCTTCTCATCCGGCGCCCCAGCGACCTCGGCAGCCGCTTCGCTCGGCTCGACCTCGGCCCGCTGCGCTTCGTCTCTAAACTTCTCGACCATTCAGTCGTACCTCTTTCAGCCCTGCGCCTGCGCCTCATCGCCCGTTCTCGGGACGATGCGGGTCGCCTGGGCACGCGGGAGCGTCACACGCAGGAAGCCGCCCTCGTAGACCGCCTCGACGAGGTCGAGACGCACCGCGAATGGCAGGAACACCTCTGCCTCGAACGGCCCGTAGGCGATACCCATCTCGTGGTAGATCCGCTTCTGCTGAGAAGCAGGATTCTGGCGCACCCCGGAGACGTGCAGCAGGGTGTCGTCCACGACGACCCGCACGTCCTCCTCGCGAACGCCGGCAAGCTCGAAGGTCACCACGAGCGCGGGTTGGCTCTCGTAGACCTCGACCGGTGGACGCCAGACCCCAACGCGATAGCGAGAGAGCGGGCGCCCACCGATCACGAGCGACCGGAAGACCTCCTCCATCTCCTGCTGGATGCGTCCGGCCTCCCGTCCGCCTTGCCTTCGCACGATTAACATCATTGCCTGTCCTCCACGGCGCCATGCGACCTGCGCTCGCATCGCAAGCACAGGTCCAATCCTCGCCCGCGCCGGTGTCACGCCTGTCTCGTGAGTGCAATGAAGCGACACGAAGACCGACGGGAGCACGCCCACGCGTCTCGAGCCAGTATAACACTCGCGAAGGAGTCCTGCAATAATCGGCTAAAGAGAAGTTGATCTGACTCGTGTCAATGCCAGGGGGCGTAGAGAATGATCGCCGCCACGAGCCCCCAGAGCATCAGGCTGCCCAGCAATGGGAAGTCGTCCAGCAGCACCTGCTCTGGCGCACCACCGCCGTTCTTGCGGTGGACCAAGAACAGGTAGCGGAAGATCCCGTAGACCACGAACGGAATCGTCAGCATCATCGAGTGGTTCGCCGGAAGATTGGGCGCGGAGAAGGTGTATAGCGAGTAGGCCATGATCGTGGCGGCCGAGACCACGGCGATCAGCTCGTCGAGCAGCTCGGGCGAGTAGTCGTCGAGGATCCTGCGGTGCGCGGCGGCGTTATCGTCGAGCAGCACCAGTTCGTGGCGCCGCTTGGCGAACCCGACGAACAACGACAGCAGCACCGTGCAGACGTAGAGCCACGGGGAGATCGGCACGCCGATGACCACCGCGCCTGCCGCCGCGCGCAGCACGAAACCGGCCGCGATGACGAACACGTCCACGATGACGAGGTGCTTCAGCCGAAACGTGTAGGCCAACATCAACGCCACGTAGGTCAGAAGCACCGCCGCAAACAGCGGTTTGATGAGGGCCGCCGCCGGAAAGACGATCAACATCAACGCGACGATCGCGACGCGCGCCATCGCCGGGCTGAGCCGCCCAGAGGCGATCGGCCGCTTGCGCTTCAGGGGATGGTGCCGGTCGGCGTCGGCATCGAGCAGATCGTTGAACAGGTAGACGGTGCTGCTCGTCAGGCAGAACAACCCGGTGGCGACAACCACCGTGACCATGCTCCGAACGTCGAGCAGCTTGCCACCGAACACGAATGCCGCGAATACGACGGCATTCTTGGTCCACTGCTTTGGTCGCATCGCCTCGACCAGGGCCGCCAGCGACCCGACCGCACCAAGGCTGGCCTCAGCCGACGGTGTCCCGCTCCGCGCCACCGGTTGCTCCCTCACGTCTGCCGCGCGCCCAGTTCGGTCGACAAGTGTCACGTGGGCTGCAGCGCACCACTATGATAGTCGCTCGCGGGGTTCCACAGCATCCACCCGGAGGCCCCAGAGTCCTCCGCGCCCTGGATCTCCCGCCGCACCTCGTTGTCTCCGTAGCTCATCCCCGGCCCCTGGGAGAAGTCCTGTAGCCACGGCCGCAGCTTGGCGGCGTCGCCGGGGATACGCCCGGCTCCCGCCTGCAGGCTCCAGAGCACCACCTCAAACGGGTGATCGTTGGGAACGGCGTACCCGAGCGTTCCCGAGGGGAAATCCGCCGGATAGAGGGTTGGGCAGACGTAGTCGACCGCCCCCGCGATATCCTCCAGCCGCTGCCCGAGTCCGCCCCCGCCGAGCTCCCAGAGCGCCTGCTCGGACACGTCCGTGCTCAGCGACGTGGTGGTCGACGCCAGCGCGGCGTGGACCTGCGTCAGGAAGCCGCGAATGGCAGCCTCGCGCGCGACGGCGCTGTTCGCCGCACCGTAGTCGACCTGGTCCAGCAGGCCGTCGGTCGGGAACTGGACGGCATCAAGCTGCACCTCGTCGAATCCCAGGCGCGACGCTTCCGTCGCGAGCGCGGTGTCATAGTCCCAGACCTCACGCCGATACGGGTTGAGCCACGGCCGGCCGTTCCAGCCGAGCCAGACAGCCCCGCCGGCGGTGTGAATCGCCCAATCCGGACGCTGCGCGGCGAGGATCGGGTCATCGAACACCGCGATACGCGCGATGACGTAGATGCCGCGCTGGTGCAGCGTGGCAATCAGCTGCCGCGGATCAAAGGCCGGGTGAACCGCCCCGATCTGCTGCGCGAGGGGCACGCTCGTGTCGTAGTACACCTGGCCCGTGCCATCCTTCACGTCGATCACCACCGCGTTGAGCTCGGTGCGCGCGATCAGCTCCTCCAGACTGTTGAGCGCGCTCGGCTGCGCGACCATGGCGGGATCCGCGTAGATCGCGCGCACCGTGAACTCGTGAAGGGATGCGTCCAGACGCATCGATGGCTCTAGCGGCGCGGTGGCGACCTGGAAGCCGGGCGCCTTGAATACCACCGTGCCCGTCGCGGGCACGCCGTCGAGCCGGTATGTTCCGTCGCTCCCCGTGGTCGTCGTCGCGCTCCCGAGTGCCACCAGGGCGCCCGCGACGGGATCCCCCTGAGGATCGCGTACCGTGCCGGAGAGCACGTCGGGGCGGAGGTCGACGTCGAGCTGCTCGCGCGTGCCCGGGTCCACGAACGACCCGGCGAATCCCGCCGCCTCGACGGTGAGCGTCGCGTCTGGAGGAACGCCGGTCAGGAGATACCGCCCGGCCCCGTCTGTCTTTACCGCAGTGGCGTCGGCACCTCTGACGGCCACCGTCGCGTCCGGGACTGGTTGGTGGGTGGTACCGTTGAGGACGATGCCGCGCACGAAGTTGGGGCGCAGACGGATCGCGAGCGGCGCGGTGTCGGACGACAGGGTAAGCGCCGTGGCATCGTAGCCGGTGGCAGCCACGCGTATGGTCGTGACGTCGGGGCTCACATGGAACGCACCGCGACTGTCGGTGACTGAATGACTGAGTCCGGCCACCACGCTCGCCCCCGCGATCGGCTTGCCCGTGTAGTCGTCGACCACGGTACCCCGCAGTTCCCGCGCCGCGACCAGCTGTCGGTAGGTGATGGTGCCGGCGATCCCCAGGACAGCGATGACGAGGATGGCGCTGAAACGCCAGCCAATGACGCTCCAGCGCTGGCCCGGTGCGCCAGATGGGGCGCTATGCTCCGCCAACCAGCCCTCCAGCCTGTCGCCGGACTGTAATCGGCAGCGAGCGGGCGGCTGCGCGGCCTATCCCGCACCGTACGGCACGGCTCCGAGCCGGATTGCGACGTCCATGGCCTGAGGCTCGCGCGTCGGAGTATGCCATAGGGAGTGTCACTCCCCAGCGCCGACCCCCTACCGGTGTGGCCCGGTAATGCCGGACCACCAGCCGTCGGCGTTTGGCACGCGCGATTGACCCGGTGCGCAGGCGACTCGTATAATCCGCCGGTGTCTGCAGGGGCCGAGCCGACCGAGGGTTCGGTGCGCGACCGACATCAGTGATGGGTGGAAGCTTGGACCTGGCCGATGTCCTGTCGGCGATGCGTGCTGACCTGAACATCGTCGAGGCACGGCTCCGCGAGGAAGCGAACGTCGACTACCCATTCATCGGTGAGATCCTGCGGGGTATCATCGGCGGCGGCGGCAAGCGGCTGCGTCCGTTGCTCCTCCTTCTCTCCGCCAAACCCTTCAACTATGTCATCGATCGACTGGTCCCGGCGGCGGTCGGCGTCGAACTGCTCCACACCGCGTCCCTGATCCACGACGACACCGTCGACCACGCCGTGCTTCGGCGAGGTCGACCCACGCTGAACTCGCTGTTCAGCAACGAGACCGTGATCCTGATCGGCGACTACGTCTTCGCGCGCTCGGCCATGATGGCGGCGGCCACGATGAACCCGCGCGTCGTCACGGTCTTCGCCAGTAGCCTGGCCGATATCTGCGACGGGCAACTGCGTGAGATCTTCACCGCACACCAGCTGACAGAGTCGATCGACGACTACCGCCGGCGCATCTTCGGCAAGACGGCGGCCCTCTTCGCCGGGTCGGCCGAGATGGGCGCGATTCTGGGTGGGGCCGACGACGCACAGATCAAGGCGCTCAACGCCTTCGGCGGCCACGTTGGTATGGCCTTCCAGATCGTGGACGATGTCCTCGACCTGCGCCAGTCGACCGACGAGATCGGCAAACCGGCCGGATTGGACCTCCGGCAGGGTACCGTGACGCTCCCGACGATGCTGTTCTTCCGCGATCACGCGGACAACGGCCATTCGGACCTGGTACGCCGGGTCATTGGGGGCGACGAGGCGACCGACGATGACTACCATGAGGCCACCATCGCCATCCGGCAGTCGGGTGCCATCGATCATTCGCTGGAGATCGCCGGCACGTACGTAGCGGCGGCGAAGGAAGCGCTCCGGGCACTCCCACCGGGCGAGCCCCGCGACATGCTCGAGTGCATGGCCGACCTCTCGCTCCAGCGCACCTCCTGATCGCAACCTCGCGTCAGATCGCCATCAAGTTGCGCTCGTAGAGACGCGCGAAGAGCTGATCCCACAGCCGCGTCTCCGGCGCGATCTGGCGGTAGGTCGTGGCCAGATCATCCGGGCGGAAGGGCGTGAGCAAGATCGTCGGCAGACCCAGGTCGTATCGCCGCGCCACCGTCTCATCGAGCAGCGTCACCTCGTGACGGTGCTCCGGGCGGAGCCCCGCCAGGACCAGCAGATCCGACGCCGACAGCTTCACCATAGTGTCCCGCGACACCCGGGTGGCAATGTCGAACTCAGCCCTGGCCTTGCCCTCGAGTTGCTCCTCCCTCGGCGCGATGGTCTGCAAGGCGACGCTGACCATATAGGCGTTGAGGGAGAAATCCCGCCACGGGACGAAGTAGTAGCTGAGTAGCGTCCGATACTCGACGAGCCGGCTCTGGATGAATCCGCCGATGCGGGCGCCACGGGTCCCCCCGGCGTTGAAGATCACCCAGCCGTGTCCGGCCCTCACGTGCTGGTCGAGGGCATCGAAGTAATGGCTCAGCCGGGTGAGCAGATCGGCGTCCTGGAGCGGAACGCTGTCGCCGACGATCAGATTGCCGGTCACCGGTTCAACCTCCTGGGTGGAATGGCGGACTCTCGCCGGTCGGGCAGGTCGCTCCGGCCGTCGCCTCACATCGGCATCATCAACCGGCGCCCGTCGTCCCATTCGCTTCGGACGGCCGGTCGAACCTCACCCTCGTCAGGTCTGCAGGTTTAGTGTTGACCGAAACATCGCGAGTAATCCCTCGCGATCGACCTGCAGTGCGACGTCGTGCTGTGAGCCGCGCGTGTCCCGCGCCATCCGCGTCTCGCCGGCACTGATCCCCAGCCCGGTGTCGACGCGCACCGCCGAGTGCTCGCTCGTGACCAGTTCCGGTCGGGCGGCGACCGCAACAGCCAGCGGATCGTGCAGCGGGAAGCGCTGCGCCCCGCGCACCTCGAAGCTATAGCGACAGGCCTGGTAGACCAATCGTCCCTCGCGATGCTCGTCGGCCTCCAGCCGGCTCCACTCCTCGCGCGTCAGGGGTACCTGGTGCGTCACGTCGAGGCCAATCCAGGTGGCGTCGAACTCGCTGCGGGCGACCGCGGCGGCGGCCTCCGGGTCTACGTGGATGTTGAACTCCGCCGCCAGCGTCACGTTGCCGGGAACGGTGAAGGCCCCGCCCATGACCACCAGCCGCCGCACCAGCCGCGGCAGTGCCGGTTCGAGCTGAAGCGCGACGGCCAGATTCGTGAGCGGGCCGGTACACACCAGCGTGATCTCGCCCGGGCGCGCCCGCAGCGTCCGGATCAGAAACTCGAGCGCGGTCTGCGGCCCCGCCGCCGCCGGGCTCGGCGGTGGGTCGAACAACCCCAACCCCGACTCGGCGTGTATCGAGGCGGCGTCTCGCAATGGCCGCACCAGCGGCCCGGCCATGCCCCTCGCCACCGGGATGGTGTCGGCACCCAACCAGGAGAGAACGCGCAGGGTGTTGTCGGTGGTGCGGTCGACCGTGACGTTGCCGGCGACCGTCGTGATCCCCACGACGTCGAGGAGCGGCGACCGCACGGCCAGCGCGATCGCGATAGCGTCGTCGATTCCCGTGTCGACGTCGAGCAGGACCGGGATGGGTGTGACGGTCATCGCATCGCTCCGCGAAGCGCCTCCGCCTGGAGCCAGGCAGCGACCGGCGGCGTCTCGGTGATGGGTGACTCGCTGACGATGTCGACGAAGTAGGGCCGTCCCGAGTCCAGCGCCCGCGCTAGCGCCGGCCGCACTGCCTCGGGGTCGCTCACCTGCATCGACGCGAAGCCGAAGCCCCGCGCGATGGCCGCGTAGTCGACCGCATTGAAGTCTACCGACAGGTAGCGCTCACCGTGGTAGAGGTGCTGCAACTCCTTGATCCAGCCAAAAGCCGAGTTGTTGAACTGGATGAGCGTGATCGGCAACCCAAGCCGGCTGATGGTCTCGAGTTCGCCGACCGACATGCCGAAGCTGCCGTCGCCGCACAGGCCGACCACGCGGTGCCCATCGGCCGCGAAGTAGGCGCCGACGACGGCGGGGATCGCGTAGCCGAGTCCCCCGTGGGCGCGCGGAATGACGGTCCAGCGCCCGGCCACCGAGAGCGGGTACTCGGCGCTGATGAACGGCGTGGGCGTCCCCGGGTCGGCCACGATCACGGTCTCGGGGTCGAGCAGCTCACGCAGTGCGGCGATCACGCGCTGGGGCTTGATCGGACGGGCGCTGGACGCGGCCCGAGACGCCGCCGAGTCGAAGTACGCCTGCTTCATGCCCGCGATCTCGTCCAGCCACGGGCGACGCGCCTGGATCTTCGAGTCCGTGGTGTCGACCGCCTCGAGCAGATCGCGCAGCGCGAGCCTGGCGTCGCCGGCTATCCCCGCGACGACGCGGTAGTTGTTGCCCGGCTGCCAGGGATCCACGTCGATGTGCACGACCGGTGGCCCACCGGGGCGCGGTAGCGTCCAGTTCAGCGTGGTGACCGAGTCCGTGCGCGTCCCGATCAGGATGACCAGGTCGGCGCCGGCCACGATCTCGTTGGCGTACGGGCGCGCGCCGTTGCCGCCGACCACGCCGAGGCTGATCGGACTCGTCTCGGGAACGCTCCCCTTGCCGTTGATCGACGTCCCCACCGGGATGTTCAGCGTCTCGGCCAGGGTCGTCAGTTCGTCCCAGGCGCCGGACACGCGCACGCCACCGCCGGCCACGATGACCGGAAAGCTGGCCCGGCCGATCAGGTCCGCCGCGCGGGTGATGAGGTCGGGATCCGGCCGCGTCCGAAAGCTCGGCGCCTCGAGCAGGTCCGGCACCCCGTAGACCGCGTCGTCGTCGACTGGCCCGGCCAGCACGTCGGCAGGCAGGATCAGTGATACCGCGCCCGGCCTGGCGGAGGTCGCCATGCGCACCGCTCGCCGCAGCACCTCGGGCGCACTCTCCGACGTCTTGATGCGGTTGGCCCATTTGGTGAGGGGCCGGTAGAGGGACTCCTGGTCCAGTTCGGTCAGAACGCCGCGCCCGTCCTCGCTGACCGGCGTGTCGGTTGTCAGGCTGAGGAGCGCCGTCGACGAGCCCTGCGCCTCGGCAACCCCGGGTACGACATAGGTCGCCCCGCCACCGCTCGGGCTCTCGACAACCGCCAGGCGCCCGCTGACGCGCCCGTAGGCGTCAGCCATGAACGAAGCCGAGCGCTCGTCGCGGGTCAGAACGTGGGTAATCTCGTCTTGATGGCGGTAGAGCGCCTCGTAGAGGTCCATGCTCGTGTCGCCGGGGAGCCCGAAGATGTGCCGGACACCGGTCTCCGCCAGCATCCGCACGATGGCTTCGGCCGCGTTCATCGTCGCCTCCTCGGACCGCTGGCGAGCCCACCCGCCCGGCGGCCTGTGCCGTGGTTCGCGCTGGCCATGCTTATGGGCAGACTATAGCACCGGTGCACGAGATCGGCAGCGTCCAGACGGATTCCCCTGGGGCGCTCGCGGCCGTGAAGCCCAAGATGACTTCCGAACCGCCCGTCGACAAAACGTCGACCATCTACCGATTGTCTCCGGTGAGATCACGGCGCCTGTCCGCCGCGTCAGCTCACCTTGAAGGCGATGATGGTGCGCCCAGCCGGCACGTAGACACGGCCGTCCGCCGCCGAAGGCGAGACGAAATGCATCACCGTCCCGAGCGGCGCGCTGAATCGAACGCTTCCCGACGACGGATCGAGCGCGTACAGGGTCGCGCCTTGCCAGTCGATCGTCCAGAGCGCGCCGTACGCCAGAATCGGTGAGCCGGGCGCGCCCGCCGGGCCATGCCAGGCGACCGTAAAGTGGCCGTCCGACCCCACCCGCAGGGCGGCGATGCCGTTCAGACAGGGCACGTAGAGGTCCGGAGCGCGGTACACAGCGCCGCCGTAGGCACCGCTGCACACTCCGGCGGAGTAGACCTGGCCGCCGACCTGTCCCAGGTGGCGCGCGTCCAGCACGTAGCCCTGGCCACTCTTGCCGGCCGTGAAGACCCTGCCACCGTCCAGGAGTGTCGCCGAGAGCGAGCCGAGGTCGCGGTCGCTCCGATTCAGCGCGGCCCAATCGGTCGGTGCAAACCAGTCGACGACCTTGAGATCCGGCGTGAGGCGGATAACGGCGTTGCCGTAGTCGAACTGCGCCGTGGAGTCGCTGTTGCCTGTCACCACGAACAGGTCACCCGACGCATCCACCGTGGGGCCGGGCGGCGCCCAGATCCCGGCGGCGCGTCCCGACGGGACCTGGTAATTGACCATCGCGTCGCTGCCGTCCGCGGGGACACCGACGACCCAGCCATGGTAGGGGCCGCAGTCGCCCCAGAGGCCGCCGTAGGCCACGTAAACCCGGCCGTTAGCCAGCACCAGTCCCGCCCGTTGCTGCTCCACGATCGGGTTGGCGCCGGGAGGATCGATAGCGCGGTGGAACTTCACCGCGCCGGTGGCGGCGTCCAGCGCATAGAGTTCATGGTGCCCCGGTTGCAGGAACGCGACCGCGAGGACGAGTCCCGTCGACGGATCGAACACCGGCGTGCCGGTGATCCCGGTCGGATCGATGTCACCGCAGGGCAGCGCGCTGCGCGGGACGGGCGCGCCGAAGTTGGCACGCCAGTCGACTGCACCGGAGGCCGCATCGAGCGCGTACACCGAGTCGTTCTCCGTCGCCACGACCACACGACCGGACAGCACCAGCGGCTGTCCGTAGACCTCACCGTCCAGATCGCTCGATGTCCAGGCTCGGTGCGGCTGCCCGAGCGCTGGCTCCGTCGGGCCGGCGCCCGACCGCGCCGGGTCGTGGTCATAGGTCGGCCAGGACGCTTCCGACGGGGCCGGAGTCGCAACCGGTGTGATAATAGGAGAGGGTACCGCCGTGGGCGACGCCGTGAAGGCGGTTGGCGAGGCCGCGGCGACCGCTGACGTGGTAGCCGAAGACGCGGCTGCCGTGGCACCGACGATGATGGTGGTGGTCGCCGTCGGCTGCCCTGTCGCCGTCGCTGTCGAGCCTCTTCCGGAGCAGGCGCCACCCGCGACCAGCACCAGGCATAGGAGGAACGGGAAGCAGCGGGAGTGTCCGGACACGTCTCGCCTCCTCAATCAACGCCGCTGTTCGGTCACGCGGATCGGGCGTGGCGGCGGTCCGCACGATACACTATATGGGTACCGCGGACGCACTGGTGGCGCCGTGGATCAGACCGCCCTGTGGGAGGCGCGACATCGAACATCTGATCATGCAGTACGGCGTGGCGATCGTCGCTCTGATGGTCTTCGTTGGTGAGTTGGGCGTGCCCACCGGCATGCCGGTCGAGATCGCGCTGCTCATCGCCGGAAGCTACGCCGTCCATTCGATTCCCGCGCTGGTGCTGTCCCTCGTGGTCGTGGCGCTCGCGGATGTCGCCGGAACCACCACGCTGCACCTCGTCGCCCGTACCGGCGGATCGAGACTCCTGGGCCGCATCCTCGGACGCTTCGAGCGGCGCAGCGAGGAGGTCATGGCGCGCTGGCGCTCCCGGTTCCACGGCCATGACGTGCAGGTCGTGATGGTCGGCCGCATGCTGCCGCTGGTCCGGATGTACGTAGCAGTTGGAGCCGGGCTGCTGCGCATCCGTTTCCGTGACTTCTTCGTCGGGGCGGCCCCAGCCGGATTCATCTGGGCGGGTACTCCGCTCGTCATCGGCTACTTCTTCCGGCACGACGTCCAGAGACTGGCAACCGACTACACCGTGGTGACACGCACGGCGATCATCCTCGGACCGGCGCTGGTCGTCGTGGCCGTGCTGGGTTTGTGGGTACGGCGCGCCTCCTCGCTGCGCGCTCGGCTGCGACGCGGTCGCGCGGCCGCCGGTATCGCCATCGCGGCGGTTGCCGTGGCCTACTTCATCGATGTGCTGACCGTCGACGTGCACGCGATCGACCGGGGCCTCATCGGCATCCCGGGCGGCCTGATCGCGCTCTGGCTGATCGTTCTGGGGACTGTGGCGATCGCGCTGGTGGCGGTGGCGCTGGTCGACTTCCGCGCTGCTTATCGACTCTGGGAGCAGCACCTGCCGTTTTCCCGCATCGTGGCCGCGGAACTGGCCACCACGATTGTCTGGCTAGCCCTGGTAGTCACCATCGGCGCGATCGTGTTGGGCCTGGAACTGCGTTACCCGTCACTCTGACGCCGGGGCGTCAGCGCGTCGCCGGCTCGTTAACCACGATCAGCAGCACCAGACAGAGAAGCACCAATGCCAGGAGTATCCCCGACGCCAGGTCGCCGATGGCGCCGGCATGGCCGCGATAGCGTTGCCGGAACGCGGACCCAAGGCCGACCGCCAGCAGCAGCGCGAGCAGGCCGACGAGGGTGTCGATCGTCAGCAGGTCAGTCGCTGTCATCCACGCGCTCCCGAGCCGCGACTGTCCAGACCGTTCCGGTCACGGGAGCAGCGCCAGGTAGAGATCGTTGACGTTCGTACCTGTGGCCCCGGTGACGAGTAGCCCGCCGGAGGCCGCCAGAAACCGC
>DATKRJ010000322.1:0-4762 GCA_035532355.1 Thermomicrobiaceae bacterium | reverse complement strand
CGGTGGCCATGGCCCCTCCTGCGCGTGCCCGCGCGGACGTGCAACACCGCTCACATGAGGCGCAGTATACAACGTTTAACATAGGTGTTGATCGCCGGGTGACCGGCGCCACCGAGGCGCTGGCCCGGGCCGTCACCCGCCACCGAGATGTCGGTGTGGGCTCCGAGCCGCCGGAGGTGTACGCGGAGGTCGAGTAGGCGGGGCCTACGGAGCACAGGGGCGTCAGTCGCCAGATCGCGCCGCCGCGAACGGCGCGGCGGTCGATCGACCGGTCGACACGAAGTGAAGGAGCAGCAGATGTACGTCCGGATCACGCACACCCACTTCGACCCGCCCCGCGCGGCGGATGTGCGCGCTCACCGCGCCGGTCCCGGCGTCCGAGCCGCTGCCCTGAATCCCGGCCCTCCCCCCGGCCGCCACGCCGGGTGCCGCCACCACGGCCACGCCCACCGCGACGCCGACCACGCCTTGACCCGGACGCCGGCAGCATCCGGCAGGCAGATCGCGCGGAGCGACGCCCGGGACTTTCCCGGGCGTCGTCACGCCACCCGCCTCAGCGCAGGGAGGGCATGACGGTGAAGAGCAGGATGCAGGAGAGGAACACGACCACGACCAGCAGCAGGCCGAAACCGATACCCAGGATGGCGGCCCGGCGCACATCGCCCTGACGCGTGAACGCGTTCGCGAGGCGGTTGATCCAGTCGCTGATGAGCCCCACGGCGCGCTGCTCCCTCCCCAGCCGCGACCGTCGCGCCTGGCGACGGCGGAATCCCGGCGGGACTCCAGGCGTATGATATAGTGCATTCGGCGCCATCAGCAGCAGGGAGAGAAAGACGTGGTCGACCGCGGCGCGGCGCTCGGCCGCCGGATCATTGATAATGTTGACCGCGTCATCGTGGGCAAGCGCGAGGTCACCGAGCTCGTGCTCGTCGCGCTGCTGTGCGAGGGGCACATTCTGGTCGAGGACGTGCCGGGCGTCGGCAAGACCACCCTGGCCAGATCCGTGGCCCGCTCGCTTGGCGGCCTGTTCCGCCGCATCCAGTTTACCCCGGACCTGCTGCCCTCCGACATCAGCGGCATCACCTTTTTCAATCAGAAGCTGGGCGAGTTCCAGTTCCGCCCCGGCCCGGTGTTCGCCAACATCCTGCTCGCCGACGAGATCAACCGCGCCACGCCGCGCACCCAGTCGGCGCTGCTCGAGGCCATGGAGGAGCGCACCGTCACTGTCGAGGGCGACACCATGCCCCTGCCCCGTCCCTTCCTGGTCCTGGCCACCGAGAACCCGGTGGAGCTGGAGGGAACCTTTCCGCTGCCGGAGGCGCAGCTCGACCGCTTCCTGCTGCGGCTCGACGTCGGCTACCCCAACGAGGACGAGGAGGCCGAGATGCTGGAGCGCTACCAGCTCGCCAGCCCCCTCGACACGCTCACCCAGGTCGCGTCGCTCGACGACCTGCAGGCCGTCGCCCAGATCGCGCGCCGGGTCCACGTCGACGACGACCTGCGCCGCTACGTGGTCGAGATCACCCGCGCCACCCGAACCCACGACGCCGTCCAGCTCGGCGTCAGCCCGCGCGGCACCCTCGCGCTCTTCCGCGCCGCCCAGGCACGGGCGACACTGCGCGGGCGCGACTACGTCCTGCCGGACGACATCAAGGCCATGAGCCGCTCGGTGCTGGTGCACCGGCTGATCCTCAGCCCGGAAGCGCGGCTGCGTGGGCGGGACGCGCGGCAGATCGTGGACGACGTCGTGACGGCTACCCGCGTTCCGGTGGAGCAGCTATAGCCGCGTGCGGAGAGCTCGCCGCGCGTCATGACCGAGAGCAGGCGCTGTGGGCGGGCGAGATCAACCTCCATGCCGGGTCGGCCGAGGTTTCCGGCGTGGCACGGAGGGACGCCCGGCGCACGTAGCGACGTCAGACTGGCTCGCCATTGGTTTCGAGCGCGCGCCACGCAGGCGGCCGGCAGCCCCGTCCCGCCGGCGCGACGGGCGCCCCCGGAGGCGCGATGGAATGGCAGCGCGTCCGTAGCAACTTCTTCAACGCCGTCTGGGTCTACGGCGCGGCGATACTGCTGCTGCTTGGCATGGCGCTGCGCCAGCCGGCCCTCTCGATCCTGGCCCTGCTGACCCTGGTCACCGCCGGCGGCAGCTTCCTCTGGAGCCGGGCCAGCCTCGACGGCGTCCAGTACCGCCGCACCCTCTCCGAGGACCGCGTCTTCCGAGGCGAGACGATCGAGCTCACCGCCAGCGTCGTCAACCGCAAGTGGCTGCCGCTGGCCTGGCTGGAGGTCGAGGACCAGATCTCGGATCGCGTCAAGGTGCGCGAGCGCGAGACGCTCCCCAGCAGCCGCCCCGGGACGACCGTGCTGCGGATCACCACCTCGGTACGCTGGTTCGAGCGCGTCAGCTGGACCTTCCACCTGGATTGCCCCGAGCGGGGCGCCTTCGGCCTCGGCCCCGTCTCACTGCGCTCGGGCGACCTGTTCGGCTTCTTCGCGCGCCGCGAGCGCCTCGACCTCGCCGACCGCTTCATCGTCTACCCGCGCATCGTCCCGATCGATCAGCTCGGCTTCCCGGCGGTGCACCCCTTCGGCGAGGAGCGCGTGCCGCAGCACCTGATCACCGACCCATCGCGCACGATCGGCGTGCGCGACTACCGCCCGGAGGATTCGTTCCGCTTCATCCACTGGAAGGCCACGGCCCGGCTGCAGGAGGTCCAGGTCAAGGTCTTCGAGCCGACGGTCACGGTGCAGTTCGGCGTCTTCCTGAGCCTCGACACCTACGAGCGGTACTGGGAGGGCGTCGACTACGAGCGGGCCGAGAGCGCGATCGTGGGCGCGGCCTCTCTGGCGGCACACGGGCTCGACCGGCGCTACTCGGTGGGGGCCTACGCCAACGGCGTGCTGACCGGGTCGGACCAGACACTGCGCATCCCGCCGGGGCGCGGCCCACACCAGCTGAACGCCATCCTGGAGGGGCTGGCCAAGCTGACGCCGCTCGCGGCGACCAACTTCTCGCGGCTGCTGCGGGAGGAGGCGCGTCGCTTCCCCTGGGGCAGCACCGTCGTGGTCGTCTCGGCCCTCATGACCGGACCGCTCCAGGACGTCCTCGCCGAGCTGCTGGGATCCGGCCACCGGGTCGTGCTGGTGCGGGTCGGCGACTACGTCGTTCCGCCGCTGCGCGGCCTCGTCGTCCACCGGCTGCCGGACAACCTGCTCGGCACGAGCCCCGGCGAGCACCGGCGCTACGCCGTGTCGATCGACGTCCACGGGCCGACGGCATGAACGCCTGGGATCCACTGGGGATCGGGGCGATCACGGCCGACCTGCGCCGGCGGCTCGACTGGCGCGAGGAGACCCTCTCCGCGGCGTTGATCGTGGCCGAGAGCGCCATCGTCTATCTCTACCTCGCTGTGCTCCTGCCGGACGGCACGGCGCCGTACGCCCCCTTCCCCGGCTGGCTGATCTTCGGGATGCTGGCCGTCGCCTTCTTCATGCCACACCTGCTCGACGAACTGCGCGTCTGGAACCCGCGCTACGAGACGGTGCTCGCGGTCACCGTGATCGCCTCGCTGCTCGTCGCGCTCAAAGTCGCGGCCTTCCCGCACGACTCCTGGCTGTCCATGTCCTGGCTGCGTGGGTCGGTTGCGGCGCTGATCGTCCGCCCGAGCGCGGCCGTGCGGCCGCCCTGGGCCATCGTCGGCGTGCTGGTCTACACCTGGTGGCGGGGTCGGACCCGCGCCGAGCCGATGCTGGAAACCGCCTACCAGATGCTGCGCTGGGGCACGCTGGCCGTGGCCGGCGCGTTGCTGCTCATCCTGATGGCGTCACCGACGGACGGGCTGATCCGCGAGCGGATGGCCGGCGCGGTCGTGGTCTACTTCGCCGGCGCACTCGCCGCCATCGGCGTCGCGCGCCTCCGGCTCGAGGGGCTGCGCAGCGGGAGCCCCCTCGGGCCGCACTGGCTGGCGACCTTCGCCATACCTATCGCCGGCGTCGTGCTGCTGGCGATCCTGGCGGCCGGCATCTTCTCCCGCAGCTTCCTGGACACCGTCCTGGTGGTGCTCGGCCCCCTCTTCTGGCTGCTCGGCGTCGTCATCCGCGCGCTGGTAATCCTGGTGGCCCTGCTGGCCTTCCTTATCATCGCGCCGATCCTCTGGCTGCTCGAGCGCCAGGGGTTGAACCGCTTCCCACTGGCCGGCCGCCTGCCGCGCACGACCAGCCCGTTCGCGCAACTCGATCACCTGGCACGCGACAGCCTCCACGTCGCCGATCCGGTCCGCTACCTGCTGGCCGGGGCCGCGATCTTCCTGGTCGTCTCGGCCCTGACGCGCTACGCCTACCGCCGGCGGCGGCGCTGGCGCGAGGGGGCGGAGGAGCAACGGGAGTCGGTCTTTGCCTGGGACGACGCGGTCGGCGGACTGGCCGGAGGGATCCGCCGCCTGCTCGCGGGGCGCCGGTCGTCTCGCGATCCGCTCGACCGCCTGCGCCGGGACCCGCGCTGGGAGCACACCGTCGCCATCCGGGAGACCTACCTCCGGCTACTGCGGCGCGGCGCCCAGGCCGGCGTGCGGCTCGCGCCCGACTCCACGCCCGACGAGCACGAGCAGGCGCTCGCGCACCGGTTCCCACAGGCGGGCGTCGAGATCGGGATCCTGACCACGGCCTACGACGCCGCCCGCTACGGGCCCGAGCCGGCCACGGTCGAGGCCGCCGAGCGCGTTCGCGGTGCCTGGTCGGCCTTCGTCGACCGGGAGTAGCGCTG
>DATKRJ010000321.1:0-5716 GCA_035532355.1 Thermomicrobiaceae bacterium | reverse complement strand
GTCCTGCCAGTGGTAGGTGTAGCTGGTGGGGCTGTTGGACCAGGTGCCGTGGGTCTCGGTCAGCGTCTGGCCCTGAATCGCGTTGCCGGTGACCGTCGGGACGGCGGTGTTCACCGGCACCGGCGGCGGGGTGACCACGGCAGTGGGGGTGGAGCTGGCTGCTGCTCCTGGGCCGAAGCTGTTGGTGGCGGTTTCCTGGACTTCGATGGTTGAGCCGACGTCGTTGGCGGTCAGGGTGTAGGTCTGGCTGGTGGCGTTGTTGGCGATCGGGTTGCAGACCGTTGCGGTGCTGTTGCAGTCCTGCCAGTGGTAGGTGTAGCTGGTGGGGTTGTTGGACCAGGTGCCGTGGGTCTCGGTCAGCGTCTGGCCCTGAATCGCGTTGCCGGTGACCGTCGGGACGGCGCTGTTCACCGGCACCGGCGTGGGCGCGGCGGGTACGGTGATGGTGATGGGGGCGGTTGCGGGCGTCGTTCCGGCGGCTCCGTTGGCGGTGAGCGTGACGGTGTAGGTGACGCTGCTCGTCGTGCTCGTGTTCGCCGGCACGCTGATCGATCCGCTGCCGTTGCAGCTCGCCACCGAGGGGAGCGTGAGGGCCGCCGCGCCAGCGGGCTGCGAGGTCGCGGCGATGCTGCAGGTCAGCGCGTTGGTCGTGGCGAACGCCGCGTTCACGGTTCCGCCGCTGCTCGAGGCGAGCGCTGTCGACAGCGGCGTGAACGAGGTGATCGCCGGGCTCGGGGTCGTTCCGGGTCCCACGTAGGCGCTCTCGGAGGCCTCACGCGCGCCGGCGAAGGCGCTGCGCGGGGCTCCGACGATGAAGTGCCCCTCGCCGTAGCCCTCGTACTTGAAGCGCAGACCCGAGCTGACCGGGATCGTGGCGGGCCAGGTGACGGTGATCGAGGTGGCGCCGCCGCTCGGCGGGCAGGCGATGGCCGAGGCGTAGACCAGGCCGCTGCGGCTGAGGTTCGTGTAGGGCGTCGTGTAGGTGAACTGCGAGATCGTCGGCCGGTCGCTGCTCGTTGCCTGGCAGACGACCGGCTGGAAGTAGCTGAACGTCGCCTTGTTGCCGCTGACGGTGATCGCGCTCAGCTGCGGCGGCACCGAGGTGGCGCTGACGTAGTCCGAGCCGGGGATCGTTTCGACCACGCCGGCCTCCTCGTAGGATGCGAGCTTCGGCGTCGGGATGTAGTCGAGCGTGTTCGAGTTCGAGTTTCCGATCGCTGTCTCGTTCGGATTGTTGCCGCACGGATTGGTGCCGAGTGCCGCGCCGCTGTTGAGGTCGTAGACCGAGTCGGTCGATCCGGCCTGGCAGTTGGTGATCACCTCAGGCGCGTTGTCGTTGGGCGGCCCCGGCAGGTCGGCGGTGGGGAGCGGGATGACGTCGTAGACGTCGGGGGGGACCGGCCGCGCGATCTGGCAGTTGGAGCCGCGGAAGACGCGGGTGTAGCCGGCGATGTTCGTGCAGCTCGTCGCCTTGTCGACCTGGCCGCTGGCGACGAGGTTCCAGGGGTTGCGGGAGGAGTCGCTGACGCCGGTCGCCGCCAGGACCTCGAGCACCGAGAGCGTCAGGCTGGTCGCGCCGTGCACCGTGAAGGAGATGCTCGTGCCGTTGACAACGGCGCTCAGCGTGCCCGCCGTCGAGCTGAGCGTGGCGAGGTGGGAGCCGTCGGTCAGCGTCAGGCTGTAGGACGCGGCCAGAGTCGGCGCCTTGTTGAAGGTCACCTTCAGCACCGTGCCGTTGGCGACGGTGCTGCCGCCCGAGTCGCTCGTTGCGCTCGAGACGAGCGGCGTCGTCACGGCGGCACCCACCGGGCCTGAGAACGCGAACATCAACCCCGCGACCGCCAACACCGTCACGACTCCGAAGCGGGCCGCCAGCAGCGGCGTCGATCGTGTCCTGGTCAGTCTCGCTCGCGTTCCGCGCGCTCTGGCTCGCACTGGCATGATCCTCGCACCCCACGGACCGCTGGCAGCGGAAAAGATGCACCGGCTGATGTGGATCTTTCTCCGGTCGGTCGGTGAGATTTGTACTCACCGCAGCGGACGGCGGGTGCCACGGGCCGGTCGCTGTTTCGATTGACGACGCCGACGCCGCCCCCGCGGAAAGC
The DNA here is from genome assembly GCA_035532355.1 of Thermomicrobiaceae bacterium. Classification (GTDB taxonomy): domain Bacteria; phylum Chloroflexota; class Chloroflexia; order Thermomicrobiales; family Thermomicrobiaceae; genus DASSZN01. The sequence goes on along the minus strand of DATKRJ010000321.1, from coordinate 3,611 downwards.
CCGCCGTGCCGCGGGATGGCAGGGCGGCGCGCCGCCGGCGCCCGCCGCGCTAGAAGATCGTGAAGCTGTAGCTGGCGGGAGTCGGGTCGACGCCGGCTGGTCCGACCGCGCGCACGTAGAACACGTAGCTCCCACGCTTCAGGTTCTTCAATGCGTCCGGCGAGCTACACGCGGCGTAGCTGGGCGCCGGTGTAGGGGCGAACCTGAAGGTCGGCCTGAGCACCAGCGCACATTCGAACCCTGTCGCGGTGCCGGTCGCGCTGAAGCTGAATGTCGCGCTGGCGCCGAACGAGTTGATCTGCGCCCTGGTGATCTGCGTGTTCGGCGGTGCGGGCGCGCGAAGCACGGTGGCCGTGTCGCTCGAAGCCGCCGGGCCGCTCGGGCCTGTGGCGTTGTGGGCGGTCTCCACCACGCGGATCGCCCAGCCGACGTCGGTGGCGGTGAGCGTGTAGGTCTGGCCGGTCGCGCCGCCGATCGCCAGGCAGAAGCTGCCGAAGAAACCACGGATGCAACGGTCCCACTGGTAGGTGTAGGAGGTCGGTGCGTTCAGCCAGGAACCGTGGCCTTCCGTCAACAGTTGACCCGCCACGGCGGTGCCCGTGATCGTCGGCGGGGACACGAGCACCGGAGCCGGCAGCAGCGCGGCGGGCACCGTGATGGTGATGGGAGCGGTCGCGGGCGTCGTGCCGGTGGCTCCGCTGGCGGTGAGCGTGACGGTGTAGCTGACGCTGCTCGTCGTGCTCGCGTTCGCCGGCACGGTGATCGCTCCGGTGCCGTTGCAGCTCGCCACCGAGGGGAGCGTGAGGGCCGGCGCGCCGAGGGGCTGCGAGGTCGCGGCGATGGTGCAGGTGAGCGCGTTGGTCGTAGCGAACGCGGTGTTCACGATTCCCCCCTTGCTCGAGGCGAGCGTCGTCGACGAGGGCGTGAACGACGTGATCGCCGGGCTCGGCGGCGCGGCTGGCCCGACGAATGCGCTCTCGGAGGCCTCACGCTCGGCGGCAAAGGGGGTCCCCGGGGCACCGACGATGAAGTGCCCGTCGCCGTAGCCGGTGTACTTGAAGCGCACCGTCGAGCTGACCGGGATCGCGGCCGGGTAGGTGACCGTGATCGAGGTCCCGCCGCCGCCCGCCGGGCACGTGATGGACGCCGGATACACGAGGTCGCCCGGGTTGAGGGTCGTCTTCGTGGACGGCGACACGTAGGTGAACTGTGAGATCGTCGGCGCGTCGCCGCTGGTGGCCTGGCAGACGACCGGCACGTAGTAGGAGAACGTCGCCTGGCTGCCGGTCACCGTGATGCCGCTCAGCTGCGGCGGCACGGAGGTCGCGCTGAGGTAGTCCGAGCCGGGGATCGTCTCGACGACGCCAACCTCCTCGTAGGAGGCCAGCGTCGGTGTGGGGATGTAGTCGAGCGTGTTCGAGTTCGTGTTGCCGATGCTCACCTCGCCGGGCGGGTTGTTGCCGCACAGGTTCGATCCCAGCTGGGCTCCGGTGTTCATGTCATAGACAACGTCCGTGGAGCCCACGCCGCAGGTCGTGATGACCTCCGGCGCCGCGTCGTTCGGCGGTCCCGGCAGATCCTGGGTCGGAAGTGGGATGACGTCGTAGACATCGGGTGTCGTCGGGCCCCCAACGGCGGATGTCATGCTGCAGTTCGAGCCGCCGAAAACCCGCGTTAGGCCGGTGATCGGGGTGCACGTCGTGGTCTTGTCGACCTCGCCGCTGACCAGCAGGTTCCAGGCGTGGCCGGAGCCATCGCTCACGCCGGTCGCGGCCAGGACCTCGAGCGCCGACAGCGACAGCGTGGTCGCGGCATGGACCGTGAAGGCGACGCTGGAACCGCGGACGGCGGCGGTCAGCGTCCGCGCCGACGAGCTGAGCGTGGCGAGGTTCGTCCCGTCGGTCAGCGTCAGGCTGTAGGCGCTCGCGAGGACCGGTGCCGTGTTGAACGTCACGGTCAGCACGGTGCCGTTGCCCACCGAGCCGCTCCCGGTCTCGCTCGTCGCCGTCGAGACCAGTGGCGTTCCCGCCGCGACGGCGGCCGCGCTGGAGAAGGCGAACGTCAGCCCGGCGATCGCGAGGACCGTCGAGAGCGCCACGCGGGCCCCGAGCAACGCGCTCGGTCGCGGGGACGCATCACCAGTTCGCTGACGGCCGAATCTCACGGGCTGCATCCTGGCAGCCAACGAACTCGGCGCAACGCGAAGATGTTCCGCCCGGCCGCCATCTTTTTCCGGCGATGTGGGGAGATTTCTGATCAGCATGTCCGCTGGTGGGTGAACCCGCCGGTCGCCGACGCCGAAGCGGTCTGCTGAGCGATACTGGGGCGATGAGCGAACGCAACGTGCTTGGCGGCGAACTCGAGCTGTGCAGCAGCGACCCGCTGACCGGTTTCTTTCGCGACGGCTGCTGCCACACCGGCCCGGAGGACCGCGGCAGTCACACGATCTGCGCAGTGGTGACGCCGCAGTTCCTCGAGCACCAGCGGAGCATCGGAAACGACCTGATCACGCCGATGCCGCCCTATGGCTTCCCCGGGCTCGTGCCGGGCGACCGCTGGTGCGTGACCGCCGTCAACTGGCTGCGCGCACACGAGGATGGCGCCGCCGCCTACGTCGTCCTGGCGTCGACCCACGAACGCGCGCTTGAGATCGTGCCGCTCGAGGCGCTCCAGGAGCACGCCGTGGACGTTCCCGCCGATCCCGGCGCGCTGGCCGACTGAGGCCCGCGGTCACCGCCGCGAACGGCGTCAGCGACGTGCGCAGGTGCCGCCGACCCCCGGACGGCGGCCCAACTCGAGGTAAAGGAGACTAGCGAGCATCTCCTTTACCTCGCCTACCGTCGGTCGCGGCTGGGGTGATCGCGGCGCGGTCGGCCGGCCGCGGCTCTACGATCGTGCTGCCGTGCCACCGATTGTCAGACGAGTTCTGCGCCGCCCCGACCGCGAGGCGCAGCGCGTCGAGTGGGCGCGCTTCACGCGGCGCTGGTACTGCCTGATCCTCGTGATCAGCGCGGCCGCGCTGGCGCTGATGGCCGCCTCGCGTCCCGCCTGGTGGGTCTGGGCGATCGTCGGCGTCTCGGCCCTGTTCGCCGTGCGCCGGATCGTCCGGCTGACGCTGTGGCTGCGACGGGAATCCGACGCCTCCTAGCGGCCGCGGAGCAGCTGCGGTGGTGCGGCGGCGAGTTTCGGGCCGACGAGCGCGCCCGGGACGACGGTGGCCGGGATGGGGGCGCAGTAGCGGACGAGGGTGAACTCGGGGGCGCGCGGCGCGCCGGCGGGCTCGTGCTCGAGGGCCCGCGTGCTTTGCGATGCTTCCGGCGTGGCCGTGAGCGGGGGCCCGACCGTGAGGGGAGCGCCGATGTTGCCGGGACTGATGCAGGATGACTTTCAGCTGAGCCTGCAGTACGTGCTGCGGCGCATGCGCAGCTTCCCGGACGCCGGCGAGGTCGTGACGCTGACCGACGACGGCGTCACCCGCGCGAGCCACGGGGAGACGGTGGCGCGCATCGACCGGCTGGCGCGGGCGCTCGCCACGCTCGGCGTGGTGCGGGGCGACCGCGTCGGCACGTTCGCGTGGAACTCCCAGCGCCACTTCGAGTGCTACCTGGCGA
>DATKRJ010000320.1:0-5792 GCA_035532355.1 Thermomicrobiaceae bacterium | reverse complement strand
CGGCTCGGCGGCCATACTGTCGCGGTGCCCACACCCTGGGGGAGCGATGCGACGCACTCGAGCCGACCGGAAAGGCGCGGATCCGATGCCGAGTCGTGCCCGGCCACTGGACGACAGCGCCGACGCGGGATCGCCGTGCTGATCGCGCTGTCGCTCGCGGCGGTTCTGGTCGGCTGCGGTCCGTTCGGCGCCTGTGAGCAGTGCGAGCTACGACGCGACCAACCAGCTGACCCAGTGGGGTCGGCCAGCCTGAGCTACGACGCCGACGGCAACCTGACGAGCGATAGGACCAACACCTACAGCTGGGACGCGCGCAACCAGCTAAGCGGGATCTCCGGCGGGTCGACGGCGAGCTTCGGCTACGACGCCTTCGGGCGGCGCACGTGCGCGACCATCAACGGGACCAGCACCGGCTACCTCTACGACGGGGCCAACCTCGTCCAGGAGTTGACGGGCAGCACGCCGTCGGCGAATGAGCCGACCGGTCTGGCGGTCCACGAGACGTTCAGCCGCACGGATGCCGGCGGCACCAGCTATTACCTCACCGATGCGCTGGGCTCGACGCTGGCGCCGGGCAATGCCGCGGTGACGGTCGTCGGTGAGGGGCCGGCCGAGCAGCAGCTCTTCGTCGACCTGGGCGCGCCGGGCTACGCCGCGAAGGCGTGCTCGACACGCGCGTGTTGTCGACCCAGGCGACGACCGGCGGGCTGTTCCAGCTGCCGCGCATCCGGGTAGCGCCGGGCGAGACGTTGTCCGAGTTCGACAGTTCCCTCCAGCCGTAGCGCCGGGCGGGGTGTGGCGGGAGCGGTACGGAGCGTGGGCACGCAGCGTGCGTCAGGGGATGCGGACAACGTTCCACCTTCGCTCGACGCCTCTCGGACGTTCCTCAAACCCAGTTCCTCCGGACTCCTCAGCGAACCTCGAGCGCCCCGGTACGAGCAGCCGGGGCGCGACGCGCGTCCGCATCCGGAGTGGGCGCGGTCAGGGCTGCTGATGGGCGAGCGACCCGCGCGCGACGACGGCCTCGACCGCCGCCAGCAGATCGGTCAGGTTGAACGGCCTGGGCAGCGGCGCGACGCAGTTGTCGGAGAGCGCGGCGGGGTTGCGATACGGCCGGGCGCCGTCGGCCCGCACGACCACGACAGGGATGCCGCGCGTCGCCGGATTGTGGTGGAGGTGGTGCAGTAAGCTCAGGCCGCCGTCCGGTCGGCGCTCCCAGGTGGCGCGTAGGGTTGCGCCTGGGCGGACTGCCTCGATCTCGCGCCGGACGGCCGCGACTGCCGGCAGTACCACCACGCGGTAGCCGTCGTCGGTCAGGGCCATGGAAACGACCTCGCCGACTGTGCGGTAGTCATCGACGACATCCGCGCGCGCCGCATCCGTTCCCTGCCCCGGCACGTGCTATTCTCCCCTGGCGTGCTCACACTATCAAGCTTGCATCCAGCCTGGGACGATGTATAGTCTTTGTCAACGGCTACGCCCAGAACACCCCAACTGAACATCGCAACTAGACATAAGGAGTGAGCATGTCGAGACCTTGGCTGAGTCTGACGGACGCGGCCGACGAGCTCGAGGTGGCACCCCGGACGGTGCGCCGCTGGGTGCAGGCCGGCAAGCTGCCGGCCGAGCTTCGGCCGGGCTCGCACGGGATGCAGTACTACCTGCCGACCGACGCGGTACGCGAGCTGCAGACGGTGCGAGATGTCGAACAGCCGGGACGTCGGGTAGAGATCGACCGCGTGGTCGAGCTGGTCTCCGGCTACCTGGAGGCGCGGGAGCGCACGTTCCAGGAGGAACAGGACCGGCTGCGCGATGAGCTGCGGATGGTCCGCGGACAGCTCCAGCAGGCGTTTGCCGACCTGACGCGCGCCCAGCAGGCGCTCTGGCAGCAGTGTCAGGACCTGGCTCAGACGCAGCGGACCATGCAGCGTCTGGGCGACGACCTGACCGCCACGCGAGCCAGGGCCCGCGGGACGCGCGACGAACGACGGAAGCACCAGGCGGAGGTGCTCGACGCCGGTGACGAGGACACCGCCTGAGGCGGCGCCCGATGGTCACGGTCGTGCGAGACGAGCGCGGACGCGTGGCCCCGAGCGATCGCCAGTATGGGCATGCCGTACCCGCTCCGCGCCCGGCGCCGCTGTCAGCCGAGGAGTACCCGTGGAGCCGCGGCGGATCATCGCCATCGGATGCTCGGCCGGAGGGGTCGAGACCCTTTCGCGCCTGGTTGCCGGACTCCCCACCGACATCCCCGCCGCCATCTGCGTCGTGGTCCACTTCCCCGCGGGCAGCACCAGCGTGCTGCCGCGGATTCTCCAGCGGGCCGGCGCCCTGCCGGCCGTGCACGCACGCGACGGCGACGCGCTCGCGGCCGGACACATCTACGTTGCGCCGCCGGACTGGCACCTCGAGGTCGCCGGCTCCGTGGTCCACCTGTCCCATGGTCCGGCCGAGAACAGTCACCGGCCGGCGATCGACGTCCTGTTCCGCAGCGTGGCCCAGACGTGGGGCGGGCGTGCCGTCGGGGTAATCCTGTCGGGAACGGGCGACGACGGCACGGCCGGGCTGGCGGTCCTGCGCGAGTGCGGCGGAGTCGCCGTCGTGCAGGACCCGGCAGAGGCTATCTTCGCGGCCATGCCACGCAGCGCGCTCGAGCACGTGGATGTCAACCACTGCGTCCGGGTGAGCGAGATGACGCCGTTGCTCGTCGACCTCGCGAGCGCGCCGATTCGTCCGACCAGCCACCCGCAGGCCATCGAGTGCGGCGACGACGACCCGGTTGCCGACGCGCCGGAGCCGACCCCGATCGCGGGGGCCGGCGGCCTCATCTGCCCGGACTGTGGCGGCGCACTCTGGGAGGTCCAGGAGGGCCACGTCCTCGGTTTCCGCTGCCGGATCGGCCACACCTTCTCGCCGGAGAGCCTGCTCGATCAGCAGGCCGAGGCGCTGGAGTCGGTGTTGTGGGGGGCGGTGCGCGCGCTCGAGGAGCGGGCCGCGCTGGCACAGCGGATGGCGGAGCGCTTTCGCTCGCGTGGCGACGAGCGATTAGCCGTGCGCTTCGATGCCCGCGCCAGGGCGTCGGTAGACCGCGCGGACGTGATCCGGTCGGCGCTGATGATCAAGAGCGAATCGAGCTCGAATTCGGCGGAACCGGGCTCGTCGCCGCGCGCGTGAGTCAGTCCGCGGCGGCCGCTGCAGCCGCGACGTCGAGGCGGACCACGCCGCATCCCATGCTACTATTCCTCGGGTAAGCGCGTGAGTGCCCGGGCCAGCCGGCACGCCCGGGATCATGGGGAGAGGCGGCGCCATGTCGGGCGCGCGGACCGGCGCCACGGCACTCGGGCGCGACAGGGCAAGCTGCGTGGTGGCGCTGGCGGCCTCGGCCGGCGGGTTGGCTGCCCTGGGTGCGGTGCTGAGCCGGATTCCGGCCGACTTTCCGGGCGCGGTCGTGGTGCTCCAGCACCTGGCTGCCCGGCACCCCAGCCTCCTGGTGCATCTCCTGGGATCGAGCAGCCCGCTTCCCGTCCAGGAGGCCGCCGACGGCGACCGGCTCAGCCCGGGGCACGTCTACGTGGCGCCGCCCGGGCGGCACCTCACGGTTCAAGCGCACGGCGTGCTGGCCCTCCGCGACACGGCCCCGGTCCACTTCGTTCGACCGTCTGCCGACGTCCTCTTCGCCTCGCTGGCAGCCGCCGTCGGGCCGCACGCGATCGCGGTCGTGTTGAGCGGCCGGGGGGAGGACGGCGCAGCCGGTGCGGTCGCGGTGCGGAACGCCGGGGGTACGGTGCTCGCCGAGGACGCCGCGACGGCTCGGTGCTTCGACATGCCGGCGGCCGCGATCAAGACGGGCGCCGTGAGCCGGGTGCTGCCCGTGGATCAGATTGCCGATGCCCTGGTAGCGCTGGTGCGGACGGGAGACGGTGGTGAGCACGCCTGACGGCCAGGTCGAGCTCGAGGGGCTGCTGGACTACCTGAAGCGCAACCGCGGGTTCGACTTCACGGCCTACAAACGGCCCTCGCTGATGCGCCGTATCTCCATGCGGATGGCGGCGGCCGGCGTCGGCTCGTACGCGGACTACCAGGACTACCTGGAGGTCCACCCGGCCGAGTTCCCCGAGCTCTTCAACACGATCCTGATCAACTTGACCGGGTTCTTCCGCGACAAGCCGGCCTGGGACTACCTCGCCGCGGAGATCGTCCCGGCGATCGTCGGCGCGAAGGGGCCGGATGAGCCGATCCGGGTCTGGAGCGCCGGCTGCGCCTCCGGTGAGGAGGCGTATTCGATCGCCATTCTCCTGGCCGAGGCGCTCGGACCGGAGGCGTTTCGCGCACGCGTGAAGATCTACGCGACCGACGTCGACGACGAGGCGCTCGCCCAGGCGCGGCAGGGGAGCTACCCGGCCAAGCTGGTCGACGACATGCCGGCGGCGTACCGCGAGACCTACTTCGAGCCGGCCGACGACCGCCGCGTCTTCCGAAGGGACCTGCGCCGGTCCATTATCTTTGGCCGCAACGATCTGGTGCAGGACGCGCCGATCTCGCGGATCGACCTGCTCATCTGCCGCAACACGCTCATGTATTTCCACGCCGAGGCTCAGGTGCGGATCCTGACGCACTTTCATTTCGCCATGGTCGACGGTGGCTACCTCTTTCTGGGCAAGGGCGAGATGCTGCTGACACACGCCGACCTCTTTACGCCCGTCAATCTCCGTCGCCGGGTGTTCACCAAGGCGCGGCGTGCCTTGAGCCGCGAGCGTCTTTCACTCCTGGCTCACGGGAACGCAGGTCCGGCCCCTGGCGAGAACCTCGGGATCAACAATGCCCTTCTACTGGGCCAGACTTTCGCCGCGGCGCCGACCGCGGAGGTGCTGGTCGACGCTCGCGGGCGGCTGATGCTGGCCAACGACGCGGCGCGGACGCTCCTCGGTCTTGGGGTGCGCGACCTCGGCCAGCCGATCCAGGACCTTGAGCTGTCGTACCGGCCGCTCGAGCTGCGCGGCCCGATCGAGCAGGCGTATGCCGAGCAGCGGCTCGTACTGACTCGCAACGTCGAGTGGCGGGCGGCCGATGGGAGCGTGCGCTCACTGGACGTTCAGGTCATGCCGCTGTTCGACGAGCGAAACCGGCCGCTCGGCGCCACCGTGACCTACATCGACATGACCCGGGAGCGCCGGCTGGCGGAGGACCTGCAGCACTCCAGGCAGGATCTGGAGACCGCCTACGAGGAGCTGCAGTCGACGATCGAGGAGCTCGAGACGACCAACGAGGAGCTGCAGTCCACCAACGAAGAGCTCGAGACGACCAACGAGGAGCTGCAATCGACCAACGAAGAGCTCGAGACCATGAACGAGGAGTTGCAGTCGGCCAACGAGGAGCTCGAGACGGTGAACAAGGAGCTCCGCGTCCGCGGCGACGCGCTGGACCGTACCAACGCGTATCTGGAGTCGATCCTGGCGGCTGTGAAGATGGGGGTGGCAGTCGTCGGTCAGGACAACACCGTCCAGCTCTGGAACGCCGAGGCGACGAACCTATGGGGGGTGCGGGTCGACGAGGTGCGCGGTCAGCACTTCCTGAACCTCGACATCGGGCTACCGGTCGAGCAGCTCAGCCGCCCCATCCGTGCCATTCTGGCCGGTGAGACGACCGTGTTCGAGACCCTGCTCGACGCGGTCAACCGGCGTGGACGCTCGATCCGCTGCGACGTCAGCTGCACCCCGCTGGTCGGCAGTGACGGCCGCGTCCAGGGTACGGTCGTGTTGATGGAAGAGCGGCGCGTCGCCGAAGGTTGAGCC
>DATKRJ010000319.1:0-2927 GCA_035532355.1 Thermomicrobiaceae bacterium | reverse complement strand
GAGATGCCGCTGGAGATCATGGCGACGAACCAGGGGTCGGCATTCGGCGCGGCACTGCTCGGGGGGGTCGCCGGCGGTGTGTACCGCAATGTCGACGAGGCTGCTGCGGCGTGCGTGCGCGTCACCGAAGTGGTCGATCCCGTCACCGCCTGGATCGAACCGTACCAGGAGACGCGACGCCGCTTTCGCGCCTACTACCCCGCGCTTCGCTCCGTCACCTAGCAGCAGGGCCGCCTACGCGCTTCTCCGCTCGGCACTGCGCGACGGCACCAGGGTCGGCTCGTCGAGCACGCGTGCGAGCGCCAGTTCCGCTGCGCCGAGCAACGGCCCGTCAGCCCCGAGGTGGGCCGCCCGGATGTCGACGACCTCGAGTGCCGGGGCCATCACCCGGCCACGCAATTCCGCCTGCACGATCTGCTCGACCAGGGGCCACATGTCGCCGAGCAGGCCTCCGAGAACGACGCGCTGAGGATTGAAGACGTTCGTGAGCCCGGCGAGGCCGGAGCCGAGCCAGCGTCCGACTTCCTCCACCGCGCCCAGCGCCACGGGATCGCCCCATGCGGCTTCACGCAGGAGACGGGTCACCGCCTCCCCCCGGTAGCTCCTCTCGGTCCGGCCGGCACGACGCAACAACGCCGGACCGCCGATCTCCGTCTCCCAACATCCGATCGCGCCGCAGCGGCAGCGCACGCCCGTCGGGTTGACCTGGACGTGACCCACCTCGCCGGCGCACCCGGCGGCGCCGACAAGCGGGCGGCCGTCGATGACCACCCCTGCGCCGACGCCGACCTCGCTCGAGACGTAGATGAGGTGATCGACGCCGACACCCGCTCCCCAGGTGTGCTCGGCCAGCGCGCCGAGATCGGCTTCGTTCGCGATCACGATCGGAAGGCTGGCTCCGAATCGCTCGGCGACGAGCAGGCCGAGCGGCACATCGCGCCACCCGAGGTTCGGGGCGAAGTGGACCAGACCGTCCGCGCGGCTCACGACGCCGGCGATTGCGATGCCGAGGCCGGCGACCCAGCACCCCGGCGGGATCGCAGCCATCGCCGTCTGAATGAGGGTGCCGACGTCCTCGATCGTCTGGTCGACGGCAAGGCGGCGTGGCTGGTGCGGGACGCGGACGAGATGGAGGATCCGCCCGCCGAGCCCGACAACCGCGGCGGACAGTGAGTTGACCGCGATCTCCGCGGTGATCGCGGCGGCGCCCTCGGGATTGGGCCGCGCAACGAGCGAGGGTCGCCCTGGCGCGCCGAGGCGGGCGGGATCACCCTCCTCCACCAGACCCCGGGCGCGCAGATCAGCCACCAGCTCGCCGATCGTGCTGCGGGTCATCCCGAGGGCGGCGCCGATCTCAGACCGGGAGAGTGCTCCCGATTGATGGAGGAGACGGAGCAGCAGGCTGAGGTTGTGCCGGCGAACCGATTCGGGCGATGCCATGGGGCTCACGTGTCGAGTTCCCCAGGGATCAGGCGCGGGTCTGCGCGCCGCGGCGGGAGAGGACGTCGATCGTCCCGGCGGCCAGCAGCACCAGCGCCACGACCACGTCGATCCATTCGGACGTGACTCCGATCAGGAACAGGCCGTTGTAGATGCCGCCGATGACGAGGCCGCCGAGGACGCCGTGAATCGTCCTGCCCCGGCCGCCGAAGAGACTGGTGCCACCGATGACAGCGGCAGCAACCGCCAGCAACACGTAGCTGTTGGCATCCTTGATCACGTTGGTGGTGATCGAAACCTGCCACGATGCGAAGAGAACGCCGGCGATTCCGGCGGTGAGCGCTCCGAGGACGAAGCACCACGTCCGGATTTTGGGCAGGCTGATGCCGGCCCGGCGCGCCGCCTCGGGGTTGCCACCGATCGCATACACGTAGCGGCCGAACCGGCTGCGCTGGAGCAGGACGGTCCATCCGAAAAGAACGACGAGGACGATCGGGATGATGAACGGCAGTCCATCGATGACCCCGAAGTGGGCTCGATTGACGTTGCAGATGACCACGACGGCAACGCCGGCAACGGCTGCGAGGATGATCTTGAGGAGCGTCAGGCTGGCCGGCGGGGCCACCAGACCGGAACGGCGGCGCCGGCTGTCGCGGTACCACTCCCAGCCGGCGGCCGCCACGCCGACGACGATGAGCAGGACCCAGCTGATCGCCGGGCTGAACTTCCCCCAGAAGAGGTTGTAGATGAAGACCTCATTGCTGAAGTGGGAGTTTCCGATGCCGACGAGGCTCCCCCCGAGGACGATGATCGCCACGCCCTCGAGGATCAGCAAACCGCCGAGCGTGACGATGAAGGACGGCATCTTGAGGCGCGCCACGAGCGTGCCCTGGATCAGGCCGACCCCCGAGCAGATGAGCAGTGAAACGACGATGGCCAGCCACCACGGCCAGCCGAGGCCGGCGGGCTGCACCTCCTCGGCGACGAGCACCGCGCCCAGCCCCATCACGAGGCCGACGGAGAGGTCGATCTCGCCGAGCAACAGCGCGAAGATCTCGGCCATCGCCAGCAGCATGTAGATGGTGCTCTGTTCGATCAGGTTGACGAGGTTCTGGGGGGACAGGAACTTGCCGTTGGCGATCTGGAAGGCGACGGCGACGACAATGAGTCCGAGCAGGACCGGGAGGACGCCGCTGTCGCCGCTGCGGATGCGTTGCAGCCAGGCGCGGAGATACTCCCCGAGGGACTGGGCCGCGATCTCCGGCGGCAGCTCGGCGGCGGAGCCATCCGTAGCCGCGGTCAGGTCCACCAGGGAGTTGGCCGGCAGCGGCGCGGTGGCCACGCTCGGGCGCTCGTTCTCGGTCTGGGCCATGGCTCAGGCACCCCCCGTGGTGGTGGCGCTGGCAGCTCCGACCGCGGCCGCATGCGCCTGCATCTTCGGACCGCCGGTGGTCATGTACTCGATCACGCTCTGGCGGTCGAAGCCG
>DATKRJ010000318.1:0-25263 GCA_035532355.1 Thermomicrobiaceae bacterium | reverse complement strand
CGACCTGGACGACGTCTTCCCGCCGACCTATCCCGGTGAGGAGAGCTTCACCCGCCAGTTCGTCCTCTGGCACCTCATCGAGCACGACGTCCATCACGGTGGTGAGCTCTCGTTCGTCCTGGGCATGCACGGGCTGCCGGGACTCGACATCTGACGCGCGCCGCCCGTGCCCTCTCCGTCCCGGTCGCACTCCGGCTCCGGGTCCACCGGCCCACGTGCGCTGTGCTATAGCACAAGTTAGCGCCAGAATATCCCAAACACTCAGAACCTACTGTGCTGTTTGCATAAGTATGATGACGCGGATCCGTGCTGCAGCACCTGTTTCCGCCTCGCGGCCGATCCTATGCTGTCCACGCGGCCCAATCAACAGGGCCGTGTCGCGGGTGAAGCACGAGGAGGGTAGGCCGAATGGCGAGTCGGGAGATCGCGAAGCCGAGCGTGCGTGAGGTGCTGTCGTGGGCCGAGGAGGACCACGTCGGCTTCGTCAACATCCAGTTCACCGACATCACCGGCGGGCTGAAGGCGGTGACCCTTCCGGTCGGGGAACTCGACGAGGCGCTCACCAACGGCATCTGGTTCGACGGGTCGTCGATCGACGGCTTCGCCCGCATCGCCGAGAGCGACATGTTCCTGATGCCCGACCGCTCGACCTACGGCGTCATCCCCTGGGAGGAGGGGGCGCACCGGACGGCCAGGCTGATCGGCGACGTCTTCACGCCGTCCGGCGCCACCTTCACCGGCGATCCGCGCGCCGTGCTGCAGCGGCAGCTCGACCGGCTGGCCGCGCTCGGCTACGGCTACAACACCGGTCCGGAGGTCGAGTTCTTCCTCTTCCAGACCGAAGGCGGCCGGATCGCGCCGCTGCCCTACGACCGGGCCAGCTACTTCGACGTCTCGGCCGACGTGGCGTCCCGCGTCCGCAAGGACATGGTGCTGACGCTGACCGAGCTCGGCATCATCGTGGAGCAGGCGCACCACGAGGTCGCCGGCGGCCAGCATGAGATCGACTTCCGCTACGGCAACGCGCTGGCCACGGCGGACCACGTCATCACCTTCAAGTACGCGATCAAGGAGGTCGCCCAGCGGCATGGTCTTCTCGCGACCTTCATGCCCAAGCCGGTCGAGGGTATCAGCGGCTCCGGGATGCACGTCCACCAGAGCTTCTGCCGGCTCGACGACGGCGGCAACGCCTTCGTCGACGAGCGCGACGACTTCGGGCTGTCGACGGTCGCGCGGCAGTTCATCGCCGGCCAGCTCCACCACGCGCGCGGCATGGCCGCGGTGCTGGCGCCGATCAGCAACTCGTACCAGCGGCTGGTCGCCGGCTACGAGGCGCCGGTCTACATCAGCTGGGCGCGGACCAACCGCTCGGCGCTGATCCGCGTGCCGGCGGTGCGGCCGCACAAGGCGCAGTCGACGCGCGTGGAGCTGCGCTGCCCGGACCCGTCCTGCAACCCGTACCTGGCGTTCGCCGTGATGCTGGCATCCGGCATCGACGGCATCGAGCGGGGACTGTCGCTGCCCAAGCCGGTGGAGGAGAACCTGTACGACTGCACGCCGGAGGAACTGAAGGCCCAGGGCGTGGGGTCCCTGCCGGGCACGCTCGGCGAAGCCATCGAGGAGCTCGAGCAGGACGAGGTCGTGTGCGAGGCGCTCGGCGACCACATCTGCAGCCGGCTGGTCGAGGCGCAGCAGCGCGACTGGGACGCCGCGCGCCAGCACGTGGGCGAGTGGGCGCGGGCCCGCTACCTCCAGGTCTGCTGACCGGCTGACGCCCGGCGCCGGCCTGCGCAATCCTCGCATCTGCCAGCATGGCCCCGGGCGGCCACGATCGAGCCGCCCGGGGCCACGTGACGCGCCATGTGTCCGGCCGGCGAGCGGGCCGATCCTCCCTCGGCTGTCGCCGGGCCTCGACTCGGCGCGCCGGGCGTGCTATCAACACCCCGAACGCAGCCGGTCCGATCACGCCGAGTTCCATCCGCCCCGTGCCGTCCGTGCCGGAGGTGGTCCGATGGTCCCCGCGACCCTGCACGACTATTTCATCGCCAGCGCCGGAGCCAGTGCCGCCCTGATCGGCCTGCTCTTCGTCGCCGTCAGCATCGCCCCAGAGCGGGTTTTCGGCTCCGCCGCCTCCGGCGACCGGACGTACCGGGCCTCCAGCGCCTTCTTCGTCCTGGGCAACGGCCTGTTCGTCTCGCTGGGGGGCTTGCTGCCGCAGCTCAACGTCGGCAGTGTCCTGGTGGCCGCCGGCACCGTCGGCCTCGTCAATACGATCATGCTCGTCGTCGACCTCTGGCAGCGTGGGCGTCGTGAGCTCGGCCGCGGCTTGCTGCTGGCGACGGGGAGCTTCGCGATCTTCGGCGGTGAGGTGTGGACCGGGGCGGGACTGCTGCGCCACCCGGATGCGACGGCCGCGGTGTACGTGGTGACCTACCTGGTACTGGGCGGCTACGTGATCGGGCTGGCGCGAGCCTGGGAACTGGTCGGTGGGCGGGATTATAGCCTCCTGATGACCGTCCTCCTCCCGACCGTCCTCCATCGCGGGCGCATCAGCCCGCCAGCGGATAGCGTGAACGACGGTGGCCAACCCCGTCCACAGTCGCGCGCGCGGCGACAGTCTCACCCGAGCAGAAGCGGCTCGGGGCGATCGCGCCGAGGGTGATCGCCCCGAGCCCGCTCCGTGGTTGCGTAGCTGGCGCGGCCAGGGTGGGACGCGCGATCACGTCCCGCACCTATCGCTGAAGGACCGCGGTTGCCTCGGTCTGCTCCACGATCGGATCGCCGTGGCGGTGGATGAGCTTCCAGGCGCCGCCTTCACGACGGAAGATGTGCGTCACGCGGACCGCGAGCGGTCCGGGCTCATCGCGCCCGTCCACCCGCACCTCCCCACGCTCGATCCAGACGGTGTAGGCCAGGTCTCCGCTCGTCCCGGAGGCCAGCGGCTCGATCTCCAGCTGGCCGCCGCGGAATCGGGAGGCCGCGAACGCGACGTTCCGACTCACCTGTTCCCAGCCGCGCTCGTACGCGCCGAAGCCGCCGAAGACGGTCACATCCGCCGTGGGTGAATAGAGCGCCTGGAACGGAGTGGGGTCACCCGCAACCAGGCGGTTCAACGCGGCGACCGTCCGATCCACGATCTCGCCAAGTTCCCGGTCGATCGACATGCCCTGCTCCCGCCGATAGGCACGCGCTGCGCGACGTTTGCGCAGCGTACACAGTCTGCCACCGCGAACTCACATCGCACTCCGTGTGCGACGGCCGCGTTCGGAGGGGGGGGAGACGGCCATTCCGGCGGCGCACGCTCCCTACCCTCTCCGCGTGGAGGCCCGTTATCGCCCCATGATAACCGGTGACCCGTGCCCGGCCGATCCTCGACCGGGGCACCGTAGAGCGCCGGAGGATGGGAGCAGGTCCTCCGGCAGGCGGTTCACATCCTCGGACCGGCGCCCGGCCCCGTTAGCTCACAACACGAAGGTCAGGAAGGCCAGGTAGATCGGGATGTCCAGGCCAGCGTGCAGGATGGCCGGCGCGACGACGCCGTCCGAACTGCGCATCAGATAGCCGGCCAGCAGCCCGAGCGGGAAGACGGCTATCAGAATGAAAACCAGGGCACTCGGCGTGTAGGTTATCCCGACGTGGGCGAACGCGAAGACGAGCGCCTGGAGCACGTTCGCGAGGTACGGCCCGAAGAACGCGTTGTAGCGCTGCAGGAAGAGCCCGCGGAAGAGGAATTCCTCCTGGAAGCCGTTGGAGAACACCAGGACGAGCAGTGCGGGTGCCAGAGTGAGGTAGCGATGGAGGGTCATGGTGCCGTTGACCGGCAGCATGCGGTGGGCGGGGGACAACCCGACCACGGCAGCAACCGCCACGAAGCCGAGGATGGCGATCAGGTAGGCCCGGCCGAACCGGCCCACCCGCCAGTAGATCGATCCGAGGTCCAATCCGGCCAGCTTGACCAGCGCGACGATCGACACGAGGGCGATCGCGGTCTCGAGCAGCTGGATGACGATGCTGCCGGAGACCGTCGACGCCAGGGGATTGCCGGAGACGGTGTGCTGGTGCAGCACGTGGGCCAGCACGAAGGGCGGGACCGCGTTGTTCAGCACCTGGACGACCGCGAGCACGAAGAAGGCGAATGGCAGCTCCCACAACCGGTTGAGCGTGGCCGACCTGCGGGCGAGCACGGTTACCGCCAACAGGACGGCGGCCACGACCAGCCCGTACGTGACCTGTGCGGCCTCGCCGTGCAGGGAGCGCGCCGCGAGCGGGGCGACGCCTCCGGTGAGACAGAGGACGGCGAGGACGCACTTCCTGACGACACCCAGATCGACGCCTTGCGCTCCCTGCAGTTCGTCTCCGGACATCGAGGCGGTCGATGCCAATGGTTCCCCCTCACTCGTATCGGCCCGACGTGGCCGTCCTACACCGTCCGGAGTTCTTCCTGGGGCTCACCGGCCCAGCGGCGTCTTCAACCGGTTATGATCGATGGCGGGTTCGCTGCGGGATACCATCGAGCGTCCTCCTGCCACTGCCGGAGTGGGCGAACCCGGGCTCCTGTCCGTCACCGTTGCGTTAGCCTTACCGTATGGCTTACGATATAGCCAGCGAGACCGGTTGTCAAGAGGTCGGGGGAGAGAAGCACGATGACGCCTGATCGAGGAAACGGCGCCCCGTCCGCCGGCGGGCGGCGTGCTCGCCGGCCGCGAGGATCGCTCACTCGCGAGGCGGTGGTCGAGGCGGCGCTCGCGATCGTGGATGCCGAGGGCGTCGAGTCCCTCTCCATGCCGCGGCTGGCACGACGGCTCGACGCGGGCGTTATGACGCTGTACGGCTACGTGCGCGACAAGCAGGAACTGCTGGACGCCGTGGCGATGCGGGCCATTGCCGAGGTGCGGGTTGCCAGGCTCGACGTGGCCGATCGGCAGGAGATCTTACTGAACTGGGGCCGCGGTATGCGCGCGGTGCTCCTGGTCCATCCGGGTGTGGCGGGTGTGCTCGCCCGGCGCGCGGTGGTGGGCACGGGGATCTTCCGTGGGGTGGAGACGCTGTTGGGGCCGCTGCGGCGCAAGGGCTTCGACGCGGAGGGGGCGGCGCGGGCCATCTACGCGGTGCTGATCTACACGCTGGGTTTCGTCATGTGGGAGACGCCGCGGGTGCGGGAGCAGCCGGCGAGCGCTTACGCGGCGCAGTGGCGTGAGGGGTTCGCCCGCCTGCCGGAAGGCCAGTTCCCACACGTCGCCGCGGCGCTCCCCTACCTCGGCACGCTGGCCTCCGAGGAGCAGTTCGAGCTCGGGCTCCAGGCACTCGTGGTTGGGCTGGGTCGGGCCGATGCAACGGCCTGCCCGGATGTCGAGGCGCCCGCGCAACCGCCGGAGTAGCGCCGGACTCCACCTGCTAGACTGGAGCGCACCGGATTGGTCGATACTGGCTCCACGCGCACCGCGTGGTTGCCACACGTCGAATCAGATGCGGCGACGGAACGTGCCCCGGGTCCACAGGAGAGGCGGCAACTGGATGACCACCTCCATGCGACCAGACGTCGACGATCAGGAACTTCGGATCCCGCCCGCGGAGGCGCGCGCCTTCCGCGCCCGAGCGGGGATGTGCGTAACGGTAATCGACCTCGAGGGCGAGCAGATTGGCGATTTCGTCGCCCTGAACGCGGCGGATCACCGGGAGCGGCTCTCCACCTGCCACACCCGGTCGGCGCTGCGCCGGATCTACGTGCGCCAGGGCGATCACCTCTACTCCAACCTGCGCCGGCCCATGTTCGAGGTCGTCGAGGACCGGGTCGGCCGGCACGACCTGACGATCGCGGCCTGCGACGCCCGGCTGTATGCGGAGCGGCATGGTCTCCCGGATCATCCAAACTGCCTGGACAACCTGACCGGGGCGTTGGCACCGTTCGGGATCGAGCAGTGGCTGGTCCCGGAGCCGTTCAACATCTTTCAGAACACGACGCTGGACCCGGACGGGAACTACCGCTACGCGGCGCCGCTGTCGCGCCCTGGGGACCGCCTCGTGCTGCGCGCGCTGATCGATGTGGTAGGAGCCGTCTCCGCGTGCGCGCACGATCTATCGACGGTCAACGGCGGGAAGCTGACGCCGCTCCTGCTGCGGGTCACGGCCGTCCCACCCGCGTAGCGTGCCTGCCCGGCACCGGGAGTCAGACGGAGCGCCTCAACCGCGGCGGCGACGCGCCGGAGGCAGTCAGCGAGGACGGACGACGGGCTTGGCCAGGTCGGCTTGACCACGGCGCCTGGCTGGCAATCCGACTGCGCGAAGTCACGAACTGAGCTGCATCGCCGTGGTGGCGCGACACTGCCGGGGTGGCAACAGTATGGGGAGCACCCTGGAGGACAGCGCGTCGCTGTCGATGGACACCGCCACTCTTGAGCCATGCCGCGGCACCCCAATCTTCGGGGTACCCGTCGCGGTTGCCAGCACGACCTTCTCCCCGTTCCAGTGGAAACCGATTGGCCCGACGCGGGGCGTGCCGTCGCGCCTGGTGGACACGGCCGGCTCCGTTGGCGGGGGACATGGACCTTCCGCGCGCATACCGCGTGCCGCTCGGTGTCTCACGGACGAGACGACGCCTCGGACCGGCCACTCCGCTCCGGCGAGGCAGAATCCGGAGACCAGCGCGCGGGCAGCCGGTCAAGCCGGGCAGCCGGCGTCTGGATCACCGGCCGGCGAGGCGGTCCACGAGCGGGGCGACGGTCTCCAGGTCGCGGTCGGAGATCACGTAGTAGGAGAAGCCGTAGCGCTCGCGCCGAGCGTGCAGCTCCTCGACGACCTGGCCCAGCGACCCAATAAAGACCGAGGGCATCGCCAGCACGTCCTCGGGGCAGATGCCGTCCCAGCCGCGCGCCCGGGCAAAGTCGGTCGCGGCCTGCTGCCGGTCGTCGGCGATCACCACCGTGGCCACCAGGCTCAGCTCGACGGCGTCCAGGCGCACGCCGGCCGCCTCGCGGATCCAGGACAGCTGCCGCGCCACGGCCGGTGCCAGCCGTGTGGACGGGTCGGTCGAGAGGACGCCGTGGGCGGTCGACGTGGTCAGCAGCCCGATGATGTCCGCCTCGCGCGCCGCCAGCTGGAGCATGCGGCGCCCGCCCGCGCCAACCAGGATGGGCGGGTGCGGCCGCTGGACCGGCGTGGGAAACCCTTCCATCCCCGCCGGCGCTTCATGGTGGCCGTCGCGCGGCGCCGGCTCACCGGCGAAGAGGCTTTTGAGCACCCGGAGCGCCTCGGCAAAGCGCTGGACCCGCACCCGAGGCGGGTCCAGCGAGAGCCCGGCGCGGTCGTACTCTGCCTGGAGGAAGCCCGTCCCCAGCCCCAGCTCGAAGCGCCCACAGGAGAGGAGATCCAGCGTCGCCGTCTCGTGCGCCAGCATCACCGGCGGGCGGTAGTCGTTGGCGAAGACCAGGCTGCCGACCCGCAGCGTGGTCGTGTGGGCGGCAACCGTCGCCAGTGCCGCCAGCGGCGCGAGCTGATGGCCGAACGGCTCCGGCAGGAAGTGGTCGCGAATGAGGAAGGTCGCGTAACCGGCCGCTTCGGCGCGCCGTGCGGTTCGCAGGAGTTGCTCCCGTGTCTGGACGTGCTCGGCCAGGATTCCGAAGCGAAAGGGGTGAGCCGCGGGCATGGTGCTCCCTCCCACCGGCGGGGCGGGAAGAACCCCGCCGGCGTCGTGCGCGTCAGGGATTGTCGGTGTGAAGTCGAGCTACTCCGGCGCTCAGGCCGGCACGGCGCTCCGCTCGCGCTCCAGCAGCCGCTGCTTGCGCTCGGTTCCCCAGCGGTAGCCGCCGAGCGTGCCGTCGCTCCGGACGACCCGGTGACAGGGGATGACGACCGCGGCGGGGTTGCTGGCGCAGGCCGTCGCGACCGCGCGCACCGCCGACGGCTCGCCCAGCTCCGCGGCGACCTGGCCGTAGGAGCGGACCTCGCCGCGGGGGATGCGCCGCAGCGCCGCCCAGACGCGCGCCTGGAAGGCGGTCGCCCGCACGTCGAGCGGCACCTCGGCGGACACCGGGTCGCCGTCGATCCGGGCGACGACCAGCCGCACCCACTCCTCGAGCGCGTCGCCGTCGCGCCGCACGTCCGCGGCCGGGTACTCGCGCTCCAGCAGGGCCGCGAGCTCGCGGTCACCCTCGCCAAAACTGACCGCGCAGATGCCGCGGGCCGTCGCGGCCACCAGCACGCGCCCGAGCGAGCAGTCGGCGATCGCGTAGCCGATCGCCATACCCTCGCCGCGTCGCCCATAGGTGCGGGGCGTCATACCAAGCGCGGCCGGTGCGCGCTCGTAGAGGCTGCTGCTCGAGCCGTAACCGGCGTCGTAGAGCGCGGTCGTCACGTCGTCACCCTCCTTGAGCCGCGCCTTGATCCGCTCCAGGCGGACGGCTTCGGCGTACTGGCGCGGCGAAACCCCGGTGGACTGCTTGAACGTGCGTTGCAGGTGGGCTGGGCTCACGCCCAGCGCCTGCCCGAGGTCGGCCAGCGTCGGCGACTCGTCGACGTGCTCCTCGATCCAGGCCGACGTCCGGCGGACCAGCTCAGCCCGCGGCGCGATCGCCTGCTCCGGCCGGCAGCGGCGGCAGGGCCGGAACCCGGAGTCCTCGGCGGTCGCGGGGTCGGGGAAGAATACGGTCTGCTCCCGACCCGGCCGGCGCGACGGGCAGGACGGCCGGCAGTAGATGCCGGTCGAGCGCACGGCGTAGACGAAGCGGCCGTCGGCGCCGGCGGCGCGCGCCTCGACCGCCTGCCAGCGCTCGGCGTCGGTCATCTCGCTGCGTGTGGTGGTCAACGATGGGGTTTGCATCGGCATTTCCCTCCTGCCACGATCTTAGGCTTGCGTGCGGAGGGCCGCTATCGCGATCTTGCGCTCAAAGTCGGTACGGGTCTCGGTGAACTGGCATAGATATTGCCCCCACGCCCCGACCGCATTGGCGGGAAAGGGGCACATCGTGACCGACGTCGAGGCTCTAGCGCGCATCGGCGTGGCCACTTTGCTGGGGGCGACGCTCGGGCTGGAGCGCGAGCGGAGCGGCAAGCCGGCCGGCCTGCGCACCCACATGCTGGTCGCCGAAGGCGCGGCCCTCTTCATGGTCGGCTCCATCCTGCTGACCGAGCAGTACATCGGCGTGAACGCCTCAAACCTGCGGATCGACGTCACCCGGGTGGCCTCGACGATCGTGACCGGGATCGGCTTCCTGGGGGCCGGCGCGATCCTGCGCTCCGGCGACCGGGTGCACGGCCTCACCACCGCCGCCGGCATCTGGGTCGCCGCCGCCATCGGCACCCTCGTCGGCGCCGGGTTCTACGTCGTGCCGGTTCTGGGGACGATCATCGGCCTGGGGACGCTGATCGGCGTCCAGCAGGTCGAGCGGCGGCTGACCAACGAGCAACCCGTGGGCTCGTACGACGTCGAGCAAGCCGAGTCAGCCCGGCGCCAGGACGACACTTGACGGCTACTCGACGAGGCGGTGCTCGCGCTGCAGCCAGGTGATGAGCCGCTCCTCGATGTCGGCCTCGGGGAGGCCGGCCCGATCGTAGGCGCCGGCCGCGCGCCGCTGGCGCAGCGCCTCGTAGAGCGATACCGCGCAGGCGACCGAGATGTTCAGGCTCTGCACCATGCCCATCATCGGGATCACGAAGCTCCCGTCGGCCTCGGCCAGCGCCTCGTCGGTGACACCGCGCTGCTCGTTGCCGAAGACGAGCGCGACCGGCGCCGTGAGGTCGAGGTCGTAGAGGTCGCGGCCGGCGGCACCGAGGTGAGTGGCGTAGATGGCAAACCCCCGCGCCCGCAGCGCGCCGTAGCAGGCTGGGATGTCGGGATGCTGGACGATCTCCAGCCACTTGAGGGCGCTGGCCGACGTGATCCGACTCAACTCGGGCCGAACCTCGACCGTGTAGACGAGGTGCACCTCGGGCACCCCCACCGCCTCGCAGGAGCGCAGCACCGCGCTGATATTGTGGGGGTCGTGGACGTTTTCGACGACCACCGTGAGGTCGGGCTGGCGGCGGCCGAGGACGTCGCGCATCCGCCGCCGCCGTCGCTCGGTGATCGGCCGCGACTCGCTTTCCATGGTGTCGATTCTACGGAGGCGCCGCCGGACCGGGCAAGGCGGCCCATGCCCGGCCCGGCGACCGCCTAGATGGGCGGGTTGATGCTGAACCCGCCGTCGTAGCCGGTGATCGTCACCGTCACCTGCGTTCCGCTCTGCTCGGTCACGATCATCTTGCGCGGAAGGTGGTCGCTCGCGCCGATCCACATCTTGACCTGGGACTTCGTCGGGTCCGTGATCTGCCAGACGTTGCACGAGACACCGTCGACCGTCTCGGTGCCCTGACGGGAGATCGTGTCCTGCTCCACGTTGTTGTTGAGGGTGGAACTGGGGTCGGCGGCCTGCGGGCCGACCGTCGGCGTCCCCGGCAAGGTCGTCTTGATCCAGGTGTCGCCGGTCTTGACGTAGGTCGTCTGGCCGATGACGTAGATCTCGCTGGTCCCTGTTCCACCGGTGATCTTGTAGTGGTGGCGGTCGGGCCGGATGTACTCGTAGAGGATCTGGGTCGGGTTCCCCGGGGTAGCGGACTCACTCGACACGATCGTCTCGCGGTAGCTGTTGGCGGCCAGGAACGCCTTGCCGGCCGCCTCCAACTCCGCCAGGTCCGACGAGGACGCGTTGCCGGAGGATCCCGACACGGCCGTCGTCGCAGCCGGCGCTGGGGTCGGCGTGCTGGTCGCACTGGCGGCGGTCGGGGCGGCGGCCTGCGTGGTTGCCTGGGTAGCAATCGCTGCGGTAACAGCCGCGCCGGCGCGGGTGGCGCTGGGAGCGGGCGGCGCGCTCGACGAGCCGCCGCAGGCGGCCAGCGCCAGCGCTACGGCGGACAGCAACGCCAGCATAGCCAGGCGTGGACCGCCCATGAGCGGCCACCGTACCTGCGGGACCATGAGCTTACCTCCACTTGACGCCCCGCGGGCGGGACGCGGCTGCGGTACGGAGCCTGGATTTACCGACAGCTTAGCATAATCACCCTATCGATACGATGACCTATTTGGGCCAGGTGCGCGCCGTGGCCGGCCGCGGGTTCGCGACGCGCCAGCGGCACGGCGCCAGTGGGGGTCTGCCGATAGCGGCACCGTCCTCTCTATAATGCAGCCATGGACGACCGCGGCCGCCGGAACGAGAGTAACCGGGAACTGATAGAGATCATCCGCGACCGCATCGCCGGTGACGGCGGCCGGATCACCTTCGCCGCCTTCATGGACCTGGCGCTCTACCACCCGGAGTACGGCTACTACCGCACCGGCCCGGTGCGTGTCTCGCGCGCCGGCGACTTCATCACCGCGCCCGAGGCGCACCCCATCTTCGGCCAGGTGCTGGCGCTGCAGCTGGCCGAGATGTGGCGCCGGCTGGATCGCCCGGCGCTCTTCACCCTGCGTGAGTACGGCGCGGGCGCCGGCACGCTGGCGCTGGACGTGCTGGAGGCACTGCGTGCATCCGGCGCCCCCCTCGCCGGGGCTATCCGCTACGAGCCGGTCGAGATCAACCCGACCCGCCACGCCGAGCTGACCCGGGGCTTCGAGACGGCCGGACTGCGCCACCACCTCGTGCGGCCGGAGCCGGGCGAGCAGATCGTCGGCTGCGTGCTGGCCAACGAGTTCGTCGACGCGCTGCCGGTGCACCGGGTCGAGGTCCGCGACGGGGAACTGCGCGAGATCTACGTCACTTGGCGCGACGGCTGGTTTGCCGACGAGCCGGGGCCGCTCTCCACGCCCGAGATCGCCGAGCGCCTGCGACGCGAGGGCGTGACCCTGGTCGAGGGGCAGCGCGCTGAGGTGAGCCTGGGCGTCCGGGGGTGGATTGATGAAGTCGCTGCTGCGCTGCGGCGGGGCTACGTACTGATGCTGGACTACGGCTACCCCACCGCGGAGCTGTACGGCCGCGAACGAGCCGCGGGCACCCTCAAGGCCTACTACCGGCACGGCGTCCACCAAGACCCCTACCGTGCCGTCGGCGAGCAGGACCTGACGGCCCACGTCGACTTCAGCGCGCTGCGGGACGCCGCGGAGGAGCGGGGGCTGCTCACGCTCGGGCTGACGACCCAGGCCGACTTCCTGGCCGGCGCCGGCATCGGCGAGCTGCTGGTCGCGATGCAGCGGCGCCCCGGTGTGACCGCCGACGAGTACCAGGCCGCGCGCGCGGCGGTGATGCACCTGATCGATCCGGGCGGCATGGGCCGTTTCCGGGTGCTCGTCCTGGGCGCCGGGGTCGCGTCCGAGCCGCCGCTGCTTGGGCTGAGCGTGTCTCTTTGACCGCGTGACCGTGACCCGCACGGTCGCACGAGGGGAGTGAGCCATGGAGGAGACGGCGACACCGGCACGCGGCGATCGCATCCCGGACTTCTCGGCGCCCAGCGCCGACGGCTCCACGCTGCGCACCCGCGACCTCTACCTGCGGCGCAACCTGGCGCTGGCCTTCACCCATGGGCCGGACTGCGCGGCCTGCCGCGAGCTGCTGCGTGGTCTGGCCCGGCAGGAGGCCGCCGCACGGGCCGAGGTCGGGCAGATCGTGGCGGTCGTCCCCGCCGAGCAGGAGGCCGTCGCCCGCCTGCGCGACGAGCTCGACCTGGGCTTCTCGGTGGTCGCCGACCCGGATCTCGCCGCTCACCGCCGCTACGGGCTGACCGACCGGGACGGCGGGGCGCTGGCGGCGCTCTTCGTCGCCGACCGCTACGGCACGATCTTCGATGCCTCGGTCGCGGACGCGGCCCACCGGATGATGGCACCGGACGAGGTCCCCGGCTGGCTCGAGTTCGTCGCCTGCCGCTGCAGCTGAGGCCGGGCGGCCGTCAGCCGCGGGCGGACTGCGCGGTCCGGCTCCGGCGCTCGAGCACGACCAGACCGCCCAGCGTGAACCAGCCGAGCGGCAGCAGCGCCCAGAAGCTGATGAGGCGGTAGAGGAGCACCGCGGCGACGGCGGTGCCGGTCGGCATCCCGAAGGCGACGAGGGTGACCGACAGCGCGCCCTCGACGATGCCCAGCCCACCCGGCGTGATCGGCAGGTTCGCGGCGAGCTGGGCCAGGACGTAGGCCGTCACCAGGCCCTGCCAGGGCACCCGACCGAAGACGCATAGGATCGACGCGGTCAAGCAGGCGCCGTCGGCCACCCAGTACCCCAGCCCGGCGACGACGATGGCGGCGGAGAGCCGGGGCCCGACGCGTAGTCCCGCCAGGTGGTCGACCGCCTGGTGGAGTTGGGGCGCTACCCACCGGCGCCAGCGCGGGCCGTGCGGCAGGGCCGCCAACCGGCGCGCCGCGACCGCGCGGGCGAGCGGCCAACGCAGGACGAGCTCGACGCCGAGGCCGGCCAGTGCGAACGCCAGCCCGGCGACGGTGACGGCGAACCGGGCCGAGGCGAGCGGCCCAGTCCCGCCGGCCAGGTTGACGCCGACCACGAGCAGGGTCACGAGCGCCAGGGTGGTGACCGCCATGCGGGCGGCCAGCATGGTTCCGGCCAGCGCGCGGCTGATACCCCAGCGGCGGAGCTGGTCGAAGGAGAAGGTGGCCGACCAGGCGGCGCCGCCGGGGAGCGAAACGGCCAGAGCGTTCCCGGCCAGGGTGAGCTCGAGCAGCGAGCCGAGGCCCAGATGGACGCCACCGGCGCGCAGGAGCAGCCGCTGGAGGGTGGCGAAGGCCACCAGGGAGAGCCCCTCGGCATAGATGGCCCAGCGGAGCCATCTCCAGTCCAGGTGGGTAAGCTCCTCCATGGCCTGGCGCAGGGTGTCCCACTGCGAGACGATCGCCGCCACGGCCAGCGCCAGCGCCACGGCGGCGACGATCCAGCGTAGCCGACGCAGCCAGGGGGCGAGCCGGGAGTAGCGGTGCGTCCCGGACCGCGCGTCGGGCTCGGACGGGTATGTCCCGCTCGGGTCGGGGTTGAGGACGGTGTCCGACCCCCAGTGCGCGTGCACCCGCCGCAGCGCCCACCCGAGCAGGGCGGAGCCGACCAGCATGTTGATGGCCCACCCGAGCCAGGCCCGCTCGGGGTGGGCGGTGAACAGGATGCGTGCCCCGCGGGCCGCGACCTGACCGAACCAAAGGAAGGCCAGCACGAACAGGAGCGTGGTGAGCCGGGCGCCGCCCCGGGGATGCCGAGCGCTCCCGGCGCGCCCGCCCGACGTCACCGGAACCTCTCCGCCGACCGTGTTCTCGCCCAACGCCGGGTCAGGCCGCGGCGGCTATGGGGTGGCGCCGGTCTGACGACACGCAGGTGCTTCCCTTCTGGCATCACGTACGGCGCGACGGCGCGGGCGCCGGCAACTCACGCGCAGCATCTCGGTGCCGTGCCCGGCACACACGGTCTCGTCCCCGGGGCGGCAGCCATCCGGGTGAGAGGTATCTTATCGATGCCGCTCGCACAGTCCAAGACGCGGTGGGCACGACGATGCCGATCCCGCCAGCCCTCGAGGTGGTTGCTCTGCAGGTGTCGGATGCGGTCGACGTCGACGATCCACTCGATCTGATCCGGCACCTGCCCGGGACTCTGGACCACGCCGTGCAGGGCGGCCTGCCGGGTGCCCATCGAGCGCTCCGCGACCTGAGCGGGCGTTCCGGGCGGCAGCGCGACGAACGCCGCGATCGCTATCCGGCCGTGGTGCACGTGCCCCGCCGGGTCGACGACGACCCCCTGGGGGGCGAACAGTTCCGCCGCGCCCTCTACGTCCCGGCCGTCCCGGCGGCTCGTCGCCAGCACCGTACCGCGAGACGTGTGCCGGCTGGTGCGCGTCGCTCGTATGCTTGGGTGACAGACCGCCGGGGCCGTGGAGCAGGGAGGCACATCCGATGGACCGCTGGAAGTACTACGACGTGACCATGCGCGACCACCGCTTCTGCAATCCGCTGAGCTCGGAGAAGGTGGACGAACTGATCGAGGTCATCCGCCTGGCGCCGGGCGGCCGCGTGCTCGACATCGCCTGCGGCAAGGCGGAGTTGCTCGTGCGTCTCGTCGAGCGCCGGGGTGTCTCCGCCGTCGGGATCGATCTGTCGCCCTACTGCGTGCGGGACGCGCGCGAGAAGGTCGGCGCCCGCGTGCCGGGGGCCGACGTAACGCTGCTGGAACTGGACGGCGCGGAGTTCCGCGACGACCCGGCGAGTTTCGACCTGACAATGTGCGTGGGCGCGAGTTGGGTCTTCGGCGGCCACGCCGGCACGCTGCGGGCGCTGGCCGGCTTCACGCGGCCGGGCGGGCTGGTGCTGGTCGGTGAGCCATTCCTGCAGCGCGACCTGGGCCCGTCGGTGGCCGGCGGTGAACTGGAGAGCGTCAGCAGCCACGCCGACAATGCCGCGGCCGGCGAGACCCTGGGGCTGACGCTCCTCTACACGCTGGTGAGCAGCGACGACGACTGGGACCACTACGAGGGTCTCCGCTGGCAGGCGGCCGAGCGCTACGCCGTGGCGCACCCGGACGACCCGGACGTGCCCGAAATCCTGGCGCGCACCCGCGCCGGGCGCGACCGCTACCTCCGCTGGGAGCGGGACGCCGTGGGCTGGGGCGTCTACCTCTTCCGGAAGGGAGGCTAGCGCGGGGCGATGCCCGGTGTGGTGCCGACGTCTATACTCTGGGAGCCGGGCGCCGACCGGGGTCCGTGGTCCGGCATGGGGAGGGCATCCGACGTCGACCGCCTGGCCACCACCAGCGCCTTCGCTCGAACGGGGCGCCGGCCGGCACCACCGTTGAAGGCCCCTGACCTACTTGAGGGACTGCCGCGACAGCCAGCGCGACCGTCGCCGGCCGGCGGCTTTCGTCTTCGGCGTGGCTGTCACCGTGAGGCGCCGGCTCCGGCGCGAGATGGGATGCGATCGTGATCGTGCCCGACCTGATCAAGCGGACCGGCGTTCGGCTGGCGCTGCTGGCCTGCGCGGCCGTGCTCGTGGGGGGCTGCGCCTCGCTCACGTCGGCGTTCGGCATCAACCAGCCGGGCGTCCCCGGCGCGACGCCGGGCGCCGGTCTGGCGCAGGTCGGCTGCAGCTGGGGCGCGGGCACTCCGGTGGCGACGCCGGTCGCGGCGCATCGGATCGGCCAGGCCGTGCCGCTAGGCCCGCTCGTCATCACGGTGAACGGGGCCTTCTGCCTGCCGGCCGTCGGCCTGGATGTGCCCACGAAGACCACCCAGTTCGTCGTTGTCGAGTTCACCATCGAGAACCACGGCACGGCCTCCCGCGACGTCTCGACCACCTTCGAGACGCACCTGGAAGATGGGTCGGGGCACGTCTACGGCCCGGACGTCACGGCCAGCGCCAACGCCGGTGATTCGATCAGCGGGCCGATCGACGCTGGGGGCAGTCACGCCGGCCGGGTCGGGTTCGCGGTGCCGACGACGGTCACGGGGCTGACCTTCGTCTTCACCAGCCATCCCTTCAGCAACGACGGGGAGATCCGCGTCGCCATCCACTGATCCGGTGATCCGGGAGCACACCCCAAAGGTCCGGGGACCGCGACAGGACGACTGGATAGGCACGAGCCGGACCTCCTACCGTCGTGCCGCGGGCGCGTTTGACCGATGCTCGTGGTGAGCCTGACCGGCGGACGCGTTGATCCCGGCAGCGAGTTTGGACGCCGTGCTACCGGAGGAGCGAGTGGCGTAACCGGCCTTCGGAGGGACGTTGTGGCAGAGCTATACAACGCTGGTCGGCCCGGCCTCTGGGATGAGGACGAGAGGGGACCGACCAGCATGAAGATCAAGTGACGTACGTCCGCTGCAACCGCGCCCGCGAGCGATGCTGCTCGCGGGCGTTCGCTGTTTCTAGAGATGACGGAATTCGGCGCGACACCGCGATGACCGGCTGGCGGAGCCGAGCGCGAACGATGAATGACCGACGCGGCCAGAGCACCGGTCAAGTGGTCGGTAGCACCACCAGATGTGTCACCTGAAAGCGGTAGGCGACGCTACGTGCGGAAGCCCAGGCCATTGCTTGACCACCGCTCTAGGCCGCGACGCGGGGCCAGCGCAGCGCGAGCAATGCCAGCAGGATCACGAGATCGATGAGCAGTCCGATGCCGCCCTGCTCGGCCAGCCACTTCATGCGACCGTTCCAGAACAGCATGATGATCACGGCAGAGAACGCCGCCGCGGCCACGGCGGCGGGACGCCACCAGGCCGGGCTGAGGATCACGGCTATCCCGGCGACCACCAGCCCGATGGCCGCCACCGCGTACGACACGCTGGCCAGCATCCTGGTTGCGTTGTCCTCGAGCAACCGCGCAAACGCCCAGGCGCCGTTGGGCCATACCAGTCCAGCCTGAAGCTCAAACAGCCTCGCGCTCTGCCCGACGTACAGCAGGTGAACCAGCCCGTGCAGCAAAAGGATGGTGCCGATGATGATCCTCATCACGGACTTCCTCCGGTCTCGCGTGCGGTTGACAGCGACGTTCGATGGGCACCGCGGCTGTCGAGCTTGACCTTACGCTGAGGCCCGCACATACGGCATACAAAGAAGATCCGTGATCGCAACGATCTCGTATCACTTCCCGGGTGCGCGACCCAGGGAGCGATGATGAAGGCGGGATGACGGTGCGCACTCGTCAGCCCGCCGGCGTCACGGCAATGGCTGCCGGGCTCTGGTCGAGGATCCCCAGCCCGAGCGCGACCACCAGCACGATCTCCGGGAAGCCGAACCGGCGCACGGTGTCGGAGGCGCTCGCCCAGTCGCCCGGGCCGCGCACGAGCAGCAGCCCGACGGTGAACACGGTGCCGAGCGCCGCCAGCAGGGAGGGTGCCGCCAGCGCCGACAGGCGCCACCGCGCGAGTAGCAGGACGCTGCCGACCACAATGAGCGTGAGGATGACCGGCAGATGCAGCGCCGCCAGCGGCCACACCATGCCGCTCGCCGTGGCCAGCAGGAAGATGACGAAGCCCGTTCCGATGCCGAGGCCGAGCCCACCGCCGGTCCGCCCACCGAGCACCGCGGCGCCAGCGAGCGCCAGTCCGCTGCCGGCCATGGCGAGCAGCCCGCCCAGCAGCGCCGTCCCGAGGATCGTGTCGTCGGTCGGCAGCCAGATCGGGAAGGCGGTCAGGAACGTGGTGCCGACCACCAGCGTGTACAGGCCGGCGCCGACCACGCCGGGCGCGCGGGCCGGATGGCGGGCCAGGTAGCCAAGCCCGACGATCCCGGCCGCCGGCACGATGAGGAGCTCGACCACGAAGAGCTCGAAGAACGCGTTGGTCTGTTACAGGACGGGGTGGACGCGCGACGATGCGACCGACGCGACGATGGCCAGGACGATGACCAGCGCGATCGCGAGGCGACGGGGCATACGGAGCATGGCGGCGCTCCGATGGCACGGCGCATTGATGGCGACTGGATCATAACGGGGTCCGAGCGGTAGGGTACAGCCTATCCGAGATCCCGCTCCTGACCGAATCGGGCCGACCGGCCACGGGGTCGGCTTGGCGCACTATCCGCGGAGGACGGCCGTCGATGGATAGGGAACGGCGCTTCTCGACCGGGGTGGCACACGTCGACGAGGCGGTCGACCGGGCGCTCGCGGCGCTCGACGCCACGCTGCCGGGCCGGCTGCACAGCGTCTACCTGTTCGGCAGCTACGCCGAGGGGAGCGCGGTGTCGACCAGCGACCTCGACCTCTTCGTCGTGCTGCGCGGCACGGCCGACCTCGGGGAGTCCGCCCGCGCGAGTACCGTCGCGGCCGACGCGATCGGCCACGGATCGCCGCAGCCCGACGTGCTGGTGCTGGAGGAGGCGTCGCTGCTCGGCGAGGGCCACTTCCGGCTCGAGACGGCCAGCACGCTCGTGGCCGGCGAGGACCTGCGCGACCGGCTGCCGCGCACCTCGCCCGCGGCCTGGCTGCGCCGCTACACCCACGCGCCCTGGGCCTACATGGCGCAGGTGCTGCGGCAGGTCGACCGGCTCACTTACCCACTCGACTATCCCGACCCCGCCGGTGAGTTCCTGGGCTACGACGCCCGAATGCTCCCGCCGCACGGCGGCCCGGCACACAACGTGAAGTCGCTGGTGGCGACGGTCTGCTGGATCGCCAGCGTGCTGACGACCATAGAGTCCGGCCGCCTGGCGCGCACCAAAGCGGAGGGCGTGGGGCTGCACCGGGCGGACGTCGGCGGCGCGTGGGCCGGCTTCGTCGAGGACGTGTACCGCTGGGGCAAGGAGCGCTGGAGCTACCTGGCGCCGCGGAGGCAAGATGAGCGCGCCCGGCTGCGCGACCTCTGTGTCCGCACGCTGGCCTTCGAGAACCACTACCTCGTGCGCTACCGGGGCTACCTGTTGGGCGAGGCCCGCGGGGCGGACCGAACGGGGCGGCTGCTCGCGGCCGAGCGGCTGGGGAACTGGGTCCGCTATCCGGGCGATCGGGCGGTGAGCGACGTGCTCGAGGAGCTGGCTATGAGCGGTGACGACGAGATCGCGGCGGCGGCCCGCGCGGGGCTGGAAGGGCAGGCTCAAGGGCAGGTTTGAAATCTGTCCCTACATTTCAGGTTCTCATGTAGGGTCGGGTTTCTATTCCGCCCCCTCCCCGCCCCGGCATCCCGCGTTAGAACGGCGCACGCACGCCGACCTCGTCGCCGAGCTCGCGTAGCTGCGCCACGACCTTGGGGTGGACCGGGATGCCCCGCTCCAGCCGGTCGGCCAGCGCGACATCCTCCGGGTCGCCCGGGACGTAGACGCGCGGCTGGCCCGGCATCGGCTCGGCGGCGCGCAGCTCGGCCAGCATCTGGTCCATCTCGGCGCGGAACTCCTCCTCGGGCCGGAAGGCGTCGATGCGCCAGGCCATGAAGGCGTGTCCGAGGTTGGCCGGGCGCGGCGGCACCGTGCGCGAGCCGGACACATAGCGGCTCCAGGCGGCGCCGGCCAGCTGGCCGCAGAGGACCTCGACCCAGAGCGCCAAGCCGTAGCCCTTCTGGCTGCCCAGTTCGCGCGTGCTGCCCAGGGGCGTCAGCCAGGTGGCCGCGTGCGCGTCGGTCGTCGGGTTGCCGTCGCGGTCGAGCGCCCAGCCCTCCGGGATCGGCTTCTCCTCGCGCCGGGCGATCTCGACCTTGCCCCAGGAGACGGTGCTGGTGGCCATGTCGATGACGATCGGACGCTCGTTGCCGGCCGGGATGGCGATGGCGATGGGGGCGGTGCTCAGGTAAGGCTCGCGGGCGAAGGTGGGCACGACCAGCGGGGTGGCGTTGGTCATCGCCATCCCGCACAGCCCCTCCTCGAGCGCCATCATGGCGTAGAAGCCGGCGATGCCGAAGTGGTTGCTGCGTCGCACGGTGGCCATGCAGAGCCCGGTCTCTTTGGCCTTCTCGATGCAGCGTTGCATGGCGCGGTAGGCGGAGGGGTGGCCCATGCCGTTGTCGGCGTCGAAGGCGATAGTGGCGGCGGTCTCGGCGACCACGTGGAAGTTCGGGTGCAGGTTGATGGCCCCCTCGCGCAGCCGGTTGGTGTAGGCCGCCATGCGCGGCACGCCGTGCGAGTCGATGCCGCGCAGGTCCGAGGCGAGGAGGACGCGGGCGCTGATGGCGGCGTCCTCGGGCGCGAGGCCGAACTTCGTCAGCACATCGGCGCAGAAGGGCTCGAGCACCTCCGCATTGATCCGCTCGCCTGCTCCGCCCGCCTCGGCCATCGCCGTCTCCCTCCTGCTCCGCGTGCTCTGCTCGTCTGATTCCCTGTGCCGCGCATCATACCGCAGCCCGGACCGGGCGCGGCCGGCGTTTGAAGCGGCGTCCAGTCCACCGGAGCGAGCATCGCCACCACGGTCGTCATGGACGGTACACTCCCGCCGCAAGGGGGCAGGCGCGTGGGCGGATGGCGGGGTGGGCTCAGGCACCACCCGGATTTCCTCAAGCTCTGGGTCGGTGAGACGATCTCGCTGCTCGGCTCGCAGGTCACGCTGCTGGCGCTGCCGCTGACGGCCATCCTGACGTTGCACGCCAATGCCGCTCAGATGGGTTACCTGACCGCGGCCGAGACGGCGCCCTCCCTGCTGGTGGGCCTCGTCGCCGGGGCCTGGATCGACCGGTTGCGGCGGCGACCGATCATGATCGGGGTCAACCTCGGCCGCTTTGCACTGCTGCTGAGCATCCCGCTGCTGGCGGTTAGCGGCCGGCTGAGCATGCACGTGCTCTACCCGATCGCGTTCCTGGTCGGCACTTTGATGGTCTGGTTCAACGTGGCCTATCAGGCCTTCTTCCCCTCGCTGGTTGGGCGCGAGCACCTGATCGAGGGGAACACCAGGCTCGAGGTGAGCGCCTCCGGGGCGCAGATCGCCGGGCCGGGGCTGGCCGGGCTGCTGGTGGGGCTGGTCACCGCGCCGCTGGCGATCGCCGCCGACGCGGCCTCCTTCCTGGCCTCGGCCCTGTGTCTGGTCGCGATTCGGACGCCCGAACCCTCCCCGATCGCCCGCGAACCGGCCGGCAGCGTCTGGCGCGACGTCGTCGAGGGGCTGCGGGCCGTGCTGGGCAACCCCGTGTTGCGCGCGATCGCGGGCGGTACCGGCACGCTGAACTTCTTCGGCGCCGCGGCGGACGCGCTCGTAGTCCTGTACCTGAGCCGCCAGCTGGGCCTTGGGCCGGTGCTGCTCGGGGTGATCTTCGCGGCCGGCAACGTCGGCTTCCTCGCCGGGGCGCTCCTCTCGGGCTGGCTGCCGGGCCGCATCGGGCTTGGACCGACCATCGTCTGGTCATTGCCGATCGGCGGATTCGGCGCGCTGCTCGTGCCTCTGGCGGGCGGGCCGCTGCTGCCGGTCGTCGGGCTGCTCGTTCTCGGCCGGGTGCTGGTCGGGTTCGGCGGCGCGATCTACAACGTCCACCAGGTGAGCCTGCGGCAGCGGATCACCCCGGATCGACTGCAGGGCCGGATGAACGCCAGCATGTGGGTCCTGGTCTGGGGCACCCTGCCGCTCGGCGGGCTCTTGGGGGGCGCACTGGGCGGCACGCTCGGGCTGCGCGCGACGCTGGCGCTGCTGGCGGTCGGTCAGATGCTGGCCGTCCTCTGGGTCTGGCGCTCGCCGGTGCGCCGGCTACGCGAGCACCCGGCGCCGATCGACGATGGGACCATCGAGCCGGCCATTCCCTGAGTGTCTCGCCGTGTTGTGTGTTGGCATACCCCGCCCCGTGCGGCCAGGAGGGCGGGTAGCGGTCAAGGAGAGCGATGCCACTTTGAGGCGTGTTCTCCCCGCTCCGGCCGGTTTGAATCTCCGCCTGTTTCAGGCAAGAGCGAGCGTTGGTAGCGTGCAGGCCGCCGCATGCCTCCGTGCGCCGAGCCTGCCGGGCCGGCTGCGGCGGGCGGGGCTGCTGGACGTCTGGCATCGCAGGGCTCGCCCGGCCGCACGCGCCCTGTGGGACAACTGTCTGGCTTTACGGGCTGCCGTCGCGGCTAGAGAAGCGTTGCCCGCTGGTAACCAGGATGTCTGGGAGCAGTTCGGCGACTCGGCGGCACAGGCGCGCTTCCTCGACGATCCCGATTGCTTCCTCATCGAGGGAAACGTCCTGACCGTCGCGTCGGCGCCGAGCGGCGCGGTGTCGTGTCCCGTGGCCGAGCGTAGGTCTAGACGGGGAGCGCATGCGCATAGTACGCGCGCTCGCCGGCAGCGGTAGCAGTGAACCGGACATGCGGCTGCAGCGGCCCGCAACCATCCCATGGCTCACGACCGCGGACGACGCGCTCGCTCTCGGCACGATCCAGTCCCCGCTCCGTGTTGGTGTCCGGGTCCCAAGACACGAGTTGGATCAGCCCGTCACGGACGAGTTGAGTCAGCGCCGCCTGGGCGACCGCAAGCAGATTCGGCTCGTCCTCGTCAGGGAACCTGTCCCTGAGCCACCACAGAAGTTCCCACGGCCCCGTCGAATCCTCGACTCCCATGCTCAAGGCGTCGTGTTTGGCGGCGGCGAGGAGGATTTGGTAAGCGTCGGATTTCCCAGAAGCGGGATAGGTGGCAATCGCTTTCCTCCCAAGCTGACGCGGAGATAGGGGCCTTGCTTCACGGGGATTGGATCACTCGCATTCCCTGACATAATCCGGACTTGGTCGCCCTTCCGCAGTGGGTCTGCATACCGTGTCCCGCGACCACTCCGCGCCGGGAATATTCGCCTTGACGGCGGGATCAGGCCCGGCACAGTTGCTATGTCAGCCCCGAAGAGTGACGCCGGATCGTTGAGCGACGGGACTCCGCTCACATCCCGGCCAGTGCCTCGACCCACCACTGCGAATCGCGTGCCGCCATACGTTGCTTCCCCTCCCGAGCGACGATCCGAGTATAGTGCTGCGCAAGAGCGGCGCACAGCGGCGGAAGGTCCCGGCCAGCGATTCGAGCGCTCGCAGTCGCTGCGAGGGCAGACGACCAGCGTCCTCCGGCCCGTTGACGTCCGCCATCTCGCGCGCTACGTTCCGGCGACGTACGGGGGATTGCCCATGCCGACGATAGCCGTGCGTCGCCCGCACGAGAGCGGCGCGGCGAATGCGGGACGCCAGCACACGACCGGACTGCTGGCCTGGCTCGCGGTCGCCGGTGTCGCGGTCTACGTCGTCCTCGACGTGATCGCCCAGACGCTCCCGCCCCACTACAGCCCGATCAGGCAGGCGGAGAGCGACCTCGCCGTCGGTCCCTACGGCTGGATCATGACGGTCAACTTCGTCGTGCGCGGCCTGCTCTCGGCCGCGGTCCTCGCGGCGCTCTGGCGAACCCTGGCGCCGTCCGGGCGCACGCGGCTCGGCCTGTCGCTGCTGGGCGTCTGGACGGCCGGCGCCTTCCTGCTGGCCATGTTCCCGACCGACGTCGGCAGTACGTCGTCAACCCACGGGAAGGTGCACCTGGCGGTCGCACTGGTGGCGTTCGTCTGCATCCCGATCGCCGAGCACCTCCTGTCGCGCAGCATGGCCGACGCCCCGCACCGGGCAGCCCTCGCCGCCCGGGTCACGCCGGTCGCCTACCTTGCCCTGGCGGCGCTGGTCCTGCTCCTCGTCGGTACCCGCGTTCCCCGTATCGGCGGCTTGACCGAGCGCATCTTCCTGGCCGCCGTGCTGCTCTGGCTGCTCCTGGTGGCGCTCGACCTCTGCCACCCCGGCGGGCACACCGCGTAGGTCGCCGCGCGACGCGCGTCTCAGCCGGAGCAGGTACCGGCGTGGGAGGGAGATCTTGGACATGGACTACGTCGAGGAACTGGTCTTTACCCAGAGCGAGGACGGCTTCGAACTGGATGGGGCCGTCTTCCGGCCCAGCGGAGGCGGGGCCAAGCCGCTCGCGGTGGTCTGGGTGCACGGCCTGACCGGCCATTTCAACGAGCGCTACATCGTGACCATCGGCCGTGACCTCGCCGGGCGCGGCTTCAGCGTCGTGACCGGCAACAACCGCGGCCACCACATCGGCGTCGGTCTCGGCTCGAAGGACGGGCAGTTCGTGCTGGGCGGCGGGTGGTGGGAACTGTGCGAGGAGTCCTCCCGCGACATCGCCGCCTGGATCGAGTTCGCCGTCCGGCTCGGCGCCGGGGGTGTTGCGCTGGTCGGGCACAGTCTGGGTGGGCTGAAGGTTCTGGCGTACCAGGCCGAGCGCCAGGACCCTCGGGTGCGCGGGCTGGTCGCGGCGTCGCCGGCCGTCCACCTGCGGCACAACATGCTGGGTGCCTCGGCCGAGGTCCGGGCGCTCGCCGAGCGCATGGTGGCCGAGGGCCGGGGTCAGGATCTCCTGCCGTGGGGGCAACTGCCGGGTGGCCTGAACGCCAGCGCCAGGACGTTCCTCGCCTGGCTCCGGCCCGACCTCGACGTGGCCGGTCTGGATACCCCGGATCCAGTCGTGGCCCGGATCCGCTGCCCGCTGCTGGCAATTGCCGGCTCAGAGCGGGAGGCCCTGACCGCGACCGACCTGGAGACGATTCGCCACCGGGCGACCGCGG
Organism: Thermomicrobiaceae bacterium; assembly: GCA_035532355.1. Lineage (GTDB taxonomy): Bacteria > Chloroflexota > Chloroflexia > Thermomicrobiales > Thermomicrobiaceae > DASSZN01. Next base: position 360 of record DATKRJ010000318.1, on the reverse strand, counting down.
CCCCGCGCGTGGATACGCGGGTGTTCCAGGGCGCCGACCACGGCTATCACGGCCACGAACTGGAGGTGGCCGCATTCCTGGCCGAGTGGATCGACGCGCTCTAGCCGACCGGGCGCCTGATCGAGATCCTCGGGAGGTCATAGCCGGAGGTAGATACATGACGACGATCGATTCAGGGGCGATGCAGGGCGCGCAGAGCTCGCACGGTACGCAGACCATGGGGGGCATGCGCGGTAGAGTCGCGCTGGTGACCGGCGCGGGCTCGGGGATCGGCCGGGCCTCCGCCCTGGCCTTCGCCGCGGCCGGCGCGTCCGTCCTCGTCTCTGACGTCGTGCTCGACTGGGGCGAGGAGACGGTCTC
>DATKRJ010000317.1:0-11987 GCA_035532355.1 Thermomicrobiaceae bacterium | reverse complement strand
TCAGTCGCTGTCATCCACGCGCTCCCGAGCCGCGACTGTCCAGACCGTTCCGGTCACGGGAGCAGCGCCAGGTAGAGATCGTTGACGTTCGTACCTGTGGCCCCGGTGACGAGTAGCCCGCCGGAGGCCGCCAGAAACCGCGCGGTATCGTTCTCGTCCAGCGCGGCCGCCGGGTCGATACCGGCCGCGCGGGCCCGCGCGACGGTCGAACCGACTACCACGCCACCGGCCGCGTCGGTGAGGCCATCATCGCCATCGGTGGCCAGGCTGGCAATCGCGAGACCCTCGACGCCCTCGATGGCCGCCGCGGCGGCGACCGCCATCTCCGTGTTCCGACCGCCAATCCCCCGGCCCCGCACGGTGACGGTTGTCTCGCCGGCGCCGATGAGACAGACCGGTGACCGGAACGGACCGCCGGGCTGGCGGGCGTGACGCGCGACGGCCGCCCAGAAGCGGGCGAGCTCGCGTGCCTCTCCGGTGAAATCCGTCGCCAGCACCGGAGCCGTGTAGCCGAGATGCCCGGCCGCGACGGCGGCAGCCCGGGCCGCGGTGGCCGCGTCGGCCAGCACGAGGCTGTCGAGCACGTTGCGTGGCGGCTGGTCACCGGCTCGCGCGGCCACCAGTACCGCCCGAAGCTCCGCGGACAACTCGCCCCAGACACCGAGGGACGCGGCCACCTCGACCGGGTCCAGGCCCGGTTGCTCGTCCGCGACCGTCGGCCCGCTCGCGATGATGGGCAACGGGTTCCCCAGCACGTCCGAGATGATCAGGTTGGCCACGCGAGCGGGCGCGATCTCGCGCGCGAGGCGTCCGCCCTTGATCCGGCTGAGCCGGCGTCGCACGGCGTTCAACATACGGATGTCGGCCCCCGCCCGCAGCAGCACCTCGGTCGCCGCCGCGATCTCGCGGAGCGACAAGCCCGCCGCCGGCGCCTCCACCACCGCCGATGCACCGCCGGAGATGAGCATGAGCACCAGGTCGCGCGGCTGGAGATCCCGTACGAGCCGGAGGATCCGCACGCCCGCCGCTTCGCTGGTCGCGTCCGGAATCGGGTGCCCGCCGCGGACCACCTCGAGCTTGCCGACCCGCTCGACCGGGTCATCTGAGCCCCTCTTGGTCACGAGCAGTCCGCCGTCGACGCGAGCGCCCAGCGCCGCCATCGCGCCGCGGCCCATCCGCACCGCGGCCTTGCCGATGCCGATGACGAGGAGCCGGGCGTCGGACGGAAGCGGATGGGAGCGCGCGCCGATCGTCAGGCTGGAGCCGTGGAGGTGGATCGTGTTGCGCACCAGGACTTCCGGATCGGCCGCTCGCACGGCCGTCCGGAAGATGACGCTCGCCTCAGCCATGGCACGCTCGATGTCCACGGCTCAGGACTCGTCCTCGCGCAACCGCTCGAGGACCCGCCGGAGATCCCCGGGGAGCGACGTCTCGACCTCGATCGGTCGCCCACTGCCGGGAAGGTTGAACCCCAATGAGGTCGCATGGAGGAACTGGCGCGGGACCGGCACGCGAAAAGGACGCTTGCCGTAGGTCTGATCCCCCACCACCGGGTGGCCGATGAACGCCATGTGGACGCGGATCTGATGTGTCCGCCCGGTTTCGATCAGGACACTCAGGAGCGTCACGTCGCGGAAGCGCTCACGCACCGAAAAATGCGTGATCGCCGGACGGCCGCCGGCTACCACCGCCATGCGCTTGCGATTGCCCGGATCGCGGGCGATTGGGGCGTCGATGGTGCCCTCGTTCTCCGGCACGACTCCGTGCACCAGCGTCGTGTAGCGTTTGACAACGTCTCGCTGCTGCCACTGGCGCAGCAGGTAGCGCCGCGCCCGCTCGTTCTTGGCGACGACGATAACCCCCGACGTGTCCTTGTCCAGCCGGTGGACGATCCCTGGGCGGTCGGTCGGATTGAGCGGGAGGTTGGGGTGAAGCGCCTTGAGCATGTTGGCCAGGGTGCCGTGCTCGTGCCCGGGTGCCGGATGGGTGACGATCCCGGCCGGTTTGTCGAAGACGATCACGTCGTCGTCCTCGTAGATGATGGGCACCGGCAAGAACTCGGCGGTCAGCTTGGCCGAGCTCTCCACCGGCGGCAGCAGCACCTCCACGGTCTCGCCGGTGTGTATGCGCCGGGCCGGCTTGGCAACCTCGCCGTCGACGGAGACGTCGCCTGCCTTGATGAGCGCCTGGGCGAAGCTCCGGCTGACCTCGGCCACGCGCAAGGCGATCAAACGGTCGAGGCGCTCCCCGTCGTCGTCGTCGGAGACGTGAACGCGTATCCTGACGGAATCGTCGGCAGCTCCGACAGCGGCGAAACCTGCGCTCAACGCCGGCACCACCCCGTTATGATAGGTGCTGTACCCACGACCAGCCCTCACGGCTCAATCCGCGCGGGGCGAACCGTCATCGCCGGCGTGGGCGCCGGTCCGGGGCACCGGTGTGGCGACGGCGTCGGACCGCTCTGTTGGCAGATCGCGCACGAACAGGAAGAACCCGAGGATGATCACCCCGACGGTGATCGCGCTGTCCGCGACGTTGAACGTCGGCCAGTGGGGTACGTGGATGAAGTCGACCACGTAGCCCTGGCGAATTCGATCCACGACGTTGCCGATGGCACCACCGAACTGCAGTCCTAGCGCGAGCGACAGCCAGGGACTCTCCGCGATCAGCCGCCGGAACGCGATGGCGAGCACGGCCACCACCACGACGGCCAGCGGCGTGAGGAAGGCGCCGCCGCCCTGCAGCACGCCGAACGCCGCGCCGGTGTTCTCCACGTACAGGAGATGAACGACATTCGGCACGATGGTGACCACAGTGCGGTCTCCGCCGGGGCCGAGCGTGGCCGTGACGACGGCCTTGCTTACCTGGTCCGCGATCAGCACGACGATCGCCACACCCAGCGCCAGCGCGAATCCGCCCCAGAGGCGTGTCGTGCGCGCGGTCACGGACGTCCCCCACGACGGCGATCGAGCTTCTCGGCGCACCGGATGCAATAGGCCGCGTAAGGCAGCGCCTCCAGCCGGTCCTGGGCGATTGGCTGATGGCACTCATCGCAAACCCCGTACTGGCCGCGATCCATCTTCAGCAGTGCGGCCTCGATCAGATCCTGGCGGTCACGTAGCCCCGCGCGCACTGAGAGCAGCCGCTCCTCCTCGTACACCACGTCCGCTTGATCCCCGAGGTGATTGTCCACGCCGTAAGACGCGTCCTGTCCGCTTGCCACGTAGGTCTGCACCTGCTCGTCGATCCCACGGATCTCGTTCATCGTCTGATCGAGGGCGGTGTTAAGTCGCGCGCGGAACACCCGCAGATCGTTCTCGGTCAACACCATGTTCTGCCACCAATCGGCTGCGCGACGGCAGCGCGGCAAGACTTTTCGACCACGCGCAGCCGCAATTCTAACACAGGCCCTGCTCGGCCCCGCCCTCACCCGACCCTGGCAGACCATCCGGCAGGAGGCTAAGATACGGCACCCGCGGTGCATGACGGATGCCAAAGGACAGGGTCGAGCACGGTGACCGAACGTCCATTCAAGCTCGTGATCGCCGGTGGCGGCACCGGCGGGCACGTCCAGCCGGCCGTGGCCACACTGGACGTCCTCCGGCAACAGGTCACGCTCGAGCCACTCTGGATCGGCTCCCGCGGCGGATTCGAGCGCGGCGCGGCCGCTGAGGCGGGCATCCCGTTTCGAGCGATCTCCACCGGTAAGCTGCGCCGATATCTCTCGCTCAATACCGTCGTCGACGCGGTCCGGGTGCCCGCCGGAGTGGTCCAGGCCTGCCTCGCGCTGCGGAGCTTCCGACCGGATGCGGTCTTCGCCACGGGCGGGTTTGTCAGCGTGCCGGCCGTCATTGCCGCGCGGATGCTCGGCATCCCGTGCCTCAGCCACGAGCAGACCGCCACAGCCGGGCTGGCCACCAGGATCAACGCCCGCTTTTGCGACGTGATCGCGCTGGCCTACGCCGCGAGCGCCGACCAGCTACGGGGCACACGGGCGCGGCTGGTCGTGACCGGTAACCCCACTCGCGCCGCGCTGCTGTCCGGCGATCCGGCGACGGGCCGCGAGCGCTTCCACTTCGATGCGGAGTCCCCGGTGGTCTATGTCACCGGCGGCGTCCTCGGCGCGCACGCGATCAACGAGGCGGTGCGGCTCACGCTCCCAACCCTCGTCGAGGTCACCCAGGTCGTGCACCAGTGCGGACCGGCGGCGGGCAACGGCGACTACCAGCGCCTGCTGGAGGCCCGCGAACGCCTGCCCGCCGCTCGCCGTGCACGCTATGCGGTCGAGGAGCGATTCGGACCGGAGTTGGCCGACGTCTTCGCGGCCGCGTGCCTGGTCGTCAGCCGAGCGGGAGCCGGCACCATCGCTGAGCTGGCGACGCTCGGCAAGCCATCTATTCTGATCCCGCTGCCGGGGGCTGGCGGCGACGAGCAGGCCCGGAACGCCGCCGTGTTAGCCGAGGCCGGCGCCGCGGTGTTGCTGCCGCAGCGCGAGCTTACATCCGAGCGGCTGCTGGACGTGATTCACGCGCTCGTGGGCGACGCGGAGCGGCTGCGCGACATGGCTACGCGTGCACGGGAGCACGGACACGGCGACGCGGCCACGCGACTCGCGCGGGAGGTGCTGTCCCTAGCCGATCGATGAGGACCCCTCAGGGTCGCGGCGCTACCAGGGCAGCCTCGATCGCCTGGAGCACTGTCCCGGCCGGGACTATCTCGATCCCGTCGACGCGTGCTTGCCGGGCCCGGCGCGGCGGGGAGGGGATCACGGCCCGCCCGAACCCGAGCTTGGAGGCCTCGTTCAGGCGCCGCTCGAGCTGGTTGACCGTGCGGAGCTCGCCCGACAACCCCACCTCGCCGATCACGACCGTCCGCGGGTCGACCGGTAGCTCCCGGTAACTGGAGGCCACCGCCACCGCGACCCCGAGGTCGACGGCAGGCTCCGCCACCCGCAGCCCGCCGACGACGTTGACGTAGATGTCCTGGCTGCCGAGTCCCAGACCCACCCGCTTGCTCAGCACCGCCACCAGCATCTGCAGCCGGTTCGCATCGAACCCGTTCGCCGTTCGCCGCGGTAGGCCGAAGCTCGTCGACGTCGTCAGTGCCTGCACCTCGACCAGGATCGGCCGCGTCCCCTCCAGCGTGACCCCCACTGCCGACCCGTGGGCCTGGTCCGCTCGTTCCTGTAGGAAGGCCTCCGACGGGTTGGCCACCTCGCGCAGCCCGCTGCCGGCCATCTCGAACACGCCGACTTCGTCGGTCGAGCCGAAGCGGTTCTTGACCGCGCGCAGCACGCGGTACTGATGGTACCGATCGCCTTCGAGGTAGAGCACCGCGTCGACCATGTGCTCCAGGACGCGCGGACCGGCAATCGAGCCCTCCTTGGTCACGTGCCCGACGATCAGCACCGGAACGTGCCGTGGCTTGCCGTACTGCATCAGCCGGGACGTACACTCACGAACCTGGCTCACGCTCCCGGCCGCCGAGGTCAACTCCTCGAGGTATACCGTCTGGATCGAGTCGACGATCAGAAGCCCCGGCTGCAGTGCCTCCGCCGCCTCCAGGATCGTCTCCAGATTTGTCTCTGACAGGACGAAGAGCTCGCTGGCGTCGATCCCCAGGCGATCCGCCCGCAGTTTCAACTGCTGGTTCGACTCCTCTGCCGAGACGTAGAGCACCTTGCCGGCGCTGGGGACCAGCATCGACGCAACCTGGAGCAGCAGGGTCGACTTGCCGATGCCCGGGTCGCCGCCGACGAGCACGAGGGAACCGGGAACGATCCCGCCGCCGAGCACGCGATTGAACTCCGCCATGGGGACGACTTGACGGTGGTGCTCCGCGCTGGCCACCTCGCTGAGCCGGGCCGGTTGGACGCGGCTGAGCACGCGGGCGGTGTGCTCCCTGGGCTGCGCTCGCGAAGCCACGGTCTCGACCAGCGAACCCCAGGTACCACACTGCGGGCAGCGCCCGTAGAAGGCGGGACTCTCCAGTCCACAGCTCTGACAGATGAACTTCGTGCGTCCTTTGCTCATGCGCGCATCCGCTCTCCACGCCGGCACGGCTGGAACATCTGTTCGTATTGTAGCAGAGGCCCGGCCGACCGGCGGGTCCCGCTCACGAACAAGCCGCCGTCGGCATGCCGACGGCAGCTTGTTCAACGGCGTTACGGCCAGGTAGCTACGGCACCGTCACCAGCGTGTCGGCCGGCTCCAGGGTAAGCAGGTCATCCCGAACGTCGATCACGATCGACCCGCCGGCCTTGAAGCGGCTCTCGAGGAGCCCTTCGGCGAGCGGATCCTCGATCAGGTTCTGGATGATCCGGCGCAGTGGACGCGCGCCGTACTGGCGGTCGTAGCCGCGCGTACCGAGCAGGTCCATCGCCGCCTCGGTGACCTCCAGCGCGATCTCCTTCTCGCCCAACTGCGTGCGGATACGCTTGAGCTCCAGGTCCACGATCTCGCGGATCTGCTCACGCGTCAGCGGGTGGAAGACGATCACACCGTCGATCCGGTTGAGGAACTCCGGCCGGAACGTCTGCTTGAGCTGCCCCAGCACCTTGTCCTTCATGACCTGGTACTCGGTGACGGCGCGCTTCTCGGCGCTCTCGGCCACCGCGAAGCCCAGCGCGCCCTCACGTTGGATCATCTCGGCGCCGATGTTGGAGGTCATGACCAGGATGGTGTTGCGGAAATCGACCCGCCGCCCCTTGGCGTCGGTGAGATTCCCGTCCTCCAGGATCTGCAGCAGCATGTTGAACGCCTCGGGGTGGGCCTTCTCGATCTCGTCGAGCAGGATCACCGAGTAGCTCTTGCGCCGCACCGCCTCGGTCAGCTGGCCGCCCTCCTCGTAGCCGATGTAGCCCGGAGGCGCGCCGACCAGGCGCGAGACGTTGTGGCGCTCCATGAACTCGCTCATGTCGATCTTGATGAGCGCGTCCTCGCTGCCGAACATGAACTCGGCCAGCGCGCGGGCCAGCAGCGTCTTGCCGACGCCGGTCGGGCCTAGGAAGATGAAGCTGCCGATCGGTCGGCGTGGGTCCTTGAGCCCGGCGCGGGCGCGGCGGACGGCCTTGGCCATCGTGGTGATGGCCTCCTCCTGCCCGATGATGCGCTCGTGCAGCGCCTCCTCCATGTGGAGCAGCCGCTCGCTCTCCTCGGTCGCCAGCCGCATCAGCGGGATCCCGGTCCACATCGACACGACCTGGGCAATGTCCTCCTCGCTGACCTGCGGCTCGTCGCTGTCCTGCTCTTCCTTCCAGTTGGCCTCGAGGTCGGCGATGCGCCCCTGGAGCTTGCGCTCGCGGTCGCGCAGGTCGGCGGCCAGCTCGAACTCCTGGCCGCTGACCGCGGCGTCCAGCTCATGGCGCAGCGACTCAAGCCCGCGCTTGGCCTCCTTGAGGCTCGGCGGCGAGGCAGAGCGGTACATGCGCACCCGCGAGGCGGCCTCGTCGACCAGGTCGATCGCCTTGTCGGGCATGAACCGGTCGGTGACATAGCGAGCGGCGAGCACGGCCGCGGAATGCAGCGCCTCGTCGGCGATCTTGAGCTTGTGGTGCTCCTCGTAGCGCTCGCGGATACCCTTCAAGATCTCGATGGTCTGCTCGACCGTGGGCTCGTCGACGTTTACCGGCTGGAAGCGCCGCTCCAGCGCCGCGTCGCGCTCGATGTACTTGCGGTACTCGTCAAGCGTGGTCGCGCCGATCGTCTGTAGTTCACCGCGGGAGAGCGCCGGCTTCAGAATGTTGGCGGCGTCCACCGCCCCCTCGGCGGCTCCGGCACCAACCAGCGTGTGCAGCTCGTCGATGAACAGGATGCTGCCGGTCTCCTTGACCTCGGCGACGATCTTCTTGAGCCGCTCCTCGAACTCGCCGCGGTACTTGGTGCCCGCCACCAGCGCGCCGATATCCAGCGCGACCAGTCGCTTGTTCTGCAGCGGCTCCGGCACGTCGCCGGCGATGATCCGCTGCGCCAGACCCTCGACGATGGCGGTTTTGCCGACGCCCGGCTCACCGATGAGCGCCGGGTTATTCTTGGTGCGGCGGGACAGGATCTGCATCACGCGCTCGATCTCCGCCTGGCGCCCGATGACCGGATCCAGCTTGCTCTGGCGCGCCGCCTCGGTAAGATCGAAGCCGAGGGCGTCCATATACGGAGTCTTCGTTGCCTGTGCCTTCTGCTGGTAGCCGCTGCTCTGGCTGACGACCTGGAGCACCTGCTGGCGCACCTTCTCGAGGTTAACGCCCAGGCTCTCCAGCACGCCCGCCGCGATCCCCTCACCCTCGCGGACGAGGCCGAGCAACAGATGTTCGGTGCCGATGTAGTGATGATTCAGGCGGCGGGCCTCGTCCACGGCCAACTCGATGACCTTCTTGGCCCGTGGCGTCAGGCCGATCTCACCGACGACCATCGAGTCACCGCGCCCGATGATGAACTCGACGGCGCTACGCACCTTGGGCAGTTGGACGCCCATGTTGCTCAGCACCCGCGCGGCGACACCGTCGCCTTCGCGGACGAGGCCGAGCAGCAGGTGCTCCGTGCCGATGTAGTTATGGTTGAAGCGGTGCGCCTCCTCCTGCGCCAGCGTCAGGACCTTGCGAGCCCGCTCCGTGAACTTTTCGAACTTGTCTGGCATGGTACTCTCCCACGGCCTTCAAACCCACCGGGCCGACGGTCATAAGCCGGATCGGGCCTGCCGGTTCCGTCGATGGTAACGAAAATGGCGAGCCCCCGAACACACTGCATGGTTGGGGGCCCACCATGGCCGCAGCGCGCCGGCCGGGGTGGCTGGCGCGCGGCGGCTGAATTCTCGATGTGCAGGGGTCTGGCCAGAGGGGCCGGGCCTACTGGCCCGTGCCCTCCTCACCATCTTCTTCGGCCCGCGGGGTTTCTTCGGCGTTGTCGGCGTTCGTCGCAACCGCTTCAACTGGCTCCGGTGCTGGGACGCCCTCGGGCTCGGTTTCGATCGGTTCTTCCTCCGCCTCGATCTCACGCGCCAGGAGTTCGTGCTTCAGCGCTACCGCCTCATCGCCCAGCGCCATCGCGACTTCCTCATCCGACGCCTCGAGCGCCCGCCGGAGGCTCAGCCCCATGCGCCGCCGGGAGGGATCGATGCGGATGATACGCAAGATCAGGTCCTGCCCTTCGGACACCACCTGTCGGGGGTGGCCGATCCGCTGCTCCGACAGCTCCGACACGTGGATCAGTCCCTCGATGCCGTCCTCGATCCGCGCAAAGGCGCCGAAGTTCGCCAGCTGGGTGACCGTCCCGTAGACGAGCTGCCCAACCTCGTACTTCATCGCCACCCGGCTCCACGGCTCGGGCTGCGTCCGCTTGATGCTCAGCGCGATCTTCTTCTCCTCGGCGTTGATGCCGAGGACGAACACGTCGACCTCCTGGCCGACCTTGAGGACCTCGCTGGGGTGCTTCACCCGGCTCCACGACAGCTCCGATAGGTGGACCAGGCCGTCCGCGCCCCCGATGTCGACGAACGCGCCGAAATCGGTGATGCTGGTGACGCGTCCGCGCCGCGTCTCGCCCTCGTGGAGCTGCTCGATCAGCCGCTCCTTCATGACGTCGCGTCGCTCCTGGACCGCCTGCCGCTCGGACAGAATCAGACGGTTGCGGTGACGGTTGATCTCGATGATCTTGAGCGAGAGCTTCGAGCCGATCAGTCGCGCCATGTCGGCCTGCTTGCTGCCGTCGTCACCGCCCCGGATCTCGGTCACCTGCGAGGCCGGCACGAATCCGCGCACCCCGTCCAGGTTCACCAGCAGTCCGCCCTTGTTGTAGTTCGTGACCTCGGCATCGATGATCTCGCCGGCCTCGAAGATCTCCTGCAGTCGCCGCCAGCTCTTCTCCTGGCGCGCTCGGTCGATCGAGAGGACCGCCTGACCCTCTTGATTCTCGGCCTGGACCACGAACACGAGGACGGGATCACCCACAGACAGCTGCCCGCGCTCGTTGCCGCTCAGTGAGGACGATTCCCGAGCCGGAATCACGCCCTCCGACTTCGAGCCAATATCGACCAGCATCTCGTCCCGGTCGATATGCATGATCTGCCCTTCGATCACATCACCGTAGTTGAGAATACGGTAGTCGTGATCGGGGTCGCTGAGGAACTGCTCCATGAGCGACTGCGGGGTGACGTCGACGGTCTCCGGCTCGGCAACCGCGGCGCTGGCCCTGTCGGTGCTCATGTCGTCTTCGATACGATCCATATACCTTCCTTGTGCGCAGATTTGCCGCCCACCCAGGTCGCGGTGTGCATCAAGACCTGAATCGGTACGGCTCGACGCTGTGCTTCATTATACCCGCTCGTCGGAACCTCACGCAACCCAGGCGGGACCCGTCGCCCGGTGCCGCTCCGGCACACTATCACCCGCGCAGCTCCGCGGTCACCGCGCCCAGCGCGGCCAGTGTCCGCTCCAGCTCGGGCTCGTGAACCCATCCCATGTGACCGATGCGCAGCAGCTCGTTCGCCATGTGCGCCTGTCCCCCGGCGACCTCGATCCCGTAGCCCGCGCGCATCGCCTTGATCAGGTCGGGCACGCGCACCCCCTCCGGGGGCAGCGCGGCCGTCACGGTGTCAGACGCGTACGCTGGATCGGCGAATAGCCCGTAGCCCAGCCCCGTCAGACCGTGCCGGATGAGCTCGCCCAGGTGGTGATGGCGGGCATACACGTTCGCCAGCCCCTCGGCCTCGAGCATGTCGCAGGCCGCCTTGAGCGCGAAGAGCATCGTGAGCGGCCCGGTGGTCGGGGTGTTGCCGGAGTCGGCCGCCTTCTTGTACTGCGCGAAATCCCAGAAGAACCGCGGGTAGTCCGCCCGGCGGTATGCCTCCCAGACTCGCCCCCCCACCGCGACGATCGTCAGGCCCGGCGGGCACATCCAGGCCTTCTGCGAGCCGCTCAGGATCAGGTCGACGCCCCAGGCATCCATCTCGAGCGGTAGGCCCGCCACCGCGCTGACACCGTCGACCAGGAGCAGCGCGCCGTGATCCCGGACGACGGGTCCGATCTCCGCCAGCGGGTTCGTCACTCCGGTCGACGTCTCGTTGAAGGTGTAGAGGACGGCCCGCGCCGCCGGATGTCGCTCGAGCGCCGCTCGGACGATCGCCGGTGTGGCCGCGCGGCCCCATTCGACCTCGACCACCTCGACCTGGAGCCGCAGTGCCTTCGCGACTTTGGCGAAGCGCGTTCCGAAGTCACCCGCCACCACGGAGAGCACCGTGTCGCCGGGCGAGAGCGTGTTCACGATGGCGGCCTCCCAGCCGGCCGAGCCGGTGCCGGGCAGGATGATGACGTCCCCGTCGGTTCGGTGCACCTCGCGGACCTGCCGCTGCAGGTCGCGGAAGAGCGCGGTGAAGGCCGATCCACGATGCGGGATCATGTCCCGTTGCAGCGCCTGCTTGACCGCCGGTGGCAGCGGGGTCGGTCCCGGGATTCGCAGATCGGTTGCCTGGTTCACTGGTCACCTCTCCGGTCTCTCGGCTGAGTCCTCTTTTTCAGTGCGCCACATCACGCGCCCTGGATGGCATGAAACGCGGCGAACTCCCCGCAGTCCCTACCGTCTAGTGAATCAGATCCGGTAGCCCCTGCACGTCCGGGCCAGCGCTCAGACCCACCTGCTGCAGACCCCACAGGTCCTCGATCGATCGAAGCAGGCTGTAGTGCGTCGCCGGCACGGTCGAGTGATATCCGAGCGGGCCATGCGGCGAGATCACCAGCAGCGGCACGCGGCCGCCGCTCACCCCGCAGCAGCCCGCGTTCGTGGTGCCCTCGTCCCACACGATCATCAGCAGCCCGCCGTCCTTCCAGGCCGACGATGCCAGGATGGTCGGCACGAAGCTCGCCAGCCAGGCATCGCCCTGCGCCACCGTGCCGTCGTGCATGTCGTGGATCAGGTTGGGCGTGATCCACGCGAAGTTTGGCACCTGGTTCGCCGCGATGTCCGCGGTCAGCTGGGTGAGCGGCACGACCTGCTGGCAGC
>DATKRJ010000316.1:0-4651 GCA_035532355.1 Thermomicrobiaceae bacterium | reverse complement strand
CCGACCGCGTCGCCACTCTCGGGGACACGGTGTCGCGCCTGTCGAGCGGTCAGGGGCGCGCGCGGGTCAAGGCCGAGCTCGAGGAACACGAGCTGACCGCGGTGGATATTGGCGAGCTCGAGACGATCGAGCACGAGATTTGGCTCATGCGCAGCCAATAGGAGGACGCATGGTTGCTCTGCGGAACGAGTACCGGGGATGGGTGCAGCGGAAGGCCGACCTGGTGGCCGAGGCGGACCGCCTCGTGCAGGACGGCAAGGCCGCGAACGCCTTCCCCTTGAAGGACGAGGCCGCCGGCCGCTACATGGCCATCAAGACGGAGGTCAACGAGCTCCGGCAGCTGATCGAGGCCGAGGAGGAGCATCGCGACATGCTGCGCTCGGTCGAGCCGCCCACGCCGGCGCCGTCACGAGCGAACGTGACCGGCATCCGCGACCGGGTCGAGGACGACCCCAAGCGCGGCTTCACCAGCATGGCGGACTTCGCGCTCTCGGTGCGCTCGGCCTTCAAGCCGGGCGAGGCGTTCGACCCGCGGCTGAACTACGTGGCCGCGCCGTCGGACTTCCACCAGGAGACCGGCGGCAGCTCCGGCGACGGCTACACCGTCCCGCCGGACTTCAGTACCACCATCATCGACCTGGTCAACGCGCTCGAGGTGGACCAGGACGTGATGCAGCTGCTCGGACCCAAGCCGACCAGCTCCAACGCCGTGCAGATCCTGCTCGATCAGACGACGGTCTGGTCGGGGCTCGGCATCCAGGCCAACTGGCGCGGTGAGGGCCAGCAGATGACCCCCACCAAGCTGGTCACCGACGGGCGGAGCACTCGTCTCTGGGAGCTGTATGTCTTCGTCCTGGCGACGGAAGAGATGCTGCAGGACGTGGCCGGCCTCCAGGACCGCCTGACGGCGAAGTCCGCGGCCGCCACGCGCTGGAAGGTCGGCGAAGCCTTCGTGCGCGGCACCGGCGTCGCGCAGCCCCAGGGATTCCTCAACTCCGGCGCGATCGTGTCCCAGGCCAAGGAGGTGGCACAGACGGCCGCCACCGTGGTAGCGGCCAACGTGGCCAACATGTACTCGCGCCTGATCCGCACGCCGGCGAGCAAGGCGTTCTGGCTGGCGCACTTCGACGTCTTCCCGCAGCTCATGACCATGTCGATCGCCTACCAGCCGATCTGGATCCCGCCGTCCGGGTTCTTCACCGGCCCGGGCGGGATGCTGCTGGGCATGCCGGTCTACCTGTCGGAGCACTGCGAGGCGCTCGGCACGCAGGGGGACATCTTGCTGATCAACCCGGACGGCTACGCGGCCTACCGCCGCACCAGCGACCCGGCGTTCGCGTCGTCCATGCATCTCTATTTCGACTACAACATCGACGCGTTCCGCTGGACCTTCCGCTTCGGCGGGCAGCCGTTGCTGTCGGCCCCCATCGCGGCGGCCAAGGGGACCAATTCTCGGTCGCACTTCGTGGGCTTGGCTACGCGCGCGTAGGCACGCGATGGAACGGCTCGTACAGCCCCGATATGGAGGTACCATGCTCTTCAATCCGAACATCCCGCCCAGCCAGCTCGCGGTCGTGGCTGGCGTGATCAACCCCCAGTCGGCGACCACGGTGCAGACGTCGACCTGGGTCGACATGTCCGTCTATGGCGCCATCGAAGCCGTCGTGCTCACGGGCGCCATCACGGCGACCGGCACGGTGGACGCCAAGCTGCAGCAGGCGACCGACAACGCCGGCACGTCCGCCAAGGACATCACCGGCAAGGCCATCACGCAGCTGGTCGCCGCGACCGATGGGGACGAGCAGTCGGTCATCAACTGCCGCGCCGACGAGCTCGACACGGCCAACGCCTTCGGGTTCGTGGCGCTCTTGATCACGCCGGCCACGGCGGCCGCGCTGATCGCGGGCCTGGTCATCGGCACCGACGCCGACTACCTGCCGCCGACGCCGCTGGCGACGATGGAAGAGGTCATCTACTAGATGGCGCTCGTCGAGCCGGGCGGCTACCAGCGCTTCCTCGCCGGGACGCCGGCCACGCTCTCCGTCACCTTCTTCGACGGGAGCACGGTCGTCGACCCCGGAACCGTCACCGTGGGCGTCACCACGGCCAACGGCACCGCGCTGTACGCCGCCGGCACCGCGACCGCCGGCACGGGCGCCGCGGCCCGCACCCTGGCGCTCACCACGACGGACACGGCGCAGCTCGACCAGCTGACCGCCGTCTGGGTGAGCCCCACGGAGGGCACGGTCACGACCTACGCCGAGATCGTGGGACAGCGCATCTTCTCGCTGAGTGACGCCCGCGCGGTGGACCGCGGGCAGCTCGCCTCGGCGTCGGACTACCCCGACGACGTGCTCGAAGAGGTGCGGCAGCGGATCGAGGATGACTTCGAGGAGATCTGCGGGGTCTCGTTCATCCCGCGCTTCGCGTTCGAATACTACGACGGCCGCGGCACCCAGACGCTCATGCTGCGCAAGTTCAAAGAGGTGACGGTGCGCTCGATCGAGGTCCGCACCATCGGCACCACCACCTGGGAGGCCTACGACACGACCGAGATGAGCCTGACGTTTACCGACCGGCACGGCGTGCTGCTGCACGAGCTGGGCGTCCCGTTCTGGCCGGCGTTCCAGAACGTCCGCATCGGCGTCGAGCACGGCTACCGTCAGGTGCCGCTGCCCATCCGGCGCGCCGCGCTCATCCTGGCCGCATCCGGCGCCGTGGGCGCGGTAGCCAGTAACCTGCCCGACCGCGCGACCTCCATGCAGACGCCGGAGGGCTCGTATGTGCTGAGCACGCCAGGCCTCCGCGGCTCGTACTACGGCATCCCGCGGGTCGATTCCGTCCTGGCCAGATTCAACGAGCGCACCCGGTCGTTCGGATGACCATCGTCACCAGCGTCGGCCCGGTTCTCGACGAGCTGCGCACGCAGCTGATCGCGCGCCCCGGCCTCAGCGGCGTGGGCGTCTTCACCGGCTGGGTCGGCGAGGACGGCGGCGACGAGTCGATCCAATTCCAGACGGTGCACGTCACCGCGACCTGGGCCGGCATGGGCCGGCGCTCGATCACCGAGGACTACGACCTCGAGGGATTCGTCTGGGTCGTGCGCAAGCCCGGCGCGGGCGAGACGGTCATCAAGGCCGCCCGGGACCGGGCGGAGGCTATCTGGAACGAGCTCCTCGAGCAGATCCAGACGGATCCGCACATCGGCGGCCTGCTCCTGATGCCCAAGTCGATCGACCGCGATGAGGACTACGGCATCGACGGCAACGGAAACCGCGTGGCGCGCGTCAGCTTCAAGCTCGCCTTCGAGGCGCGTATCAGCGCCAGCTAATCTCCCAAGGAGGAACGATGCTTCTGAAATACACCGGCCCGCACGCGCGGGTCGCCGTGCCGCTGCCCGCCGGCGGCGAGGCCCAGGTCGATCGCGGCGGGACGGTCGAGATCCCCGACGACCACGCGCGGCTGCTCCTCGCGCAGGGCACCTGGGAGGCGGCGGCGGCGGCCGACGCGGCGGTGGCGGACAAGACATCCGCCAAGGCCGCAAAGGCCGCCGCGCCGTCCACGACGGAAGCGGGTGAGAGCTGATGGTCGGATTTGGCACGGGCCTCGACGCGCAGTTCGGCATGGTCGACGAGGTGACGTGGGGGACCTACGTTCCGCCGACCAGGTTCCTAGAGTTCGACTCCGAGACGATCAAGGCCACTCCCAAGCAGATCCTGTCGCGTGGGCTGGGACGGGCGCGCACCCAGCGTGGCGACCACGTGAGGACCTTCGTCACCGGCGCCGCCGGCGACACGGTCCACGACGTGATGACGGCCGGCTTCGGCCTGATGTTCAAGCGCTGGCTGGGCGCGGTGGCGACCACGGGCGTCGCCGACCCCTACACCCACACCTTCACGCCCGACACGGTGGGCCTCAAGGGCATGTCGGCGGTCGTCCAGATCGGGCGGCCCGCGATCTCCGGCACCGTGGAGCCGTTCAGCTACACCGGCGGCAAGGTGACCAAGGTCAAGCTGGCGGCGGCGCTCGACGCGGCGCTCAAGGCGACGATCAGCTGGGACTTCAAGACCGAGGACACGACCCAGCCGCTGGCCGCGAAGTCCTACGCCGCCCTCGGCGTGCCGCTGGCGTTCGTCGACGGCTCGCTCACGATCGGCGGCGTGACGCAGTTCATCAAGGCCGCGGAGCTGGACATCGACACCGGCCTGGACGTCGCGCGCCGCGGGCTCGGCAACGTCAAAAAGGAGCAATTGGCGAACAACGAGCTGAAGATCAGCGGCTCCTTCGACTTCGAGCTCGAGGACCTCGTGCGCCACGGCGACCTCGTCGCCGGCACCCTCGTGACGACGGTGGCGCTCAACTTCGCCAACGGCACCCACGCGCTCAACATCACCATCCCGCAGATGGTCTACTCGCCGGGCGGCGAGCCGATGGTCGCGGGCATGGGCGTGGTCCAGGAGAAGATGCCCTGGCAGGCGACCGACGACGGAACCGACCCGATTATCACCATCGCCTACGTAACCTCGGACGCCACGCCGTAGACATTGGCCCAGACAAAGGAGCCCAGATGAGCGCGCGGAACCCGGGCATCGTCTACACCGGACTCAAGGAGCTGCGCGCCAACCTCAAGGCGCTCGATCCGCTGCTGGCG
>DATKRJ010000315.1:0-2329 GCA_035532355.1 Thermomicrobiaceae bacterium | reverse complement strand
GTACTCCGCCGTGTGTAGCACCGTCTGCAGCGCGCTGACCATCTCCGTGCCAGTGCCCGGCTGCTCGCCCGTGTTCGGGTTGCGGTCGAAGCGCGGGAAGTTGCTGCTGGCGATCTCCACCCGCACCCGGTGCCCCGCCAGAAAGACGTTGCTCGTCGCTACCAGGTCGATCGCGTAGCGGTAGACCTCGCCCGGCGTCAGCAGCGTCCCCTCGCGCTGCGAGTCGCGGTAGCGCGCCCGAATGATCCCGTCGTTCAGGTTGCGCGTGCAGCCGCAGGGCGCCACGTCGACCAGCTTGGCCGTGAAGTCGGTGTCCGGCGCGCTCGACGCGGCGTAGAGCACCACCTCGAGCGGCCCGGTGACCTCCAGCGGCTCGGCGAGCGGCTCCGAGGTGTAGACCAGCACGTCCTCGCGCTCCTCGACCGACCGCTGCTCGAAGGCTCCGCCGTAACTGAAGACGTGGTTGCAGCACAGCCCGCCGCCCATGGTCGGCGTCGGGTTGCGCGGGTTGTAGACGTAGCTGTCGGGCGGCTCGGCGCCGGGGTCCTGTCGCGACAGGCTGCCGTCGCCCTTGAGCGCGTTGGCCGAGCCGCCGCTGTGCAGGAACCAGTCCTGCCGGTCGGTGCGCGCCAGCGGCCACTCCCCCTCGGAGCGCCACTGGTTGATCCCCATCACGAAGATGCGCACCGGCGGCTCCCGGTCGACGCCGTTGTCGATCCCCTTGAGCCAGCGGTCGTACCAGCGCAGGTGCATGCCGTCCACGTCGACCTCGGCCCCGGTGGAGCGCATGCCGAAGTCGACCTCGCCGATCGGATTGCCGACGCGCATGCCGCCGTGGTTCCAGGGGCCGATCAGCAGGTGTTGGCCGGCGCGCGCCTCGGGCGTGGCCGCGTTGGCCCGCATACCGGTGAAGTTCCCGATCGTGCCCTTCAGGAAGATGTCGTGCCAGCCGCCGATGTTGAGCGACGGCACGGACAGTCGCTCGTGGCCGCGCGACACGTCCAGCCCCTGCCAGAACTCGTCGTAGGTCGGGTGCTCCAGCCAGCCCTGGTAGTAGGGGGCGTACTTCGCCACCAGCGGGTGGTCGGCCAGCGGCAGGTGCTTGAACTGCTCCGTCTGGTCGTCGCAGCAGGAGAGCGCCGCCTGGTAGTCCTCGGCGGCCGACGGGTCGGTCTTCTCCCGCCGCTTGATCGTGTTGAGGATCAGGTTCGAGATGACCCACGAGTAGTTGAAGGACAGCTCGAACGCCCCGCCCTGGTAGGCCCAGCCGTCGTGGTAGTCGTCGGCGGTCACGCCGGGGACCATCGCCTTGAGGGCCGGGTGGCCGGAGAGGGCCGTCTGCCACTGGGTCATGCCGACGTAGGACTGGCTGAACATGCCGACGCTGCCGTCGCACCAGGGCTGCTCGACCAGCCAGGCCAGCGTGTCGTGGCCGTCCTGGCGCTCGTGGACGAAGGTGAAGAAGTCCCCCTCGGAGGCGAAGCGGCCGCGCACGTCTTCGGACACGACGGCGTAGCCGGCGGCGGTCGCGCGCAGGAAGAACGAGCTCAGCGCGCCGGGGTTCGACTTGTCGTACGGGGTGCGCTGCAGCAGCGTCGGGAAGCGGCCGGGGCCGGCGGGCCGGTAGACGTCGGCGAAGAGGTTCACGCCGTCGCGCATCGGGACGGCGACGTTGCGCTCGACGGTCACGGTCATCTGCTCCGGCATGCCTGCTGCCCTCCACTGCACATCCTCGGTTCGAACGACGACGCGCCGCATCGTAACACCGCCCCGCGCGCCGTGGAAGGCACGCGGTCCATCGCGTCGCGTAGGGGCAGACCCCCGTGTCTGCCCCCGTTCCCCGTGTCTGCCCCTACGACCCCGTGTCTACCCCGGCTCCCGCCGTCGGCCAAGATCGGGCGGCCACAGGAGGCCGCCCCTACGCGCGGGCTCCGATTTACGTGGTCGGCCCGCAATCACGATAACGTGCCATGATAGGAGTGGGAAACGGTCCGAGACGGAGGTCCTGGCTTGAGTCTGCATCGCGAACAACCTCGCCGGCGCTCTCTGCGATTGCGGGGCTACGACTACCGCCAGCCTGGCGCGTATTTCGTCACCGTGTGCACGCAGAACCGTGTCCGCCTCTTCGGCGATATCGCGGATGGGGTGATCGACCTGACCGCAGCCGGACAGATGGTGGAGAACGTGTGGGAGGAACTATCTGCGTTCTATACGGGCGTGGAGATCGACGCCTTCGCAGTCATGCCGAACCACGTCCATGGGATCATCGTCCTGGGCGAGGCAACGGCCGACATCGCACAACGCGTCGAATCTGTAGGGGCGGCCCCCT
>DATKRJ010000314.1:0-5523 GCA_035532355.1 Thermomicrobiaceae bacterium | reverse complement strand
AGTACGGGTTCACGAACAGATGGTCGGACACGGTCTGGCCGGCGACGCTGACCAGGCCCGAGCTGTTCATGAAGTCCCAGAAGACCGACGCCACATCGTGGTGCGTCAGTGCCCCGACGTCGCGGGCCGTCACCCCGGCCGAGGCCAGCGCCGGGTCGCTCCCCACCTGCCCGGCGCGGTCGACCGTCTGGGTGATGGTCGCGCCGTCGGCCGGCGCCCCGGCGGCCATCAGCCCGCTGAACGAGGCGTACGTCGGGCCCTGCGGGTCGTTCGGGTCACCCGCCACGTTGACCTGCGCCGGGGCGTACTGCACAAAGGTGGTGTCGCCCAGCTGCATGCGGCCGGTGATCAACTCCTCGGCCAGCAGCCCGTTGGTGACGTCCCAGGGGCTGGAGGCACGGTAGCTGTTGTCCTCCATGCGGGTCTTGTCGAAGTACTGGACCGTGCGCTTGCCGCCGGGCGCCTCGGAGTAGGACTCGGTCAGCGGGGCGCTGTCGGGTTGCGGTCCCCACATCCAGGTACGGCTGACCGCCCCGGAGGCCACCGGCTGGTCGGTGCGGGCCCAGGTGCGCTGGAAGGCGTCGCTGGCGAAGGCCGGCGCCGCCGCGCCGGTCGCCAGCGGCATCAACAGGCCGACCAGCAGCAGCGCGGCGATCGTGAGCCAGCGGATGCGTGTCATTTACCCATTCCTTCTCGATCCAGTCCGAGCGGTGTACCCAAGTGAGCGGTGGCGGCCAGTATCGCCGGGTAGGGCAGTTCATGATACAGGGCAACCTGCGGGGGGTTATCCAGGACGGGAGCGAGACGCCGGGCGACCAATCAAGCGTGGCTCCGGCGGTTGCTGAGAACCCTCGCAACCGGATCCGGAACCCCTCCGCTGCTACTTGATCAGGTCCGGCAGGCCCTGCACGCCGGAGCCGGCGGTCAACCCAACCTCGCGCAGTCCCCACAGGTCCTCTACCGCCCGCAGCAGGTCGTAGTGGGTCGCCGGAACCGGCGAGTGATAGCCGAACGGCCCGTTCGGTGAGATGACCAGCAGCGGCACGCGGCCACCGCTGACCCCGCAGCAGCCCACCGAGGACGAACCCTCGTCCCACACGATCACCAGCAGGCCCCCGTCCTTCCAGGCCGACGACGCCAGGATGGTCGGCACGAAGCTCGCCAGCCAGGCATCGCCCTGCGCCACCGTGCCGTCGTGCATGTCGTGAATCAGGTTGGGCGTGATCCACGCGAAGTTCGGCACCTGGTTCGCCGCGATGTCCGCGGTCAGCTGGGTGAGCGGCATGACCTGACGGCAGCGCGCCGGATTGTCACGAATGTCCTGGTAGTAGAGGAACGGGTCGTGCTTCAGGGCGTACTCCCCTGACTGGGCCCCCAGGAAGCACGGGCTCGGCAGGTCCTCCTGGTAGCTCTTCCAGGTCTTGCCGGCCGCGTCGAGGGCATCGGCGAGGTTCGGCTGGTTGACGAAGCAGTCGGTACAGTCGGAGCGGATTCCGTAGGTGTCACCGCCGAACAGCGCCAGGTAGTTGGGCAGGCTGGGATGGGTCACCGCGTAGTACTGGTCGGCCACGGCGTACTGCGACGCGAGGCGGTTGAGATACGGAGCGCTCGCGTTCCCGATGATCTGGTCGTACTCCTTGTTCTCCATCACGATCAGGAACACGTGCTGCACCGGATTGGGCCCCGGGGAGGCTCCAACGGCCGGCGTAGAGCCCTGCGCCGCCGGCGGTATCGTGCTCGACGCCGCCGCGGTAGTTGAAATCGTGGCCCCGGCCGTCGGAATCTGGGTGGCCGTCAACTGCGCGGGCCCGCCGCAGCCGGCCAGCGCGATGGAGGCGACCAACAGGGCCGTGAGAACGTGTCTCTGACCTCCGGGGAACTTCGCCAGCCGCCTGCTGGGCCGTCTTGCGCGTCGCCTTCCCATCATCGCCGGCCTGGCCCATCGTGGTTGCGCCTTGTCGAGCGCCGGCCCGCCGGCCGGCAAGCATGGTGGCCCGCCGGCCCGGAGTGCGGTATAAGCCGCGGAGCGGCGACCGCGGCGGTCGGGAGGGTAGTCAGGTGACACTCCTTGGTGCGAGCATCCAGTCGATCCTGGCCGAGGAGTTCGCGCGCCGGCCGGAGAATCCCCGCGCCAGGGTCCTCGCCGCGGTGGAGGAACTGGTCACTGGGTTCGGGCTGCAGGCTGTCGAGCTCTTCCTGGACGGCATCTTCCTCTATCCGGGCGTCGTCGACCGGGCGCTCCTCGACGAGGTGGCCCGACTCCAGCAGCGTCTTGCCTTCGCGGTCACGGCCCACCTGCCCTATGCCTGGGTGGATCTCAGCGCCGCCAATGAGCTTACCCGACGCGCCAGCGTCGACGCCGTGGTCACCGCCGTCAAGCTCTCCGCGACCATCGACGTGACCAGCTTCGCCCTGCACGCCACCGGCCCGTTTGGCAACGAAGTCGCGCCCGGCGTCGCCCATCCGGAGCAGAGCCTCTGGGTCCAGCTCATGCTCGGCGGAATGGACCGCTCGTTCACCGACCTCCGCGACCGGGTCCCCGGCGCGCCACTGGCCGTGGAGACGATGGAGGGCTTCCCGTTCGAGTGGCAGGCCGCGCTGGTGGAGCGGCACGAGCTCGGCGTCTGCTGCGACGT
Organism: Thermomicrobiaceae bacterium; assembly: GCA_035532355.1. Classification (GTDB taxonomy): domain Bacteria; phylum Chloroflexota; class Chloroflexia; order Thermomicrobiales; family Thermomicrobiaceae; genus DASSZN01. The sequence continues at coordinate 2,887 of DATKRJ010000314.1, read as the reverse complement.
GGCCCATCTGGTGGTTCGCGGCACCGACCCAGTGGACTTCGTCGGTCGCTGGTTGCCGCGTATTCGTCAACTCCACATCCACGGCGTCCGCGAGCACGCCCTCGGGGTCAACCTGAAGCAGCGCACCGACCACCGGGCGCTCGGCGGACCGGGAGAGCTCGTCGACACGGACGGGCTGCTACGGTTGCTGGCGGCACGAGACTTCCACGGCCCGGTGATCCTCGAGAACCTGAGCCGGGCAGACCTGGAGCAGTCCGTCCGCAACCTCCGGCAGAGCGCACGCGCCGCCGAGCCTCCCGACTGAGGCATGTGAGCCACTGGCTCCGGCAGCCGAGCAGCCAGCGAGTGTCCCGGCGGCGTCCTCAAAAGAAGCGGAGCTCGGGGTGCACCGAGTCGTCGATCCGGATGATCCCAAAGGACGCCCGCGGCTCCCACCGCCGCTGTGTCGGCGACCCGGGGTTGAACAGCACCGTGCCGTGCTCCGAACCGCGGAGGGACCGGTGGCTGTGGCCGAAGATGGCAAGGTCGACCTTCCCGGCAAGCTCACGCACCACGGCCTGGTGAGCGGTCAGGCCGTCGACATCGTGCCCGTGCATGAGCCCCGCGCTGAAGCGTCCGAACTGGAAACGCCGGACTCGCGGCAGCGTGCACTGCAGCTCCGCGACGTCGTTGTTGCCGACCACGGCGCGCACCGGGGCCAGCGCCTCGAAGAGCCGCAGCACCTCGGGCGTGTTGATGTCGCCCGCGTGCAGGATCAGGTCGACATTGCGGAGCCCCTCGACGAGGGGCTCCAGGAGCGGTCGCGGCTTCGCGGTGAGGTGGGTGTCCGCGACCACGCCGAGGACGATCGGCGTGGCGAAGACCTCCGGGTCCTCAGACGCGGGCAAGGATCCCGGCCTCTTCCATGATTCGCCGGACCTGCGTGCGCTCGGCGTCGCTCGCCGGCTGCAGTGGTGGACGCGGGTCACCCCCGTGCAGGCCGACCATGTCCATCGCCGCCTTGAGCCCGGCGATCCCGAAGCGGGTGGTGACCGCGGCGTTGGGCTCGAGCAGGCGGAACTGCATCGCCCGCGCCGCCTCGTGGTCACCGGCGTGGAACGCGCGCACGATCTGCTGGCAGAGGTCCGGCACGACGTTGGCCAGCGCCAGGATGCCACCCGTGCCGCCGAGACAGAGCGCCGCGTACAGGAAGTTGGCCGAGCCGGCCAGCACCGCGAAATCGTCCGGCGTCCGAGCGACCATCTCGCCGACCTTGGGCGCGTTGCCGCCGCTGTCCTTGATGCCCACGATGTTGGGGTGGCTGGCGATCTCAACGACCGTATCGACCGGCAGGTCGACCCCGGTGTAGGCGGCCATCACGTAGACAATGACCGGAATCGGCGAGGCGTCGGCCACCGCGTGATAGTGCCGCACGTAGGCGGCCCTGTCGTAGCGTGGCTTGTAGTAGTACGGCGTCACGACCAGCGCGAAGTCCGCCCCCAGTGCGGCGGCGGCCCTGGTCAACTGGATGGTCGCGCGGGTCGACTCGGTACCGGTGCCCGCGACCACCTTCTTGCGTCCGGCGATGGCGTCGACGCCGACCTCGATCAGCGCCAACTTCTCGTCGGTGGTCAGGCTGGGGTACTCACCGTTGGACCCCATGATCGCGACGCCGTCGAGCGCGGATGTCGCGTACCATTCGAGGTTCGAGCGAAATTGATCCAGCGCCAGCTCGCCATCGGAACCGAAAACGGTGGCCACCGGCGCGAAGACCCCGACCGGATAGTTGCGTGCCATGGCGCGCTCCTCACCAACCACGACTTGCCCGGAAGACCCGGTGCAGGATGCCGACCAACAGACCGACCGTGAGCGTGCCCGCCAGGGCACCCAGGTAGGTGACGTGGATCCCGATGCTCAGCCAGGCCGCCAGGTAGAACACCAGAGCGTTCACCAGCAGCGCCGCCAGCCCGAAGGTCAGGCAGCTCAGCGGCAGTGCGATCAGCTGCAGCACTGGACGGACCAGCGCGTTGAGCACCCCGAGCACGATCGCGAACACCACCACGGCGCTCGGTGACGTGTAGTTGACCTCGCCCGGGATTAGCCTGGCGAGCACGACGACCGCGAGACCCGCGGCCAGCAAGTACGCGACGATCCGCACCCGCGCTCCCCGTCCCCTTCCCGCCGTCGGACCCTAGCACAGGGTCCCGGCAGCGTCAACGGCGCCCTGCGGGACGCCTGGCGGCCGCGCCAGCGCGAGCATCAGCCCGCACACGGTCCAGAAGAGGGCCGCCATGTGCGGGAAGGTGATGTCGAAGTAGTAGTGGTCGAAGACGCCTACCATCAACGCCGAAGCGAGGGCGGCCAGCAGCGCCAGCTGCAGGTCGCCGGCCGCGGACTCCCGCGTCCGTCGCCAGTGTCGAAGCCCGGCAAGCCCGACCGAGCCGACCGCCACCAGAAACGCCGCCACCCCCAGGAAGCCCGCCTCCTCCGCCACCGTCAGGTAGATGCTCGAGACCCCGGTCTGCTGCAAGATCGAGGGTGCCGCGCCGAAACCTACCCCGAAGAACGGATGTGAGCGGATGATCGCGAGCGCGTTCTGGTACTCCTGCAGCCGCAGCTTGGTCGCGGGGTCCTGCAGCGTCAGGCCCAGCCACAGCCGGTGGAGGAAGCTCGCGCCCAGACCGACCGCGAGCACGAGCACACCCAGCAGAAGCCCCGGTGCAACGAGCCAGCGGTAGCGCAGCAGCGCCAGTACGGCCAGCCCAGCGGCGGCGCCGAGCCATGCGCCGCGCGAGTAGGTCAGCAGCAGCGCCGCTGCGCTCAGTCCGGCCACCGGCACCGTGAGCCAGCGACTGATCAGCCGGTGTCTGGCCACCGCTTGCGCCGCGGCCAGCACGAAGACGACGGC
>DATKRJ010000313.1:0-13153 GCA_035532355.1 Thermomicrobiaceae bacterium | reverse complement strand
CGCTCCCGCTCCCGCCCGACGACCGGGGGCTGGCGGGGTCGGATCGGCTCGACCGCATCGACCTGCTCGACCATGACGCACCTGACGCGACAGCGAATTCGTCCGGAGCCGCACGCCGTCTGTTTGTTCTGTCTTCGCGGTCAGTATAGCCGATCGGGAGAGGAAGCCAATCGCGGCCATCCTGCTCGACCGGATGGGCCACCGCGATCGGTCGCGCCCCCGACAATCCGGCATCTCCAGCCGGCCTCGGCCGGCTTCGTCCCATAGCGCGGCGGTTCAGCGCCGCCCGGCGCTGATCGACTCCCTCTCCATGCCGACCCGACACGTTCTCCGACACCCGCCACCGGGTTCCGCGCTCGCGTCCGGCGGTGCTACCATGCCGCCCGGGTACAGGTACCGGATTCAGCGGAGGGGGAAGCGATGTCAGTCGATCAGGGAGCGTCCCGCGGAGCCAGCACCCAGCCCGCCGTCGACCCGAGGCTCTACGGCGCCATGAAGTGGCGGCTGATAGGGCCGTTCCGCGGCGGCCGCGTCGTCGCCGTCGCCGGGCACCCGTCCGAGGCGGGGACCTTCTACTTCGGCGCCTGCGCCGGGGGCGTCTGGAAGACGACCGACGCCGGCACCACCTGGCTCAACGTCTCCGACGGCTTCTTCAAGGCCTCGACCGTCGGGGCGCTCGCCGTCGCCGAGTCCGACCCCAACGTGGTCTACGCCGGCATGGGCGAGACGACCATCCGCGGCAACGTCATGGAGGGGGACGGCGTCTACCGCTCCAGCGACGGCGGCAAGTCCTGGCAGCACGTCGGGCTGGCCGACAGCCGCGCCATCGGCGAGATCCGCATCCACCCCCACGACCCCGACCTGGTCTACGTCGCCGCCCTGGGTCACATCTTCGGCCCCAACGAGGAGCGCGGCGTCTTCCGCTCCGGCGACGGCGGAAAGACCTGGGAGAAGATCCTCTACCGCGGCCCGGACGCCGGCGCGGTCGACCTGTCGATGGACCCCACCAACCCGCGCGTCCTCTACGCCAGTATCTGGGAGGCCCGCCGCGAGGCGCACACCATGACCAGCGGCGGCGAGGGGAGCGGGCTCTTCCGCTCCACCGACGGCGGCGACACCTGGGAGGACATCAGCCGCAAGCCCGGGCTGCCCAAGGGGGTCCTCGGCAAGATCGGCGTCTCCGCCTCCGGCGCGCGGCCCGGCCGTGTCTGGGCGCTGGTCGAGGCCGAGGACGGCGCGCTCTACCGCTCCGACGACTATGGCGAGAACTGGATCAAGCTCGACGACGACCCGGCGCTGCGCCAGCGGCCCTGGTACTACATGCACGTCTTCGCCGACCCGGCCGATCCCGAGACGGTCTACGTCCAGAACCTGCACCTCTGGAAGTCCAACGACGGCGGTCGCCGCTTCACCAGCATCCCCACGCCCCACGGCGACAACCACGACCTCTGGATCGACCCGCGGAACCCGCGGCGCATGATCGAGAGCAACGACGGCGGCGCCTGCGTCAGCTTCAACGGCGGCGACACCTGGTCCACTATCTATAACCAGCCGACCGCGCAGTTCTACCATGTCGTCACCGACGGCCAGGTACCCTATCGCGTCTACGGCGCCCAGCAGGACAACACGACCCTCTCCGGCCCTAGCCGCTCCGACGCCGGCGCCATCGTGGCCGGCGACTGGTACCCCATCGGCGGCGGCGAGTCGGGCTACATCGCCGTGCGCCCGGACGAGCCGAACGTGGTCTACGCCGGCAGCTACGGCGGCCTGCTCACCCGCTACGACCACCGCACCCACCAGTCGCGCAACATCATGGCCTGGCCCGAGAACCACATGGGCTGGTCGGCGAAGGACCTGCGCTACCGCTTCCAGTGGACCTACCCGATCGTGCTCTCGCCCCACGACCCCAACGTGCTCTACGTCTGCTCCAACCACGTCCACCGCACGACGAGCGAGGGCCAGCGCTGGGACGTCATCAGCCCCGACCTGACCCGCAACGAGCCCGGTAAGCAGGGTCCGTCCGGCGGGCCGATCACCCGCGACAACACCAGCGTCGAGTACTACGGCACGATCTTCGCCTTCACCGAGTCGCCCCTGCAGCGCGGCGTCATCTGGGTCGGCTCGGACGACGGCTTGATCCACGTCTCGCGCGATCGCGGCGCCACCTGGCAGAACGTCACCCCGCCGGCCGACCTGCTGCCCGAGTGGGCACTCGTCTCGCTCATCGAGCCCTCACCCTACGACGCGGCCACGGCCTACGTCGCCGCCACCCGCTACAAGCTCGACGACCGCGCGCCCTACCTCTATAAGACGTCCGACTACGGCAAGACCTGGACGAAGATCACGGCCGGCATCCCGGACCACGACTTCACCCGCGCCGTGCGCGCCGACCCGGAGCGTCCCGGCCTCCTCTACGCCGGGACGGAGAACGGCCTCTACGTCTCGTTCGACGACGGCGGCTGCTGGCAGTCGCTGCAGCTCAACCTACCGGTGACGGCCATCCACGACCTGACGGTCAAGGGGAACGACCTGGTCGCCGCCACCCACGGCCGCGCCTTCTGGATCCTGGACGACCTCTCGACCCTGCGGCAGGTGAGCCCGGCGATCGCCGCCGAGCCGGCCCACCTCTTCGCGCCCCAGCCGGTCGTCCGCTACCGCGGCGGCTTCCGCCGCTTCCCCGCGCCCAGCGAGGTCCGGCGCGACTACGTGGCGGCCGGCGGCTCGCCGGTCATCACCTACCGGGCGAGCAAGGACGAGCAGATCTTCCTCGACGCGGGCCAGAACCCACCCGCCGGCGCGGTCGTCGGCTACTGGCTCGAGGACGCGCCCGAGGGCGAGGTCCGGCTGACCTTCCTCGACGGGCAGGGTAAGGAGATCCGCTCCTTCTCCAGCGAGAAGCCCGCGGACGTCGGCAAGTCGAACGGCCACAACAAGAAGAAGCAGGACCCGGTCATCCCCAAGCAGGCCGGCGCCAACCGCTTCGTCTGGGACCTGCGCTACCCCGACGCCCACGACGTCGACCCGCCGGCCATCCTGTGGGCCGGCAGCACCCGCGGCCCGCTGGCCGTGCCCGGCCACTACCAGGTGCGGCTCACCGTCGGCGACCAGACGCTGACGCAGCCCTTCGAAGTCATCGAGGACCCGCGCGTCACGGCGACCCAGCAGGAGCTCGAGGCCCAGTTCCAGCTCCTGCTCAGGATCCGCGACAAGCTCTCCGAGACGCACGACGCCGTTAACCAGATCCGCGCCCTGCGCACGCAGGCCGAGGACTGGAGCCGCCGCGCCGCCGGCCAGCCCAACGGCGAGCAGGTCGTCGAGGCGGCGAAGGCGCTCGCCCAGACCCTCACGACGGTCGAGGAGGAGCTGATCCAGGTCAAGTCCAAGGAGATGGAGGACCCGCTCAACTTCCCGATCCGGCTCAACAACAAGCTGGCCGCGCTGGGCTCGATCGTCGACACCGCCGACGCCCAGCCGACCGACCAGGCACAGCAGACCTACGCGGAGCTGGCCTCCGGGATCGACCAGCAGCTCGGCGAGCTGCGCGAGGTACTGGCCGACGACGTGGCCCGCTTCAACGCGCTGGTGCGGGAGGTCAACCTGCCGGCGCTCGCGCTCCCGCCGGCCGGCGCGTAACGCTTGCCCCACCAGGGCACGACGATTGTGATTGACGCGCGGACTCGGTAAGGGACGGCTGACGCCGGGACGGTTGTCGGGGCAGACCCCCGTGTCTGCCCCGGATCCGGGACGACGAGCACCGGGCGGCCCCCCGTGGCCGGCCCCTACCCGGGATTACCGGGTTCGGATGTCAAACTCGATCCTCGCGCCCGGCCTGAGGGGGAGGGGCGGATGGCGTTCTCTGCCGCCCGCCCACCTGCGTCGCATCGACGCCATCGGGGCTCCCGGTAACGCAACATAACCTCGACCAGTGGAGCGGCCGGCAGCGGGAGAGGCGAAGGTGATGCCGAAGGACGGCTCCCGGCCGTCGGTCGAGGAGCGCGCGCGCCGGGACCTCGATCTGATCGTGATCGGCGCCGGCATCAACGGCGCCGGCATCGCCCGCGACGCCGCCATGCGCGGGCTGCGCGTACTGCTCCTCGACCGGGGAGATGTCGGCGGCGCGACCACGACCGCCTCGACCCGCCTGATCCACGGCGGGCTGCGCTACCTGGAGCACGGTGAGGTCGGGCTCGTCCGCGAGTCGCTGCGCGAGCGGCGCGCGCTGCTGCGGATCGCGCCGCACCTCGTCCGGCCGCTCCCCTTCCTCATCCCGCTCTACGCCGGCGCCCGGCGGGGGCCGCTCACGATCCGCGCCGGACTGACCGCCTACGACCTCCTCTCCCGCGACGGCGGCCTGCCGCCCCACCACATGCTCGATCGAGCGGACACGCTGCGCCGGGAGCCGGGGCTCGACCCGCGCGGCCTGCGCGGCGCGGCCCTCTACCACGACGCCCAGGTCACCTTCCCGGAGCGGCTGGCGCTCGAGAACGCGCTCTCCGCCCGCGACCACGGCGCGAGCGTGCTGACGTACGCCCGCGTCGACGACCTGCTCGTTGCGGGTGGCTGCGTGCGCGGGGTCCGCTTCACCGACCTGGCCTCCGGCGATACGCACGAGGCGCGCGCGCCCGTGACGGTCAACGCCGCCGGGCCCTGGGTCGACCGCGTGCTCGACAGCCTCGGGCCGCTCGCGCCACGCCGCCTGATCGGTGGCACCAGGGGCAGCCACCTCGTCGTCGACCCCTTCCCGGGCGCGCCGGGGAGCGCCCTCTACGTCGAGGCCCGGGCGGACGGGCGGCCCTTCTTCATCATCCCCTGGGACGGTCGCTACCTGATCGGCACCACCGACCTGCAGTATGAAGGAAGCCTCGACGACCTCCGGCCCGACGTGTCCGAGATCGCCTACCTGCTCGCCGAGACGAACCGGGTCGTCCCGGCCGCCCGGCTCGGCCCGCCCGACGTCCGCTTCGCCTACGCCGGCGTCCGGCCGCTGCCGTACGTCGCGACCGGGGACCCGGGAGGGATCACTCGCCGCCACGTCATCCACGACCACGAGCAGCACGCGGAGCCTGCGTCACAGCTGGAGGGGCTCCTCTCGATCGTCGGCGGCAAGCTCACCACCTACCGGGCTCTGGCGGAGGAGGTCACCGACCGCGTCTTCGTGCGGCTCGGCCGGTCCGCCCCGCCGTGCCCCACGGCGCTCGTGCCCCTGCCGGGCGCCAACACCCGGGACTTCGCCGCCTTCGCCCGGGACTTCGTGGCGCATGCCCCGCATGCCCCGGACTCCGGGCTCGAGCCGGCGACCGCCGCGCGGCTCGTGCGGCTCTACGGCACCTTCGCCCGGGAGGTGCTGCGCCTGGCCGATCGTGACCCCGCGCTCGGGCGTCCGCTCAGTCCAGCCTCCGATAGCCTCGCCGCCGAGGTCCCCTTCGCCCTGACCTGGGAGCTGGCGCGGCACCTGGAGGATGTGCTCATGCGCCGGACGATGCTCGGGCTCGACGACCAGGTCGGCCTCGACGTGCTTGATTCGGCGGCCGACGTCGCCGGCCGCGCCCTCGGCTGGGACGCCGCGCACCGCGATGCCGAGCGTCGCGACTACCGGCAGGCGGTGGCTCGCCTGCGGCCGGTCGGCGGTGCTGCCGGAGCCTGACGGGCTGCATCCGAGAGCAGCCGGTGACCGGTCGGCACGGACGGCTGGCGGGCACCGGCCGCGGGATGCTTTAATGGCTCGATTGCGCAGGTCCGGCCCCACGCTCTCGAGGGGGCAACTGACCGTCGGGGATGGCCGCCGGGACGCGTAGCCTGACGCGGCGGAGAGGGAACGCATGACGTCGTTCGAGGGTGATCTCGTCCGGCTGGGGCTCTGGACCGGCTCGTATCTGCTGGGCTCGATGCCCTCCGGCTTGATCGTCGCCCGCGCCACGCGTGGCGTCGACATCCGGCGCCACGGCAGTGGGAACATCGGCACCGCCAACGTCTACCGCGTCGCCGGGCGCGGACCGGCGGCGTTGACGCTGCTCGGCGACGCGCTCAAGGGGCTGCTCCCGGTGCTGGTCGGTCACGCCCTCGGCCTTCCGCTCTGGGTGCTCCTGGTAGCCGGCGCCGCCGCCATCGCCGGCCACAACTGGTCGGTCTTCCTGCGGGGACGCGGTGGCAAGGGGATCGCTACCTCGATTGGGGTGGTGGTCGGAATCGCGCCGCTGGTCGCCCTCTTCGCCGGCCTGATCTGGGCCATCGTCATCGCGGCCAGCCGCTATGCCTCGCTCGCCTCCCTCCTGATGATGGCCTCGGTGCCGGCGCTACTCGTGTTGCTGGGTTACGCCGATCCCTACTGGGTCTTCGGCCTGGCGCTGGTCGGGGTCGCCATCTACCGGCATCGCGCGAACATCGGCCGCCTCGTCGGCGGCACCGAGCTCAAGATCAGCACCGGCCTCGGCGGTCGTGGGGACTGAGCCGCCCGGCGGCGTCGCGGTCCTCGTCTACGGTGCCGGTGCCGTCGGCTGCTTCCTCGGCGGCCTGCTGGCCGCCAGCGGCGCCGACGTCACTCTCCTCGGCCGTCCCGACCTGGTCCAGGCGATCCACGACGGCGGCCTTCAACTCCAGCGCCCGGACGGCGACGTCTCCGCCGCGCCGTTGGCCATCACCAGCCTGGACCGGCTGCCAGGACCGCCCGATCTCGTCTTGCTGACGACCAAGGCTTACGCGGTCGCCCCGGCGCTCGATGAGCTCGTCTCACTGGGTCGGGGCGGCGCCACGATCGTCGCGCTCCAGAACGGCGTCGGTACCGAGGAGACACTGCTGGCACAGCCGGCGATCCAGCGGCTGGCGTCAGGGGCAGTCACGCTGAGCATCGGCGTCGATGCCGCCGGTACGGTCCGCCAGGAGACGTCCGGCGGCGGCGTGACGCTGGCGTCGGTGCGCGACGAGCCGGCGCTGGCATCGCTCAGCGCGCGGCTGACCCGTGCCGGCATCCTGAGCCCGGTCGTCGACGACTACCGCGCGCTCAAGTGGTCGAAGCTGCTCCTCAACATCCTGGGGAACGCCAGCGCCGCGATCCTGGCGACTCCACCCGCCGAGATCTTCGCCGACCCGCGCCTCTTCCGCCTGGAGCGCGCCGCCTTCCTCGAGGCCCTGCGGGTCATGCGAGCCGCGGGCACCCCCACGCTGCGGCTGCCCGGCTTCGACGTGCCGCTGCTGGCGCTGGCGATGCGTCTGCCCCCGCTCCTCGGACGGCGCCTGCTGGCCGAGCGCGTCGCCGGAGGGCGGGGCGGCAAGCGGCCGTCGCTCTGGCTCGACGTCGAGCGCGGGCGCGGGCTGACCGAGGTGGCCTGGCTCAACGGGGCGGTCGTCCGAGCCGGGGAGGCGCACGGCACTCCGGCGACGGTCAACGCGCTGCTGGCCCGGCTGGTCGAGGAGGTCGCCACCGACCCCGAGCGGCGGCGCGAGCTGGCTGGGCAACCGGAGCGACTGCTCGAGCTCGTCGCCGAGGGCGAACACGCGCGGCGTTGACGTCATCGTACGGAATGTATGGGCAGCGTTTCACCCTGTCCACGCTGGAGCGGGCACGTTTCTTCGGCAGCCTCACGGACGCCGGCGTTGTGGGCGCGATGATCGAGTCTGACGCTGGCACCCGGTTCCGCGCCCGCAGGCAGGGTCGGCTCCCGTGCCGGTCCCGACGGTGGGGCAGCCGCGCCCGTCGCTTCCCGAATTCCGACGTCGAGCATGATCATCGCCGCGCCGCGTTCACCCGGTGTCTACCCTGGACAGGAGCTGGCGACGGACCGTCGCGGATCCGATGGCGCCGATCGGGGGAGGGACACGCGGCGACGACGTGGTCGCGCTGGCCGGCGCATGTCGCAGGCGCCGCGGCCGTACCGGCGCGGCTCAGCCGGCCCGGGTTCCTCTGCGTGAGGTCGGCCAGAGACGCCCGCGACGCCGGTGGACCGTCAGGTAGGCGATCTCGCCCTGCGGCGACGATCGGACGCCGCGCTCCACCCCCTTCGGGATGATAAGCGCCGTGCCCGCCGTCAACGGTCGATCGACCCCGTCGAGGACCAGCACCCCGTTCCCTTCGAGCACCACCAGCAGCACGTCCACTTCCGGGTTGACGTGCGGCGCCACCCCGGCGCCCGCGGAGAAGCGCACCAGGTTCACGTCCAGGTCGGCCGACTCCAGCCCGGCGAGCGCCCCCGAGCCGCCGGAGGCCAGCCGCTCGTACAGCTCCAGCACTTCGACCTCGTCGTACTCCCCCATCTTGTCCACCCCTCCCGCGCCCATGTGGCCCAGGCGCCGTGCTCACCCCCGTCATCCGGAACCGGACCTGTCGGAGCGGCGTCCTTCGAGGGGCCTCCCTACAGCACCTCGCACAACCATTGTCCGGACCTCAGCCCACTTATAGTCTTTGACAAAATACGTCACTACAACGGCCGCCCACCCGTGCGGCGCTGCCGGCCATCTCGGGCCGATTCGCTTGTCGCCGTATACCGGACTAACTCGTCAATCACCATCAGCGGGCTTCGTCCTTCAGCGCGCCTGCTCTGCGCCCGCGCGCCCGTGCTTCACGCCCCCGTTCTCTGCACCCTTCAGTGGGCTTCGCCTTTCAGCGCGGCGGCTTGTTCCCGCGCGTCCGTGCTTCGCCAACTCCGCATGCCCCAGCCGGATCGGCGGTCCGCCGGTTCCTCTGCAAATCGCTCTATCTGTCGGTCCGGCGTCTTCGCCAACGCATACCGGATTCAATCCGGCCCCTACGTTCCGCCGTGCGGCGGGAGAACGCCGGGCGGTTCCGGCCTCGATGCACCGCCCGACCACGAATCGAGGGGCGAGGCAATCGGCCGGCCCCGGGGCGTCCCCGCTCACAGAGCCGGGGAACCTGGAGGCAGCTCCCCGTCGCCGACCGGCCCCCCGCCGTCGCCACGCAGCCAATCCCGCGCCACGGCTATCCGAACCTCCACCGTCCCGCCCAGGATATCCCCGAGCACCGCGCGGACCTGCGGCAGCAGCGCGGCGATCCGGCGCTGGGCAAACGCGTTCGGCACACCCACCACGAGCGCACCGTCCTCGGCCACACCGATGAGGGCGGCCGGCCGGATCCAGGCCTCGAAGTTGGCCGGGCTCAGACGCTCCAGCAACTCGTCCTGCGCCGCCGCCCAGACCTGCTGATTGGTCAGTCCACCCGGGAGAACGAAGCGCGGCGGTGCCATGGTCGCGGCCGCCGGCGGGTCCGCGGCTGCGACCGGCGCCGGCCGCTCGGGCGCGACCGCGTGCTCCCGCAGACCGCCATCCGTTGAATGGAAGCGCACCCGCACCGGCCGGCGCATCGCCTCACCCAGTTTGCGCGAGACCAGGTCGTAATACTCGCCGGACAGCCGCTCGGCCGCCTCGAGCGAGGACACGGCAACCGAGACCGTACCCGCGTCGTAGTCGACGATCTGGCTGCCGTCGAAGAGCCGTGCCATCTCGGCCGCGCCCACCGACCGCGCCAGGAGCCGCAGCGCCAGCTCCCAGGTGCGCCGGCTGCCGGTGCCGTGCGGCAGTGGCAGGTCCGGCCCGGCCGCGGGGTCTAGCCGCGCCGGCGACGTCGCCGGGCCGCTCGCCCGAAGCTGATGGGGCGGTTCGGCCGCCCAGCGCGTGAGGATCTCCCGGATGCGCTTGGGGGCCACGAAGCGGGACCCGCTGGCGACCGCCTCCCGGATGGCGGCAGCCACCCACTCGGCTCCGCCGGCCCCCGCGGCGCGAGCCGCGTCATCGTATCCCAGCTCGAGCTCGGCCAGGAGCTGGCGCTCGAGCGGCGACGGCTCCCGATCGTTTGCCGCCGTGAAGCACGCCAGGACCGCTGCCGACGGTTCGGGCAACGGTCCGGCTCCGGGCGAGCCCGGTGGCCCGGCGGCTGCTCCCGAAGTCGGATCCAGAGACGCGACAGTAGTTGTCGTAGTAGTAGACGCGTCTTGGTGGTACGTCGTGTTGCTCCCGGCAACAACCTCCTCCGATCCAGTGTTGGTCTCGCCAGCGGTGCCCCCCTCGGGAGGGCGCGAAGCATGGTTGGCCGGAGCAACGTCCGGCGAGGAACCTCTGTTGGTCCCGGCAACATCGGGCTCGGCGCCGCCCGAAGCGCTGTTGGTGCCGGCAACATCGCTCCCCGATCCGGCGCGCGCCGGGTTCCCCACGGCTGCCGGCGCCGACTCGCTGTCACCGCCTCGCGCGCGGGTGACGTGGCCGGCCCTGGTGCGCGCCGAGGCCCGCTCCTCGTCCCGGGAGGCCTTCGCGGCCAGCCGCTGCCAGATCTCCGACTCGCGGACAGCCGGCAGGATCTCGTGCCAGACGTTGTCCCGGTCGATCGGGTCGAAGCGCGGCGAGAAGATGCGCCGCACGTAGCGGTAGACGGCGGGGTCACGCGCCGCCAGGTCCGCCACGCGCAGGACGTCGCGCGCCGTGAGCAGGTAGCCCTCGCGGTGGTCCTTGACCCGGTAGAGGTTGTGGGGCACGCGCCAGCGGCGCCCCTGACCGTCGACGCGCAGCACCATCTCCTTGCGGATCTCGATCAGGTCGAGTGCGACCAGGACCTTGTTGATGGTGATCAGTTCGGCGCGGTCCTCGCCGTAGAAGTCGGCCTCGGCCTGCTGGCTGGGGAAGGCGTAGCCGCGGTGGGGCGACTCCTCGCGGCGGTCGGTCCAGACCGTATAGGAGTTGAGCAGCCCCACCCCCTTGAGCCCGACGAGCGGGGCGTACTGGGTGATGATCGTGTTCCAGTGCCAGAACCAGCCGCGGCGGCGCGCGTCCTCGCCCGCCCGGCTGGCCCCCTCGTCCCGGTCGCCCCTGTCCGCCCCGGGAGCGTCGTCCGGCACCGACCACCACCTCCCGGCCCATTGATCGAACCCCGGGGACCCCACCACCTAGCAGCCATGGCCACCGCCGCTACTGTAGCATAGTTCACGCGGTCTCTCAATGGGATCGCGATGGTGCGTGGCTATCCTTCAGCGACCGCCTGCAAGCGTTGCGTCACGCATCATTGGGCGCGGCGTGCCGTATACTTGGGCCCATGGTATGGAGTGCGGTGTCTCTGCGGCCGTGGTTCGGCCATCTGAACCGCGCCGAGTCGCCGAAATCGGCCGGACGGCGGACGGTGCAACTGCGGGCGTTCGCTGCCGGAGCCGCGCGTGAAGCGGCGCGAGCCACAGGGTTGCCGCTGGAGTTCGACATGCGTGTGTGAACTCACGTCAAGCTGCACTGTTCACCGGTATGCGGGTGTACCACGTAGCTTCGTGAAGTCGCGGCACGTGGCCGAGGGACGACAGATGGCGGGGTCCGCTTGACACTTGACGGCCGCTCGTCGGGGTGGAACACTTGACGCGTGGCAATTGCGAGGCGGGACCTCCGGGGGTGAACGTGGCCGACGTGATGCTTCCCTATCGAACCGATTGGCGGGCGATGGCCTCCCTGCTCGACTACGCCAAGGGCAAGGGGATCGACCGGCCGACGCTCGAGGCGCGCCTGGGCGCCGGTGAGGCGCTGCGAGAGACCCTCAACGCCGTCGAGCAGTTGGGGCTCGTCGTCCGGGACGAGGGCGGCGACGTGCGTCTCACCCCCCTCGGCGAGCGGGTGGCCTATGCCAGCAGCGAGGGGCAGCGGCGCGAGGAGCTCGCCGGAGCCATGCTGCGCTACCTGCCGTACGCCATCCCCCTGGAGCGGGCGCTCGTCGAGGAGCTCAGCGTCCTCGACGGGCCGTGGGTCGAGCGGGTCTGGCAGGTCGACATGCGCCTGGGGCAGCCGCGCAACCGCGTCGAGGAGGCCCGCACCTTCTACTTCCGCCTCGCCGACGAGGCCGGCCTCGGCAGCTACCGGCGCGGCGTCCGCGGCCAGCCCACCCGGCTCGACCTGTCCCCCGACCTGGCCCCGCGGCTCGCCGAGCTCCGCCAGGAGGAGCAGTCCGCCGCGCCATCCGTCGCGGAGCAGGCTCCCGCCCCAGGTGGGTCGCCCACCACGGTCGCCACGATCACCCGGCCGGGCGGCAACGTCTCGCTCCAGATCACCGTCGACCTGAGCGGCTGGGAGCTCGACCGGATCGAGGCCTTCCTTCGCCTGGTCGGCCTAGTCCACGGCTGAGCCCCCGCCGGGCGCACCCGCGTTCTCCCCTTGTCCTCGACCGGCGTGCCCATGCTAGAGTGGCGCCCTGTTGGCCCGGTTGCGAGCGCGGTGCCCCGGTGACACCGCGGGCGGCCCGGTCGACCACGGGTGGAGGTTGCGGGCATGGCAACGCGTGGCGACGCGCCGTCGCGGGATGACGGCGACTCCGACGCGGTCGGCGGCGCCGAGCAGCCCAACGAGTCCCCCATTCCCGCGCCGTTCGTGCCCGGTCTCGAGTTGTCCGAGCGTTACTACCGCGAGGTCGTCCGGCCAATCCTGGAGCACGACTTCCCCGAGCTGCGCTACGCCGTGGCGCTCGTTGGCCACTGCTCGGACGTGCTGGGCTACGACACGCCGCGCTCCATCGACCACCACTGGGGGCCGCGCCTGCAGCTCTTCCTGACCGAGGCGGACCATCCCCACGAGCACGCCGCCGTCGACGCCGCGCTGCGTCGCGAGCTCCCGCTCGAGTTCCTCGGCTTCCCGACCAGCTTCTCGCCGCCCGACGAAGTCGGCGTGCGGCTCATGCGGCGGCTCGCGTCCGGCCCGGTCGAGCACATGGTCGAGCTGGTGACGGTCGGCGGCTACTGCCGCTACTTCCTGGGGGTCGAGCCCGAGGCCCCGCTGGGGCCGCTCGACTGGCTCACCTTCCCGGAGCAGGAGCTGCTCGGCCTGACTGCCGGCCGCGTCTTCCACGACGGGACGGGCGAGCTGACCGCCCTCCGGCGCAAGCTCCGCTACTACCCCGACGACCTCTGGCGCTACCTCCTCGCCGTCCAGTGGCAGCGCGTCGCCCAGCAGGAGTCGTTCGTCGGGCGCTGCGGCGAGGTGGGGGACGAGGCCGGCTCCGCCATCATCGCGGCCGACCTCGTGCGCGACCTGATGCGCCTCTGCTTCCTGATGGAGCGGACCTACGCCCCATACGCCAAGTGGCGCGGCACCGCCTTCGCCCGGCTCGCGAGCGGACCGGCGCTGCTGCCGCTCCTGCGGCGAGCGCTCGCGGCGAACTCATGGCGCGAGCGTGAGGCGGCGCTGGGCG
>DATKRJ010000312.1:0-3499 GCA_035532355.1 Thermomicrobiaceae bacterium | reverse complement strand
ATTGCCTACCCCGAGTTTATCGAGCCGCGGCGAGCCGCCGCCGTCATGGGCGCCACTTAATCGAGCAACCAATCGGCTCGGTTTCGGCCGGGTCGGGCTCGGAGCCGCTCAGCAGCGCCTCCAGGGCAGAGCGCAGCCAGGCCGCTCCCTGGGCTGGGTCCTGGTGGTCGGCGTCCGGGGCGCCGCGGTAGAGCAGAAGCAGCTCGGAGTCGAAGACGAAGACGTCGGGGGTGGTGCGGGCACCGAAGGCCCTGGCGACCTCCTGGGTTGCGTCGTGCAGGTAGGGCATTCCCCACTCCTTGGCGTCATAGCGCTCCGCCATCGCTCGCGGCGAGTCCGCCGGGTAGCGATCGGCGTCGTTTGAGTTGACCGCCAGGAAGCGGACGCCGCGATCGGCGTACTCGCGCGCGGACGCCGCGAGCCGGTCGTGCCAGGCGAGCGCGTAGGGGCAGTGGTTGCAGGTCCACATCACCACCGTCGCCTGGGACTCTCCAGGCGTAGGCAGGCTCGTGAAGCTGCCCTCAGTGTCGGGCAGTTTCAGAGCCGGCGCGCGCTCGCCGATCCCGATCCCGCTCGCCCTCATCGGACCGCATCCTGCTTCGCATGGCCGCCGGGCGCCTCGCTCGGAGCGAGCCCCGAGGCCCGCAGGGCGTCGCGCACGTCGGCGGGATCGGGGAGGGCGGAGATCCGCCCGTCGCGCAGCCGGTAGACACGGCAGGTGAGGCCGATTGGCCCCTCGCCGGCGTCCTGGATGTCGCGCCCGTCGACGCGGACCGTCGGCGAGCCGGGGAATCCCTCCCGCGCAGCCTCCTCGTCCGTGCGCAGCTCGCGCACCTCGAGGCGTTCCGGGTCAAGGCCTGCGGCTGCCATCTCCTCGCGGACGAGATGGCGCGCCTGTTCCCAGCTCGGGCAGCCGACCCACCAGAGCAATTCTACGCCAGGGCTCGATGACGGCACGATTCCAGGGTAGGACATTGCGCTCCCGGCACCGGTCGAGCAGGCCGCAGCCGCCGACCCCGAGAAGACCTCGCGCATCGAATCGAGCGCCCCGGGCACGAGGCTGAAGTAGCTGTAGGTGCCGCGCGTCTCGCGCGCGATCAACCCGGTCTAGAGCATCTGCTTGAGATGGTGGCTGACCGTGCCCTGGGAGAGGCCGAGGAGCGGGCGCACCTCGCAGACGCAGGCCGGCTCCCAGTCCGCCGGCAGCAGCAGGTTGACGATCCGCAGCCGGTGGGGGTCGGCGAGGGCCTTCAGAACCGACTCCATCTCGGTCGGCCCGCCGCTGGGAGAGCGAGGTCCCGGCCAGCGGCGTGCAGCACTCGATCACCGGAAGTCGACCATGGCCGGACCCTGGATTCATCGATACTTTCAATGAATATCTCGCACGACCTTCGGCGGTTAAAATCCTGACTCCCAGAGCGATGAGGCTCGCTCCATAACCGCGGTCCTGCCGCTGATGGCCTCTACCAACGTCCACTGACGCTGATAGGAGGCCCGTGCAATGCAGTTGCCGCGACTCGACCGCCGTGAGCTGGCGGCCATCTATGCCGGGGGAGTGGTCGGCGCCCTCGCCAGGGTTGGTCTGGCTCAGGCCGCGCCGAACGGCGCCGGCTCCTGGCCCTGGGCAACGTTTGGGGCCAACATGGTGGGAGCGCTGGCGCTCGGCTACTTCGTCACCCGGCTGCAGGAGCGCCTGCCGCCCTCCAGCTACCGGCGCCCACTTCTTGGCACCGGCTTCTGCGGGGCGCTGACCACATTTTCCACCATGCAGCTCGAGCTGTTCGGGATGCTCGAATCGGGCCGGCTCGGACTGGCCGCCGCCTACGCCGCCGCGACCCTCGCCGGCGGCTTCATCTGCATCCACCTGTCAACCGCGGCGGTGCGCCGCACGAGGATCTCAGGATGAGCGCCCCCGCCTGGATCGCCGTCGCGCTGCTCGGCGGCGCCGCGACGATCGCCCGCTTTCTGCTCGACACCTCGCTCGCCCAGCGCGTCGCCGGGCCGTTCCCGGCCGGCACCCTCGCCGTCAACCTCAGCGGCGCCGCGCTGCTCGGCCTCCTCGCAGGCGCCGCTCTGCACGGTGCTGCGCTGACCATCGTCGCCGGCGGCGGCCTCGGCTCCTACACGACCTTCTCGACCTGGATCTTCGAGTCCCACCGGCTGGGAGAGGCCGGGCGCGCCGAGCTGGCGTGGCTGAACCTTGGCCTCTCGCTCCTCGCCGGGCTGGCGGCGCTGGCGCTGGGCCACTGGCTGGGAGCCGCGCTGTGAGCGCGCATCGGGCCGACGCCGCGGGTGAGGCGCTGAAGCTCACCTTCTACTTTGGCGAGCACGATCGCTACCGCGGCCGCTTCCTCTCCGAGGCGATCCTCGACCTGTTCGAGCGTCGCGAGCTGGCCGCCAGCGTCCTGCTGCGCGCCGCCGAGGGGTTCGGGGCCCGACAGCGGCTGCAGACCGATCGCCTGCTCTCGCTCTCCGAGGACCTGCCCCTGCTCGCCGTCGCGGTCGACGGTCGCCAGCGGATCGAGGCCGTGGCGATCGAGTTGGCGGAGATCGCCGGGGACGGGCTCCTCACCCTGGAGCGGGCCCGCTTCGCCGGCGCCGGCCGCCGGCCCGAGCACGAGCCCCACGAGGAGGTGAAACTGACCGTCTACACCGGGCGGCGGGAGCGCCTTGGCGGGGTTCCCGCCCATGTCGGCGTGGTGCGGGCGCTGCACCGCCACGGTGTGGCCGGCGCCACCGTCCTGCTCGGCGTCGACGGCACCTCCCGCGGCCGGCGCCTGCGCGCCCGTTTCTTCGGCGCCAACGTCGCCGTGCCGGCGATGACGATCGCGGTGGGCCAGCGAGAGCCGATCGCCGCCGCTCTCGAGGAGCTGAACGAGTGCCTCGACCGGCCCCTCGCCACCCTGGAGGCGATCCGCGTCTGCCGGCGCGACGGTCAGGCCCTGGCCCGCCCCCGCCCGCTCCCCGACCGCGAGCCCTCCGGCCTTGACCTCTGGACCAAGCTGATGCTCTACTGCTCTGAGCGCTCCGAGTACCGGGGCCATGCTCTCCACCTGGAGCTGGTGCGCCGCCTGCGAGCCGAGGGCGCGGCGGGAGCGACCTCGCTGCGAGGCGTCTGGGGCTACCACGGCGACCATGCCCCCCATGGTGACCGCCTGCTCGCGCTGCGCCGCCGGGTCCCGATCGTCACCGTCGTCGTCGACACCCCGGCGCGGTGCGAGCGCTGGTTTGAGATCGCCGCCGAGCTGACCGAGGAGACCGGGCTGCTGACCAGCGAGGTCGTGCCGGCCCTGAGAATCAGCGGTCCGGGCGGCCATCTCGAGGGCGGCCTGCGCCTCGCCGGCCCGCTGTCCTGAGCGGCGCACGCAGGCCAATTGCGCCGTCCGCTCTCCTCTCTACCTTGGATGGCGAGATGACCCAGCAGGCTCTCATCGACACCTCGGCCCCGGCGAGGGTGCCGCTGCGCGAGCTCCAGGATGGGCAGCGGGTCGAGGGCGTG
>DATKRJ010000311.1:0-2538 GCA_035532355.1 Thermomicrobiaceae bacterium | reverse complement strand
GTTCTCGAGCAGGCGGTCAAGGATGGCGTCGGCCACGGTCGCCTCCCCGAGCGCCTCATGCCAATGCGCGACCGGGAGCTGACTGGTGACGATGGTCGAGCGGAGCTGGGCGCGGTCCTCGATGACCTCGAGCAGGTCGGCAGCTTGGTCGGGGCTGAGTGGACGGAGCCCGAAATCGTCGATGACGAGCACATCGACCCGCGCCCAACTGGCCAGGAGCCGGGTCAGCCGGCCGTCAGCGCGGGCGATGGCTAGATCATCCAGCATCCGGGTCCCGCGGAGGTAGAGGGCGCTGTGGCGATGACGGATGGCGGAGTGGGCCAGGGCGCAGGCGACGTAGGTCTTGCCCAGGCCGGTGGCGCCGACAACCAGCACGTTGTGGTGGTTGGCGACCCAGAGTGACTCCGCCAGGTTCAGCATCTGCGAGCGGTCGAGGCCGCGCGGGCGCCGGAAGTCGATGTCCTCGATGACCGCGTTGCCGCGCAGCTTGGCCGTCTTCAGCGAGCGCTGCAGGCGTCGGTTCTCGCGGTCCTGGAGCTCCAGGTCGACGAGCAGGCCCAGCCGCTCCTCAAAAGTGAGCGCCTGGTGGTCGGCCCGCTCCCGCTGTTCGACCAGGGCTCTTGCCATGGCCGGCAGGTTGAGGGCGTAGAGGCCGTCGACGGTGGGGTTGATGAGCATCAGGTTCTCCTCGTCATTGGTAGTAGCCGGCGCCGCGCAGGTTGTCGTGGCGGCGGTGGGTGCGGAGTGGGCTTGGAGCGGGCAGGGGCTGGCGGTCGAGCCCGGTCTTTAAGATCGACTCCAGGCTTCGGTAGCTGAAGGCGCGCACCGCCAGCGCCCGCTGGCAGGCGGCCTCGACCCGATCAGTGCCGTAGCGGTCGCTGAGGCGGAGGATGCCGAGGCAGGAGCGAAAGCCCTGCTCCGGATGGGGCCGCGAATCGAGGATGCCCTGGGTCAGCTCGGCGGTCGCCGGTCCCGTCTTCTCGGCCCAGCTCATGATCCGGCCAGGGGTCCATTCCTGGTGCCGGCGGTGGGAGTCGGGCATGTGGGCGACGTCGGTGGTGTGACGGCCGCGCTGGTAGCTGCGAAGGTGGCTGGCGATCCGGCGCCCGCGGAAGACCTCGACCATGGTCGCGCTGAGGCGAACCTCGCAGACCTGGCCGACCAGCTGGTAGGGCACCGAGTAGTAGTGGCGGTCGACCTCGAGGTGGTAGTCGATGCTGACCTTGGCCTGCTTCCAGGTCGCGAACTCGTAGCGGTCCTGGGGCAGCGGTCGCAGCGCCGGCCGCTCCACCTCCTCGAAGAGGCTCTGGCGGGAGCCGGGCAGCTTTTTGAAGGGGCGCCGGTTGACCCACTCCAGGAGATCGCGGATGGCCAGGTTCAGCTCGCCCAGGCTGAAGAAGGTGCGGTTCCGGAGCCGGGCCATGATCCAGCGCTCGGCGATCAGGACGCCGGCCTCGACCTTGGCCTTGTCCCGCGGCTTGCGGCTCCGAGCCGGAATGATCGCCACCCCGTAGTGGGCCGCCATCTCGAGGAAGGTGGCGTTGATATCGGGCTCGTAGCGGTGGGCTCGAGTGACGCCCGACTTCAGGTTGTCGCAGACCACGATCTGAGGACAGCCGCCCAGGTATTCGAAGCAGTGGACGTGGCCGGAGATCCAGTAGGGCAGCGCCTGCGAGGGAAAGGCCTCGGCGTACATGTAGTTGCTCGCCCCCAGCACCGCCACGAACAGCTCCGCCTCGAAGCCGACCACCCCGCTCTCCTGGTCGTAGACCGAGATCGTCTGGCCCGGGAAGTCGACGAAGAGCTTCTCGCCCGCCCGATGCTCTTGGCGCATGACCACATCCAGGTGGCGTTGCCAGCGCCGGTAGCGGTCGCAGAACTGGCTGTACTGGTAGCCGTCCGGGAAACGCTCCTTGTATTCAATCCAGAGCAGCATCAGGGTCACCCCCGGCCGCCGCTGCTCGAGGTGAACGTGCTGCCAATCCGGCAGCGGCCGCGGCTGCGCCGGCGGCGCGGCCGTCACGAACAGCCGGCCTTCCAGCTCACCATCGTCGAGCTGATCCGGTAGCGGCCAGCTCAGCCCGGCTTGCCGGGCTCGCTCCAGGTAGTGCGCCACCGTCGTATACGGCAACCCCACCGCAGCCCCGATCTGGCGCCGGGATAGGCCCTCCTCAAGGGAGAGCCGAAGGACTTCTCTGATCTTGCGCATGGCGGAACGGGGACGGGGCATCGGCATCTCTCCTCGAACGTCTGTTTCGACTGTCCGAGTCAGGATGCCCGCCGCCTCTCACCTCACGCCGACTGCGCCACGACCTCCTTCAGCGGGGTGATCCAAAACCCCGGAATGACTGATCCAATTCGTCCGGAATCGGTGATCCATTTGATCCGGAATCCGCAGCTGTTGGCGTGAACAACCTCATTCTCTCAGTTCGGAAGTGGCACCTTCTTCGCCTCTACAGGCCCCTCATGCCGACGCCCATCGGTGGATCCAGGCTAAGGTGGCGGCAATGCTCCGATCCGGATTGGCCAGACTTCTGC
>DATKRJ010000310.1:0-41111 GCA_035532355.1 Thermomicrobiaceae bacterium | reverse complement strand
TCCTCGGACGTCTCCCACGTGACCGCCACGGGCTCGGCGACGGGCTCGGCCGTCACCTCGGACTCGGCCCACGTGGAACCGTTGGAGATGGCCGCCACGCCCGGCCCGCCCGTGAGTCGGTACTGCTTGCCCGGCTCCGGCCGCCCGCGATCGATCCGCGCGGCCTCGCGCCGCTTGCCCTCGGCGAGCAACGCGCCGAGATTCGGCGAACGGTAGCGCGGCGCGTCGCCGTCGCCCATCCGAGCCGCGTCCTCGGCCGCCGCGATCGCGAGATGTTCGACCGAGTCGCCGTCCTCATCCCCGCGCGCGTGCTCGGCGATGAATTGCTCCGCGAGCCCGTCATGCCCGGCCGCCCGGAACAGCTCGGCGAGCGTATCCGCCTCGCTGCAGCTAAACGCGGTCGCCTGATCGAACCAACACGCCGAGTCCAACTCGGCGAGCGCGTCGACGGCGGCCACGATCCGCCGCGCGCGTGTCGCCTCGCGCATCCCGGCCGCGAGTCCGTACTCGGGCGCGTCGCCGTCCGCCATCGCGAGCCCGCGGAACTCGAACGTTGCGCCGATCGGCTCGGCGTTCGAATCGGACTCGGACCACGCCACGACGCGCGCCACGGCCGCCCAGTAGGTGCGCGCCACGGTCACGGCGAGGCGCCACGCGCGACGGCCGCCCGGCTTGCGCGGCGCCAGCACAAACGGCGCCAGCGTGACGGCCGCCACGGGCTCGGCGACGTACGCGGGCACGATCGGCCGCGCCACGACCGCAACGGGCGCCACGGGCCGCGCCACGGGCGCCGCGTCGACGTCCGCGTATGCCTCGATCGGCGGCCACTCGGGCACGTACGCCACGGCGGCCGCGACGGGCTCGGCGAGCGCGGGCACGGCCGCGCGGAACGTATGCACCGGCTCGAACTCTTGCGAGCCCGCGACGCGCGCCCATCCTCGCGGAGCGCGCCCGGTCGCGCGGGCGATCTCGGCGACAATGGCGCGCCGCTCGGCCCGAAACGCCTTGACGTCACGGAGCGCGGCCGCATGGTCGGCCCGGAGCGCGCCGATCCGTTCGCGCGCAACCTTGACGTCGGACTCGGAGTCGGGATCGAGTCCGAGCACGTGAGCGGGCGAATATCCGCCCAGCGTGGCGCCCATCGTCTCGCCGCCGAACGCGTCGACGCGCGAGGTGCGGATCTCATGCATCGAGTCCAGCGCGGCGAGCGACCGCTCCGCCGACTCGAGCCGCGTCTCACACTGGGCGAGATCGGCCGCCAGATCGGGCGCCAGATCGGGCGCGTATGCGGGCGCGTCGCCGTCCGCCGCAGTGAGCGCGCCGCCGCCGATCGCGCCCGCGTCGGCGAAGCTGTAGTGCTCGGTCCGCGACACGGTGACGATGACGTGATCTAGGACTGCGATGCCGAGCAGTTCACCCGCGGCCCGCAACGTTGCGGTCACCATGCGGTCGGCCGAACTCGGCGACGCGTCGCCGCTCGGGTGATTGTGCGCCACGATGACGGCGACCGCGCCCGATAGCAGCGCGGGCCGGAACACATCGGCGCCCGTGAGCCGAGCCGCGTTCGTGGCGCCGCGTGCTACCTCAGCGTATCCCGTGACGCGGTGACGCGAGTCCAGCATGAGCACGAGCACGGACTCGGCCGCCCGTGTCCCGATGATGGCGCCCGCGATCCGCGCCGCATCCCGCGGCGAGCCGATGACGTCGCCGCGCCCGCCGAAGTCTGGCCCGTCAGCCACGGCCAGCGTGACCGTCCGCTCCGTCAGCGTGAGCGCGCGGTATCCGTTACCCTGTATGGACTTTCCCACTGTACCCATGATGGCATCTCCCACTGTCGCGCCCGGTCATAACGGGCGCCGTCGACAATCATAGGCATAACGGCCGCGCCCGGTCAAGTCCTATGTTTTGCAAAAAACAAACAAACGTGCGAGCGCGCCGATAAGGGCTGAAATCGGCGACACGGCGACGGCCAGAACATTCGTTTGACTGCCGGGCCGTCATGGTATATCGTCTGGGCCGGGCCGACCATATGGCCCGCATGAGGTGAGCCCATGACGGAACCATCCGAGCCCGTGACGGCCGACGCGTTGCCGAGCCCGCACGTGACCGCATCCGACGCGACCGACCCCGAACACTCGTTCGGTGGAGTGGGGGAGTCGCGGACGCGCTTCCGCCCGTCCGACTCCACCATCGCGACCCGGCTCGCGCCGCCCCGGTTCGACCTCCGCGCCGAGCTGGCCGCCGATGATCGGTTGGCCGCGTACCTCGCCGCGTCCCCGCGCCGCCGCGCCCCGATGGCGACCCGCTGGCGCCGTGACCTCCCCATCCTGGCCCGGCAGCTCATGCTCCTCGAGGTCGCCGTCATCGAGTGGGCCGACACGGTCGAGCTGGTCTGCCGCGCCGTCGACACCCCCTCGCGCGCCGATCTGCGCCGAATGATGGCCGCCACCATGCCCGCCGCCATGCTCAGCGCGTCCCGCATGGCGGCCCGGCTCATCGCTGACGAGGCGACACGCTCATGAGGTGCTGCCTCCTCCTCGCCGTGCTCCTGGTCGCCGCCGTGGCCTACCTCGCCGAGCCGCTCTGGTATGGGCCCATCGTGCACGCCCTCCCGGCCGCCGGCCTGTTCCTTCCCCAGCCCTCGGGGTATCGGCCATGAGCGAGCGCCTACCCCACGTCCTGTTTGTCATCGGGACCGGCTGCTGTGGCTCGACGCTGGTCGAGGAGGTGCTCTGCCGGCACGAGTCGGTGGGCTTCGTCAGCAACTTCGAGGATCGCTTCGGGATGCCCGGGCGCTGGAACGGTCCGCTGTACCGGCGCCTCCCGGTCGGGCTGACCCGCAAGGGCCGGGCCCGGTTCGCCCCG
This sequence comes from Thermomicrobiaceae bacterium, assembly GCA_035532355.1. Lineage (GTDB taxonomy): Bacteria > Chloroflexota > Chloroflexia > Thermomicrobiales > Thermomicrobiaceae > DASSZN01. Next base: position 38,246 of record DATKRJ010000310.1, on the reverse strand, counting down.
TCCGAGGCGTACAACGCGATCGCCCGTGAGGTGTCCCCGGAGCTCGTCAGCCCGCGGCGCGACCTCCTCGCGGACGACGTCACGCCCGAGATCCGGGCCCGACTGCGCCGCTTCGTCGAGGCGCGCGCGTCCGCGCAGCGCCGCCCCTACTTTCTCCACAAGCTGACCGGCTGGCCGCGCGCCGGCCTGCTCGGCGAGGTGTTCCCCGAGGCGCGCTTCATCCACGTCCACCGGCCCGGCGCGGATGTCGCCCGCTCGTGGGCGCGGCACGCGTGGTTCGATCCGGGGATGTTCGGGCCGCTCAGGGGCACGATCGTGACCGAGACGCGGGGGTCGCTCCGCGAGGCGTGGGCGCTGCTCGCCTGGCGGATGCTGATGGAGGCCTACGTGACGGCCTCGGAGAGCGCCCGGCCCGACTCCTGGCTCGACGTCGCCTACGCCGACCTGATCGCCGACCCGCGCGAAGCGTTCGCCGAGATGCTCGACTTCGCGGGCCTGCCCTGGACTGAGGAGTTCGAGCGTGGCTTCCGCCGCTACCGCTTCGAGGCGGGGCGATGAACGTCGCTGCGTGGCGCCCGCTCGCCCCCGCCGCCGTGGTGACAGTCCTGCCGCCGCCGCTCTCCCCGGCCGAGGTGACCCCGCTCGCCGAGGCGTTCGCGCAGCGATCGCGCGCTGACAACACGCTCCGCGGGTATCGCACCGACTGGGCCCGCTGGACGGCCTGGGCGGCCAGCAACGGCGTGGCGGCGATGCCGGCGAATCCGCGCGCGGTCGAGGCATGGCTCTGCGAGGAGGCGGCCACGCACACCCCGGGCACGCTCTCGCGCCGGGTCGCGGCACTCCGCCTCGCCCACGAGCTCGCCGGCCACCCGACGCCAATCGATTCCCACGTGCGCCGCGTCCTCGAGGGCATCCGGCGGACCACCGGGCGGCCACCGCGCCGGGTCGCGCCGATGATGCTCAGCGATCTCCGCGCCGGCGTGGCCACCCTCGACCTCGACACCCTCGCCGGGCTCCGCGACCGGGCCCTGCTGACCCTCGGCTGGGCGGGCGCGTTCCGCCGCTCCGAGCTGGTCGCGCTGCGCGTCGACGACGTCACCTGGACCGAGGAGGGACTCCGCGTGATGGTGCGGCGGAGTAAGACGGACCAGAGCGGCACGGGCCAGATCCTCGGCATCCCGCACGCCCGCGAGGAGCACGACGACGTCTGTCCGCCCTGCTCGCTCGCCGACTGGCTCGGCACCGCCGGGATCGACTCCGGGCCGATCTTCCGGCGCCTGCTGACGCCGACCACGGTCGGTCCCGATGCGATCCGCGACAAGGGCATCGCCGAGCTCGTCCAGCGGGTCATGTATGCCGCTGGGATCGCCGGCGAGTGGTCGGGGCACTCACTCCGGGCCGGCTTCGCGACCGAGGCGGCCCGCCACCAGATGGACGCGCTCGCGATCTCCAAGCAGACCCGGCACCGCAAGCTCGACACCCTCGCGGTGTACGTGCGCGAGGGGGACCTGTTCATCCGCAATCCGGCGACCGAGGCGGGGCTATGAGTCGGCTCCTCGATCCGCGCCCGGCCCTTGACGGCGCCGCCTACCTCGCCGCGCTACGGCATCACATCACCGAGGTGATCTCCGAGCACGACGCGAGCGTCGACGAGCTGACCGTTCTGGTCGACTACACCATCGAGCTCCGCCGCGCCGTGCGCGACTGGTACGCCGCCCGCGCGCTCGCCTTCCGCCACGATGACCGACCGAATCTGTACCCGACGATGGCCGCGTGGCGCAAGGCGGGGGAGAAGAAATGGCAACGTGCGAACGCCCGCGAGCAGCGGGTGATTGAGCTCGTCACCACGAGACCCAAGGAGGCAAACCCATGATCCGCACGTGTTGGGAGCTACTGCACCCTGTCACCGGGGCGACGCTCGGGTTTGAGTGGATCGAACGCGAGGTGACCGCGCCGATGCCGCCGCCGCCCGACTTTGTCTCAGTGCCGGTGCTGCGCGTCCTCGCGGACGTCCACCGTGTGCTGCGCTGGCGCGAGGCGCGCGGGGGGATCGTGCTGCGCTTGGACGAGGCACGCGTCGGGGCGCCGGCGTGACCGCCGCCGCCGCCTCTGCCGCCTATGGGCGCAGCCTCGCAGCTCGGCTCGGCAAGCCCGCGCCGCCGGATGTGGATTGGGCATCGTGGGGTGCCGCCGCGAAAGCTCAGCTCGAGAAGAATCTCCCGCCGCCGGCCTTCGACGCCTACGTGTTTAAGCCCGCCGACGTGCTCCCGCTGCGGGCAGTCACCTCGACGGCCATGACGCCGGCGGCGTCCCAGGCGATCGTCATGCGCGAGCAGCGCAGTGTCGACTGGATCACGCCGCGCACCGCGAAGGAGGTGATCAGGCTCCGCGAGCTCGGCGTGATCACGCGCCGCGAAGCCCGCCTCTACCTCGGGCTCCCGGTCCATTGGTGGACGCGATGATGCTCTGGGGCGACGGCATCCCGTGGGGCGATGGGGCCGCGGCCGCGGTACGGTCGCAGGCGATGACCGACCTCGCGCGTCGCATCGCCCGGGCCCACAATCGCCAGTTGCCACCGCTCGAGTTCGCCCGGGCCGGCGGCTCGATCGTGGTCGCCGGGGTGCGCTTCCCGATCCGGGCCCACCGGGTCACCCGGGCCGAGGTGCGCGCCTATCTCGAGGCGTACCAAGGGACAGGGGCCGATCGTTCCGTGTTCGAGCTCTACGGGAGCACGCCGCGCAAGCCGATCGAGGAGGATGTCGATGCAGGCGATCGCTGATCTGGCCCCGGTACCGACGCCGACGCTGCTCGGGATGGTCCGCGCCTACATCGAGGCGCGCCAGGATCTCGAGGACACGATGGGCTCGCTCGAGGCGCTCCAGCGCGTTCCACTGCACGGGGACGAGGATTGGAACACCCAGCTCCTCGAGGCCCGCCAGCTCGTCAACGAGACGCGCCTCCGAGCGAAGCACGCCGAGCGCAACCTCGCCGATCACGTCGTCGTGCTGTGCCGGCGGCTGGGGCTCGTCGATGGCCCAGTGTAAGAGCTGCTCGGCGCCGATCCTCTGGCTGCGCAATCCCAAGACCGGGCGCATGGCGCCGATCGACGCCTACGAATCCCAGCGCGGCAACATCGGCGTCGACGGCCAGGAGTACGCGCTCTGCAACGCTGCGATGGGCCACGTCGAGTGCGGCGTGCACCGCGGGCACCACACCAACCATTTCGCCACGTGTCCATTCAGCCATCTGCACCACACGACACCAAGGGGGAGGTCATGAAAGTCCTGCTCGTGCTCGCCGCCGCGCTGATCGCCGGCGCTGGAGCAACCACAATCGCTTTGTCGAATACGCCGGGCGCGCCTTACGTAGCAACGATATCGAGTGCGGGCGCCGTATCGACACCATCGTCGATCACGGCACCCATCACGCTCGCCCCGACGCCGGCACCGACCGGGGATCCGAGCACCAACGAGGGCGGGCCCGGGATCACCGCGGCCCCGACGCCGTCCAACGAGGCCGGATGGGTGACCACACTGCCAGCCGGGTTCGCGCCGGTCATGCCGGCGGCGACCGCCGAGCTCGCGACGACCCTGGTCACGCCATCGCTCGCCTCGCTCCACCTCTCGACGAGCCCGCCGCCGTACTGGACGCTCTCGGAGTGCGATTGGCTCTCCGACACCATGTACGCGGACATCCAGCTCGACAGCAATGCCGTTCATTGGTACTCCCTGGTGGGTTGGTGGTACGCCGGCGAGGTTGACAATTGGCGGTTCCTGGAGGGGATCGCGACCCAAGCCTGCTGGCGCGGCGGGGTGATCACCGGCGAGCAGGCGGCGACCGCCATCACCGACGCGATGAATGACGGTTGGAACGGGCACCCCGCGCATCTGTCGCAGGACGCGCCGGGCAGCTCCGAGATCCCGTGGGACCGGCAGTGGACCGACGCGTATCAGGAGATCGCGACCCTGTTCGCCGAGGTCCCGCAGGCGCCGGCCTACTACTGCCTCGAGGTCTGGGGCGAGGGTGACGCGGCGTGTGCGTCGACGACCGCGGCGTCTGTGCTCTCGAGCCTGGGGGTGACGCCGTGAGCGCGAGAACCCCGACTACGACGCCGGTTATCAGGCGCACCGATGCCAAGCTCTCGGCGGACGGCAGGTATCGCTACATGCTGCTCCGCTGGTTCCAAGGTGTCGATGAGCCGTGTGCGGTGTGGGTGATGCTCAACCCCTCGACGGCAGACGCCTTCACCAACGATCCGACCATTCGCCGAGTGATGTCGTTCAGCAAGGGGTGGGGCTATGGCGGCTGCATCGTCCTCAACCTGTTTGCCCTGCGAGCCACATATCCGAGCGCCCTGATGGTCGCCGACGACCCGGTCGGTCCTGACAACGATCAGGTGCTCCGAGACTGGTTCGCGTTGGCGGGCCGTGGGCCGCTGATCGCCGCGTGGGGAGCGATCAATAGCCCCCGGCTGCGCTGGCGGGTCAGTGACGTGCTGCGGCTCGGAGAGCGGCCCTGGATGTGCCTCGGGCGCACCTTGGACGGGTCGCCGAGGCACCCGCTCTACGTCCGCGCCGACACGGAGTTGCAGCCGTGGACGCCATAACCCCGACTATTCCCGATCTTGAAGGAGGTTTGTGATGATGCCCCGCGAGTTTTGGACGATCCGCACCGGCCCCTACGTTCACACGATCCCTGTGCGACCGGGCGACAAGGTGGACGAGGACTATCTGCTCCACTTTATGCGCACCGAAATGGAGCGGCTGGAGAACGGGCGCAACGGGCACGTCGAGGTGACCTCGGTCACCAAGGCCGACCCGGACTTCGGCGGCTAGCTCGTGAGTACCCCGATTCCGACCGAGTTCAAGCACACCCACCTGCCGACACCGCCGGGCTACGAATCTGTTACTACGACGCCGGTTATCGAGAGCAACGATGAACGTGCTGCGGCGTACATCCGGGCCGTCGACCCTACCTCTGCCGAAGCCGTAGGGCTGCTCCGCGAGGCGCGTGCATGGATGCAGATTCCGCACGAGGGCAGCATCATCGAGGAACTCCAAGGCCGCATTGACGCCTTTCTGCGGAGACACGATGGTCAGTAGAACCCCGACTTTGAGCACTGTTATCGCGCACGTCGACTACCTCGAAGGCGACAACGACTGGGGGTGGTGGTGCGAGGGATGGGTTGACCCCGATGCCTTCCTCGCGGAGTGCATCGTTCAGGCCGCGCGCGAGCTACTCCTGCGACCCGAGGAGGCGCTCCCGGTGGCTCCTGTCAAGCACGGTTACGCCCGCGTCTCCTCGTCCGATTACGACGGCCATGTGAGCCTCAACGAGCGGCCCAACGGCGGGCACCGCGCCACCTACATCTGGGGGCCGATGTCGTGAGATCCCCGATTTCGACACCGGCAACGCGTCGGGTCGTGGGCGTGAGTCTCGTCTGCTGGGGACTGAACCCCGGGCGCAGGGTCGTGCTGGAGTGCGGGCACACGCTCCGCAGCGAGGGTCAGGGATACCACCTTGGAGACCGCGTGCCCTGCCCAGACTGCGGGTATTGTCCGATCTGCGAACTACATCGGGAGCCAAGCTCGTGAGTACCCCGATTCTCACGCCCTGGGAGAGCCACTGGCGCTGAGCGGGGGTATCCTCTGCGGCGTGAGTCCCCGCGATGAGGTTGAGGCCGTCTACGGCGTCGTCGCTCAGGCGATGTGGCAGCCCGGCGGGATCGTGCAGATGCTCTCGCCGACGTGGCGCGACAAGCTCTCGCGCACCTGGATCTTCGTCGACGACGCTCCCACTGACACCGAGCGCAACTGGGTCGACGCGCCGGCGCCGGATCTGCTCATGGGCCTGTTCACCGAGCCCGAGGACGGGACCTATGTCATCCAGCTCTTTGCCACCGAGCTCCGCCGTGGTCGCCGCGATCCCGTCGACGCGCTCCTCCACGAGATGGGCCACTGGGACTACGACCACGGAGAGACGTGCCCGGAGTGCAACTCGCTCGCCCGCCGCAAGCGCCCCCACGTGCACCGTGACGGGTGCCCGGTGTGCGAGCTGTTCGGCGAGACGACGCTCGCGATGGGGCTGCTCGAGTCGCTGCGGATGCGGGCCCACATGCGTCACGCGATTCCACTCGGCGGGGGCGGGGTGATCCCCGAGGCGCGCCATCACCTCGGCCGGGCCCAGCTCCTCATTGCACCGGCGAAGGCGATCGCCGACCGCCAGCTCGTGGCCCGTTGCGAGCAGCTCCTCGCCGACGCTCAGGAGGCGCTCGAGGGCTGGCTCGACGTCGACGCCGTGGGCGATGCGTACGCGGCCGCGCGGGTCGCCTGGGACGCCGCCGGCGACGTCACCTACGGGTACTTCGCGCGGGTCCGGGAGCTGACCGGGTGAACGACTCGCTCTGCGTTGTCTGCCCGCCGTGCGTGGCCAGTGATCCGCCGTGTGAGGTGCCCTGCTACGAGGGCCCGTGCTCGTCGGCGCCGAGCTCCGGTGTGGTGGTCGCCTCGAGCACACCGAGCCGCGATGCGGCCGTGATGGCGACCGGGATCGTCGCCGGGACGCTCCTGGTCGCCGCAGTCAGGACGGCGTCGCTCGGAAGGCCGCTGGTGCGCGAGAGTAGGGGGCGACGATGAGCGACACCGACGACTACCTGAAAACCCTCGCCCATGCCGCCGAGCGCCAGATGCAGCGCCAGGAGAAGCAGGACCGTGACGCCGACCTGATGGGTGCCGCAGCCCGGGAGCGCGCGGATCAGGCATTGGATCATCTTCGCCAGTTCAGCGGCATGGTGCCGGATGCGGCGGGCACACCGACCGAGTCAGTGCTCGTACTCGCCCTGAGCGGCCCGATGGCTCAGGGTGGGATCGCGGTCGCCTACGCCTCAGACTCGAGTTTTGCCTCCTGGCGCACCCTGGTCCAGCTCGCCAAGGAGGCCTACGCCGGGCGCTCCTACGGACCGCAGATGGCTCAGGACATCGCCATCCCCTACCGGGACCCGCACAGCGGCGAGCTCGGGGCGATCTATGCGAGCGTGCTCGCCGGCGTCGTCGCGATCAGCCCGCGGTCGGCGAACGAGGTGGTGGGCACCGCAGTCATCGTGCCGCGCTGATGGACGCGCTGATCGGCCGCTGCCTCGCCGCTGAGCTTGAGCTCGAGCTGCTCGGCTGGACCGACGAGCTCGCCCAGGGAGCCGTCCGAATGAACCGCAGGATCGCGCTCGGGATCGCTGGGGAGTGCCGCCCCGAGATCCGCGAGCAGGTTGCCGTCGACGTGTTCGAGAGCCGGATGACCAAGCTCCGCCAGAATCAGGCGTGGCTCAAGGGGTACGAGTCAGCGATGGCCGAGGGGACGCGGGGATGAGCCGGGTGTCGCGATGAGCCAGCTCCCGCCGGTATCGGTGCCGCCGGCCGGGGTCAGTCTCGGACAGCTCGCCCTCGCCAGCACGATCGGCGCCGTGGTCGGCGGGGTCATCGTCGCGGAGATGCTCAAGTCGGCGGCGCGGGCATGGACGCGGGAGAGTCGCCGGCGATGAGCGGCCGCGCGAAGGTACTCCCCAGGTTGCAGCCTGCGCTCGAGGATTGCGGTTGAGCTCTTTCAGCCGGGCATAGAGGCGCTCGTCGTGCGCGATCTCCTCGGGAGTCAAGGGCGTGAGCGTTGTGGCTGGTTCCGCGTTATCATCCTGAACGGCGCCGCCGGGCGACCTTTCAACGAGAGGAGGTGAAATCAAGATGGCAACTTTGCAATCGATGGCCGCAAACTATGACCGCGCGAAGCAGACGATGGCCCAGGGCTACGCTGCGGGCAAAGGCCGGGCCACCCAGCGGTACAGCGAGGGTGTGGCGAAGGTGATCGGACGTCCGGTCAACGGCTTCATTCTCCAGAAGTACGACACCGGGTACAACCCCGGCGCGTACGCCGATGCGATCTCGCGCACCAGCGGTGCGGACGTCGCGCGACGCTACGCGGAGAAGATGGGGGGCTGACCTCCATTTCGGGTGAACCCCGCGAGGAAACGGGCGCGTTTCTGTGACGGTCCCTCGCGAGGCGGTTCCCCTCGCCACGTCGGCGCGTGAGGCTCTACGCTTCCCGGCGTGAGCATCGCCGGCATCGACGTCCCACCGCTCGCGGCCGCCGGCGCGATTCCGCCGCCGGGAACCCCGCTGACCGCGTTCATCGCTGCGCTCCAGGGCAAGACCGTCGATAGCTGCGGTGGCTTCGCGGCTGGGCAATGCACCGCTCTCGCCTGTCTGTGGGCCGCCAATCTGGGGCTCAAGACGCCGTGCGGGAGCTGCGGATTGCCTCATCACTGCGACGGAGGCTGCTGGCAGGGGAGCGGCTATCCGGGGTGGACGTGGGTCCCGAACTCGCCGAGCGGCGTTCCGGCGCCGGGCGACCTCGTTTGCTACCGCGCCTCGTGCGACGGGATCAGTGCCGACGGCCACGTCGGCATCTTCGTGTCGGGCAACGCGAGCTCGTTCACCGGGTTCGACCAGAACTGGGCGGGCGCGTTCTGCGCGCTCCACACCCACGATTACGCGTGCGTGGTCGGCTGGCAGCATCCCACGGCGGCGGAAACGTCCTCGAGCTCGGGGCTCTCGTGTCCGCCCGGTCAGGTGCTCGTCGGCTCGTTCTGCTATCCGAGCACCTCCGCGTATCCGGCGGGATCGATCCCCCTGGCGCTGGCGCTGGGCGCGATCGGCGTCGGTGGCTGGGTCGCCTACCAGGAGTCGCCGCGCTTCCGAGCCGCCGTCCAGGGGGCCGAGCGGCGCACCGGGAACATCCTCCGGGCGTCGCGGCGGTGAGCGCCTGGGTTGACGTCGGGACGCAGCGCGTCCAGGTGCGCGACGACGGCGGCATCCTCTGGGAACACGACACCCTGCCCGGCTACCGGGTCCCGCGACATCAGGTGAGCAGTAAGGCGGGGGCGAGGTGGACGGTGCTCAGCGTCGAACCGCTGACCTTGACGCCCTCGCTGCACTGTGATCGCAAGCTCGGCGGCTGCGGGCTCCACGGCCACGTGCTCGGGGGCCGCTGGTCATGACCTTCCACACCGTGTTTTCGGCCGAGGCGGGCAACGCAACCTCGAGCTGGCAGGCCGAGCTCCTCGCGTGGTCGTTCCACCGCGCCGGCGAGCCGGGGCCGCTGACCATGCTCTGCTCGGGCGGCGATGTCCGCGTCCCCGGCTGCGAGACCTTCGCGACCCAGCGCTGGAACAACCTCGACGGGGACAACTATCCGCCCTTCAACAAGCCGCTCGCGCTCCAGGACTGGCTCAGCAAGGGCGGGCCCAAGTGCGACACGGTCCTGATCGTCGATCCCGACTGCCTCTGGTTCGGGACACCCTTGGCAGAATGGCTCGGGGTCATCGACATCGAGCTCCCGCCGCGCACTGCGCTGGTGCAGAGCTGGGACTACCACGGTGGCCTCCAGGGGTTTTGCAAGGCGGTCAAGGACCCGCTCGTGATCCCAGTCGGGATCCCGCTCCTGATCCGCGTCGACGACCTCCGAGCCCTGGTCCCCTGGTGGATCCGGCACACCCGCTGGATCCGCCACACCCACACCATGCAGGACCCGTTCTGGAACGCCGAGATGGGCGGCTACATGCTCGGCGCCGCTGAGATCGGGCTGCACCAGGAGCTCATGCGCATCGACTGCGGCCCGATCCTCCACTACTACTCGTGGCGGCCCTGCATCGACGGCTGGCAGAAATACTCGTACCAACCGTGGTCGCGCCTCGAGGTGACCGGGCCGCCGGCGCGGCGCTCGCTGGCGCTGCTGATCAACGAGTACGCGGACCAGCGAGGGGCCGGGTGAGCGTCTCGATCGCGGAGCGGCTCGATCTCGCCTATGCGGCCGGGTTTCGCGGCAGCGCGCTCCTGACCATCGTCTCCATTTCGTTGTGCGAGTGCGGGGTCGGATCGGTCTGCGAGACCGGCTGCAACCCCGACTGCTGCCCGCCCTGTGATTCCTGCGGGCTGCTCCAGGTGTATCAGTGCGCCCACCCGGGGACCGCCCCGTGTGCCGTCGACCCGGCGTGTGCGTTCCGGCTGGGCTGGCAGATCAGCAATGGCGGGACCAGCTTCACGCCCTGGACGACATACAACGACGGCTGCTTTCGGGGCCACATGGCCGCGGTGGCGGCGGTGCTCGCCGGCCTGCCGCCGCCGGTCGGTCCGCCCCGACCGTCCTCGTTGCCCTCGTCGTCACCGCTGGCGGGGACTCCTCCGAGCGGCGGGGTGGGCGCGCCGGCGCTGCTCGCGGTCGCCGGCGGGGCGGTCCTCGGTGGGCTCTGGTGGCGCGGTCACGCTCGCGGCGGGGTACGCTTGCCCGCGTTGGTCCGTCCCTCGAGGAGGTAAGCATGGCCTGCACGCCGGTCCCGTACTGGGCGTGGACGCTCCCTGCGGACAGCGTCAGCCTCCCGCTGGCGAGCCGTCCGCATCTCTCCTTCTACGTCCCCGCCGGCACCGGCAAGGTCATCTTCAAGTACAGCGTCAACCCGCGCCCGGTCGGGGTCCAAGGCGACGTCCTGTACTGGCTGACCAACGGCGCCGGCCAATATCTGATCAACGGCGACGTCATCGCCGGCGACGGGGTGATCACCTGGAGCCTCGGGGCCAGCGATCCCCACACGCTCTACGTGGCCACCGACTGGGAGGTCATCTTCCGGGGCGGTGGGCGGTACATCACAACCCCGTTCAGCACCCAGCTCACCGGCGCCTGCACGCAACCCCAGAACGTGCCGTCCCCGTGCATCCCCAACCCCTGTCCAGCGGGATGCGAGTGCGTGTGCGCGGGACCAACCTGCAGCTCCGCGCAGTGCATCAACTGTCCGCCGCCGCCGTCGAGCTCGCACCCCTCCTCGTCGTCGCACCCCTCCTCGTTGCCATCGTCGTCGCACCCCTCGAGCAGCTCCTCGTCGAGCAGCTCCTCGTCGCTCCCGGCAACCCCCCACGCCGGTTTTTCTCCCAGCCTCGCGGCCATCGCCGCGCTCGGCGGCGGGGCGGTGCTGGTCACCGGGGCGCTCTGGGGCCGTCACCGCGCCCCGACTGAGCTCGCTCCTCGGGCGCCGGCGGGCATAGACTTGCCGGTGTTGGTCCGTACCTCGAGGAGTTGACGATGGCGAATGGCGGCGGAGTGGTCCGGGACAGTCGCCCGAGCGATCAGGGTGGCGGCGGAGGCGGCGGTCTCCTGCTCCTGGTCGGCGCGACCGCGCTGCTCGGCTACGGCGGCTACGAGCTGCTCAAGCCCAAGGTGGGCTCGTCGGGTGGGGCGGCCGGGTTCTGCCAGGGCTGCGCGGCGGGCTCGTCGAGCCTCGCGGCCGGGCTCTATGTCGACTGCGCCGATCCAGCCAACCCCGCCACCTGCTCGATCTGGCGGGTCGGCCCAGATGGCACCGGCAAGATGGTCCGCTACGGGTACACCACACCGACGCAGCTCGCCCGCTGCGAGGGCCCCAACCCGACCATCATCGGTCCCAACTTCTCGGGCTTCGGCAACGGTGACAGCGCCAGCTTCATCGGCACCGTCCAGGACATCAGCGCCTCGTGCCCCTGCCCGCCCGGCTCACCGGGCGCCTGACTCAGAACAGCGACGCCGAGTAGGTCGAGCTGCCCGGGTAGAGCGCGAGGAGGTACGGGACACCGGACTTTGCCGGCGCTGCGGGCCCGGGGATCGCCGGCGGTGTCGCGAAGATCTGGTACAGAAACCCGGCGACCTCGACGGGGCCGTGCACCGCGGGCTGATTGCCCGAGAGCGCGAGCTGGCGCGCGGCGACGGTGTTGCCGTGCTCGTCCCACAGGAACATGGTCAGCGTGCACGGCTTGAAAGCGGCGAGCACGATCGAGGTGCTCCCGGTGACGCCGGGAATGAGCGTCGGGGCAGCCACCTCGCCGGGCGGCGCTACATCGACGATGACGGTCTGCATCTCGTTCTCCTCGGTGGGGGTGGGGGTGGTCGTGTAGATCGCACTGTCGAACCAGGACAGGTCGACGTGCGCCGCGTAGGCGATCACGTTGGGGCGCCACTGCCAGCCGCAGGCGCCCGGGGGGCGCGCGACGGCGGTGATGTGCTGGGCGGCGAAATCAGCCGGCGTCGGCCAGCTCGCCGAGGGGTTCTGCTGCTGGTACAGGGCGATCACGTGGAAGGCTGCGCGCAGCTCCGGGAAGTCCCACGCCTCGTGATAGTGGCCGAACCCCGAGGCATCGAGCCAGGACTGCTCCCAGGTCCCGAAGGCGCGGATCCCGGGCTCGTCGTCGAGACAGCCGCGCACCTTCCAGGCGGCCGCGAGCGCCGCCATCTTGTCGGGATCCTCGTTGCCCGAGGCAAAGGCGATCGAACCCAGCCCGGCGGCGCGGATGCGCGCGAAATCGGCCGCGATCCAGGTCGAGTCGATGCCGAGCCCGGGGAGGTAGCCGTTCCAGGCGGCGACGCCGGCGTAGCGGGCCCGCTCGAGCTGCGCATCGCTCGGCGCGGTGAAACTGTCGGCGACGGCGTACAGGGTCATCGCAGCGCTCGAATCCAGTTTTCGTAAGCTGCCGGTCGAAGGGCCCACCAGCCGCGCCGGTCGGACAGGTTATACACCCAGAACTCGGTGAGATCCCACCGGAATAGGACCACCCACGCAGTGGTCCCAAGCCGCTTCGCCATCTCTATGACGCTGGTTGCTTGTCCGTCCCGCTTGGTAAACCGCTCGATCACGGCTGTTCGGTAGCTCTCAGGAACCCTCACGTTGCCATCGACACGACTCAGCTCGAGGACACCGACCGGGGTCGGTGCGCCGTCGACGACTCGCCATTCAACCTGATCGATGTCGCTGACAAAGCAGCCGCCGCCGAACTGGTAGCGCCACTGTCGATAGGACAGCGCGCGATCTTCGGAATCTCGCCTCTGGCGCGCCTTGCGAACCTCGCCGTCAGGGCGGAGCGTCTCATCACTCGACCAGTCCTCGGAGATCCTACCGCAGGTAGGGCATTGCGTCACCGCAGCAATCCGTCGATCAGGGCATCGTTGACGACCTCCAGGTCTTCGGTGTATTGGTCAACAATGGCCTGAGCGCGCTCGCGCTTGATCTGGCGCTCCATCTCGTGCGCACCGGCCTCACTGATCCGGTACACGTGGTTACCGAGCGAGTCGATCCGGCGCTCGAGAAAGCCCTCGCGAACCAGCTCGTCGAGCTGCGCCTGCATCGCCTCGAGCGCGCTGCTCATGCCGCGTACCTCGGCCGGGTCGCCCTGGCGATGGCTTCGCTGAGCGAGTAGTACAGCTCCTTGCCGGCCTGCCCGGGCGGCACGCCACGCTCAAGCAGAGCCCGGGCGCGCTCCTCGCAGTAGCCGATCTCGTCGATCTCGGCGAGGCGGGCCGGCACGTCGAGCTCCCACTTCGCCGAGAACTTCACCAGCTCACGCTGGCGCCGGGCCCGGTCCTCGGCGGCAGACTTGTCGAACGCGACGAGGTGCTTCTCGGTCGTGGTGGGCTCGTACTCGAGCTTGAACGCATCAGCCCGCTCGGCCTCGATGCGCAACTTCTCGCGCCGCTCAGCCTCGAGACCGGTGGCATCGACGAGCTGGGCAAGGCTCGGGAACTTGTCGCTGTGCTCGGCCATCGCCATCAGCACGCCGGCCACGATCGAGCCGTCGAGGCGGCGAAGCGTCGCCGACCACGCGGTCTGAACCCCCTCGCTCCCGGGGGCAACGTCATGCGGCCACAGGGAACGGGCAAAGGCGAAAATCTCGGCGATCTCCGGGTCGGTCACTGTTTGGGAACCTCGATGACGGTTTGCTGACTTCGTTGTCGGATGGCGGCGATCTGGGCGTCGATCGGATTGACCGGCGGCGCTCTGTGTCGTGAGGTGTCGACACCGGCTCGGGCGCGTTCGACGTCGCCGACGATGTAGGCGAGCTGGCTGGGGCTCTCGTTGCGGCGTGCTAACTCACCGATCGCCTCAATCAGCACACTTTCGTCGTGCCCCTCCTGCTGCAATCGCTTCGCCTCCATGCCGACTCGCGGGAGGAGCTTGCGATTCGGTGTGATCCCGAGCAGCGTACAGGCGTCGACGTAGGCACCCACGAGCGTTCCGTTTGAGCCGTTCGGATGGATTTGTACCGTCCTCGCTGCGATTTGAGTGCTCTGAGTCGACCGTAAGGGAGACTCAGAGTTAACCGGGATACGGGAGTCGGGGTTCGGCGCGTTCGGAGGGTGTTCGTGAACGCCGTTCGGAGACGTTCGCGGAACGGCCTCGAACGCCGTTCGAGGTTGAGCTGTCCCGTAGCGGATCCGGCGCGCTTCGGCGCTTGCCCGACCGGCCGCCGCGTGCTGTCCGCTCGAACGCCGTTCGGGGGGACACTCGATATCTGCCCACAGTGGAGCCGCGATCGCGATGGATTCGCCGTCCTCAACCCAGATCGCCCGGCCACAGAGGGCAGTGGCATCGTCGTCGGTGCCGCCGCGGGCAATCATGAGCGTGCGCGGGATATGTGGGTCGCCGTGGCGCAGGCAGTACGGAAGGCAGAGGAAGAACACGCCGGCAGCGTGAGGATCAAGACCAAGGAAACGGGGATCGTCGTCCAGGTCGTCGCCGACTTTGCCCCAGGTCACCGTGATTCGATCCTCGCGGCCCGGGTCGGTGTGGTACGGTCCCTGTTAGGGTCTCGCATGGGTATTCTCCATCGAGATAGCGGGCGTCTCCGGTCGCACGGGGCGCCCGCACTTTTTTTCTAAGGCGAACCGGCTGAGCATACGCCGCACCGCAGCCGGATGGGTAGACGTCGCGGCCCGCGGGTCCGTACACTGGCGTCGTGGTCACCATCCGCATCGAGGTTCCCGGCCAGCCGCCCGTCGAGCGCGAGGTGCCCCGGGCGATGGTCGACATGATCTTCTCGACCCTCGGGTTGCAGATGCCGCGGACCACGTCGGGAATCACCCTGTCGGTGGTCAAGGAGACCTCGATGAACTTTCCGGGGGCCCAGGCGTTCGGACCGCCGCCGCAATGAGCTGGTCGTTCAGCGCCGTCGTCAAGGCCGGCGACGATGTCCTGACCGAGCTGATGCACGCCGCCCTGGCCGCCGGCGAGTACGGCGCCGCCGAGCTCGAGCAGATCGAGCACGGGGCCAGGGCCGCAACCGCGCTCGTGGCGCGCGGCCATCTGAGCACCGGCGCGCACACCGTGACGCTCTCCGGGCACGCCGGCGATCCGACCGGCACCAACCCCGACAACCTCTCCCACACAGTCGTCAAGGTCGAGACCCTGCCACCTCCGCCGCCCGGCGGATCGAACTGATGCAGCTCGTCGAGGCGATCACCCGGTGTGAGGGCTGCGGCGAGGAGATCCCCGAACTCATCGCCGAGATCAAGCGCTATCAGGTGATGAACGGCGGCCGCAAACCCAGACTGATGCTCCCGCCGCTGCGCGCTCCCTTCTGGTGCGCATCCTGTAACGCCAAGGCGAACCGGATGCTCGGCTCGTTCACCGAGCTCGAGGATTCGCTGCCCGCACGCGAGAGGGCCGGCGAGGCGGGCTGACGTGCCCCACGACCCGCAGCGGCGCATCTACAAACTGCTCGACGAGATCGAGGAGCTGAGCGTCGCGTCGTTCCGGCTCACCCCGGACGGGACCGGCGCCGAGCCGGTGCTCGCCGGTGGGTCACTGCTGAGCTGGTATTTCGCAGTCGGCGGTCAGCGGACCAACATCGTCACCCTGACTGAGCTCCACGACGCGGTCCTCGAGCTCACCGGCCCGGTGCTCGCGCGTCGCTAGAAGGGCTGCCCGCGGCGCTGCAACTCAGT
Organism: Thermomicrobiaceae bacterium; assembly: GCA_035532355.1. Classification (GTDB taxonomy): domain Bacteria; phylum Chloroflexota; class Chloroflexia; order Thermomicrobiales; family Thermomicrobiaceae; genus DASSZN01. Next base: position 22,463 of record DATKRJ010000310.1, on the reverse strand, counting down.
CGCCATGCACGAGAGATAGGGGGCGAGCCGGTCGCCGCGCGGATACGCCTCGTCGACCTCCGTCGAACAGAGCGCGGCGGACTCACGGAACGCGCTGAGCCGCTCGAGCTGCTCGGGGGTGACGTCGCGGATGCGGATGTCCGACCCGCAGAACTGCTCGACTTGACCGTCGGAGAGCGGTCCCTCGATGCCCTTGGCGAACACCAGATCAGGGCCGGCGCCGCGCCCGCGGAGCTCGTATCCGATGCACGGGGCCTGACGCGCCACCGCGTCGTCCAGGACAATCCCGCTCCGGTCCGGGTTGACGAAATCACCGAGCGAGGGAGAGCCGTCGAGGAACGGTGACGGGTCGGGCCCGTGCTCCGGGTGATATGCGGCGCCGGCGTCCACGTCGTACGCGTACTTCGAGCCTCCGATGATGGGGAGCCCGCAGCTCGCACAGGCGCGCGGCGAACCGTTGGCGACGCGAGTGACGGTCGGGCGACGGCGGCTCACAGGACCGCCCGAGCGGAGCGCTCGACCTCGGCTTGCATCCCGCTATACCAACCGTCCATGTAGTCGCCGATCAACTCATCAACCTCCTCGGGGGCGAGCTCGTTCTGGGCGATGTCGATGTGCCCGGCGTACACGGCCTCGCTGACGATGTCGTTCTCGCTCGGATCGTCAGCCCACTCTCCGATGCGCAGCTCGGGCAGGGAATCGATCACCTCGGGATCACCGTCATCGAGCCCCTTGACGAGACGCTCCGCCGTCGCCTTGGTGGTATTGCCGTCGACGACCCAGCTCCCGCGCGCCGCGCCGTGCTCCTCACCGACCTTGCGAACCGCGTCCTTGAGGCGATTGAACTCGACCTCAGAAACGCCGAACGTCACCTCACGCGCCACCCGTCATCTCCCTGTGAAACGCCTCGTAGAACCCGTCGGGATCGCTGACACCATACTGTCTGGCGAGCTCGCGGAGTCGCTCGTTGCCCTGCGCCAGCTTGAGCTTTGCCTCGTACTCGGTGCTCATCATGGTCACCTCGCGCACCGCGGTCTCGAGGCTCGGGAGGGCGTTGCGGCAGGCGTCGACGGTCAGCGTCGACGGATCGGGCAGGTTGCGGTCGGCGACGTCGAGGGTGTTCAGGCAGTCCCAGACGCGCTCGCGCATCGCGGGAATCCGCTCCTCGACCTCGCGGAGATGGACGCGCGCGTCCTGGAGATCGGCGCGGGCGAGGTAGAGCGTCCCGGGCAGCGCCGGCGGGATCGCCCCGCCCGACGCCTCGGCGGCGAGGATCACCGACTGGACCCGGCCCCACGCTGCGATCGTCGCGGTGTGGGCGTCGCAGGACGGGCAGCCGACGCGCCGCGCCGGCGGTTCAGGGGCGCTCGAGGTGGCGACCACGCGCACCGACGGCGCGTCGATCACCTCGGGCTCACCCCGACCCCGCCGGATCGTCGCAGCGAACTCGTCGCGGAACCACGACACGCCGATCTCGGAGAACCGCTTGACCATTGTCGGCCAGTCGATCAGGGGTGGCGGCTGGGGGCCGGGTGGAAACTGCGCCATCGCCCGCTGATGGTACGCCGCCGCTCGCGGCCGCGGTGCCCCGCCCTCCCTGCCCCGCCCCCTGCGGTGCCCCGCCCCCGCCGCGCGGTGCTCTATGATCGCGGCTATGCCCATTCGGCCAGAGGACCGCTATCGGGCCCCGGCGCGCACCCCCTCGTACTGCGTCGCCGGCGACTTCGCATCTGCGGACGCGCCCAAGACACTCCTCCAGGTGAACGCGCACCGCAGCCATCGCAAGACCCCGCGTTGCCACGAGCCCCCGATGATCCAGAGCCCGGCGGGAACCTGGGTACAGGCGGTGGACAGTCCGCGGCTTGCCGCCCAGACCCGCGCCGTGGCAAGCCAGCCGCCCCCGGAATCCCCGGCGAGCGACGTTCCCCCCGAGGTGCCGGCGCCGTTCGATCTCACGCCGCCAAGCCCCGGAGCCCCGCAGCCACCACGCGGCTTCGGTGTCGGCAGGGCGATCGTCCCGCCGCCAGTCGAGCCGTCCCCCGACCCGCCGCCGGTGCTCTTTCAGTCACCCAAACCGATCATGTTCGAGGCCGAGGTGTGGCAGCTCTACCAGTGGTCACGCCAAAAGGGCTTCACGGGCACACCAGACGAGTGTTTCGCGCAGGCGATCAAGGGCTTCTACCTGCTCCGCTTCGGCGTCGGCATCACCGCCCATGAGATCGACCCCCGACCCCTGCTCCTCGATCTGCTCAGGGGCTTCTCGGGCCACACGGAGTACGCGGCATGACCAACAGCCTCGAGGAGCTCGCCCGGCGCATCGTGCCCACCTACCGCGTCCCCGTCGAGGGCAACGGGCGCGGACCCGAACAGGACCCCGTGTCGCGGGCGTTCCAACAGGACGCCGAGTTCGCGGCCCAGGAGTTGCAGACCGCCCGGCTGCGCTCCCAGACTGCCCGTATGCGAGCCGAGGCGGAGGCTGAAGAGATCGAGGCGCTCAACCGCCGCGACGCCGCCGCGATGGAGCGCCAGCAGATCATCGAGGCGCGCCGGGCCCAGATGCAGCCGCCCCCGCCGGCGCAGGGCGGCGGTGCCGGGAACCAGATGATCGAGGCGCTGATCACGCTCGTCACCGAGACCCAGAAGGACACCCGCGACCTGATGACCAAGCTCACCGCAACCCAGAACCAGGAGCTCAAGGCCCAGCTCGACACGACCCGCGAGCAGCTCACCGCGGCGATCCAGCGACCCCCCGAGGATCCGGTCGCGAGCATCGCGAAGTACATGGCCGTGTTCAAGGAGCTCCAGGCGATCGCGCCGCGCAACGAGGCGGCCACCGCCGCCGCCCAGAACGTGCGCGACATCATCGAGCTCGAGAAGGCGCGCAACCAAATGGAGATTGAACGCCTCCATGCCCGCCGCGACGGCGAGACCAACGAGCTCGAGCGCCAGCGCCTCCAGGCCGACATCCAGGCCCGGCAGATGCGCGATTGGCAGTTCGCCAAGGCGCTCAACGACGCCGTCCCCCAGCTCACCGCGGCGCTGACCGCGCGGATCACCAACACCCCGTGGAACCCAGAGCCGCCGCCGCCCCCATCGGGACCGCGCGCATGGACGTGTTTCAACTGCAACGCCCAGAACGAGGATCCGCCCGACACCGTGGTCACCACCTGTAAGCACTGCGGCATCGAGATCCGGCTGGAGCCGATCGGGCTCGGCCCGCCCGCCCCGGCCAGTGAGCCCGAGCCGGTCGAGTCCGCTCCCGAGCCGGCCACGCCGCCGCCCGCGCCGGCCCTGGAACCGCCCCCGCCACCACGGCGCAGACTCGATCAGTCGTGGCCGCCGTGACCCGGGTAGGATGCGCGCATGGTCGACGTGGTCCGCGACTCCCGCACGGCGACTGAGCTACCGACCTTCACCCGGCCGTCGGCGCGCCTCCCGCGGATTTCGGGGACGGAGCTCGGGATCGGGCTCGGTGTCGTCGCGGTCGCCGGCGGGGCGCTCATCCTTGCGCGAGCGGGCACTTCTTCCGGGCCGACCAGTGGTGGGAACAGCGCGTCGTTCGGGTCGATCCCGCCGCCGAAGTGCCCGCCCTGCGGCCTCTACCGCGAACCCAGCGGCGCCGTGTACGCCGTCGACGGCGACGCCATCTATCACTGGATCGAGGACGAGCTCGCCTTCGCACAATGCGGTTACAACCACGCCAATCAGCACGCCGTGGAGTACGGGTGGAACACCGGATGCGCCCAGGGACCCAACGTCACCGACAGTTGCTCCACGTGTCCCTGCACCGGACCCTTCGGGATCGTCGACTGGTGCGCGACCGTCCCCTGCCCCGGCTGCATCTGATGCCGCGGCGCCGGCCGCTCCCCGGCTTCACCCCGGCGGGGCGCAAACCCCGACACGCGATCAGCAGTCACGTCCAGGTGCTCGCACCGACGCTCGAGGAGCTCTGCCGACTGCCCGGATTGCGCCTCGAGCTGCCCTCGGGAGCGATCGTCACCGCCGACGGGAGCGGCGTACCATCGCCGCATGGCAACGCCGCCGCCGATCCCACCGGCGATTCTGGGGGTGATCAATCCACCGAGCGGGGGTGACTGGGCGCTGTTCGAGGTGATCGCACCGAATGTGCTGCCCCAGTCGGTCTCGCCCGGGATCGACCAGTCGACCCACGTGATCACGCCGTTCAGCGCCTTTCCCTCGGTCGAGGCGTGGGTGAACAATTTCCTCGGCACGGCGGCGGCCCGGGGCAAGCGGGTCTACTATGTCGGCGTCTGGGGGTCGCCGTCGCGCAACTCCTACAACATCATCACCGTCACCGATCAGTAGGCAGGCATGTATTTCTGGCCCGCCCTCGCCGCCATCGTCGCCGCGATCGCCAGCGTCGCGCTCCCGCTGTTCATCGCGTGGTACATCACCACTCACTTTCAGCAGATCCAGAGCGCGCTCAAGCAGGCGTTCACGTACCCCGGGATCGCGGTCGGGGCCACGGTCACGCCGCTCGTGGTCGGTGGGCTCGTCTTCTTCGGCGGTCTGACCGCGATCGGGCTCGCCTTCTACTTCGGTGAGCGCAGGATCGGCGGTCCGAAGGTCCGCCCGCCCGAGCTCGCGCTGATCACCGCGCCCGGCTTCCCGGCGCAGCAGGCGGTCGCGGCGGCGGGATACGCACCCTACCCGGGCATCAGCTACTCGGGTGGTGGGTTCACCGGCGGGGCCGGCCCCTTCGGGTCCTATGGAGTCGCTCGCGCCTCGCGGCCTTCCGGCGGTGGCCCCGCCGCCGCCGCCAGAGACACCTACCGGAAAGTCTCGGAGGCTGGAGCACGGAACTCACGCCAGCGCAGCTCGGGGGCCAAGTCGCGGAGCTCGCGGCCCGCCGCGTGACTCCGATGCTCCACGCCACGATGGCCGCGGTATAGTAGCGGCGTTTCCGGCCGGCAAACCCGGCCCCACAATCAGTCTGAGGTGATGCCCATGCCGCGGTACGGCTTCCCGATCGTCCCCTCGGGCATCCAGGCGGGAATCGGCCTCGTCGATGGACTGATCTCAGCCTCGGATGCCAGCGCCGGGCGCACACGGTACCTGGGGGGCTCGACCCCGTCAGGCGCGTCAGCTCCGGGTGTTCCCCGGTCGGTGATGTTCCAGGGAGCCGCGGTCGCGACCGGCTTTCTCGGCTGGTTCATGAACTGGCCGACCGATTTCGTCGACCCGCTGATCGGCGCACCGCTCACCCTGGTCATGCGCGAGGCAGGCTTCCGCATGGGCCAGTCGGGCAAGAGCGCCCCGCAGACCGCTCAGGGATGGCGCGCCGTCGCCAATGCGCCGGATGCCGTGCACGCCCTGACCGGGCCCGCGCCCAACGGCCGGCAGGCGTTCCGTCAGCGCCAGCCCGCCGGGCACGTCTGAGGAGGGTGAGCGATGGCTGACATCAAGCCGACCCGGCTCTGGGACGTCAACGTCCTCTCCAACATGAAGCAGAGCGCGATCGACAACGTCCAGGCGATCGCCCAGGCCGGCGGGGCCGGCCGCGACGTCATCTGGCGGCCGATCAACGTCAACGACGTGCTCTACGGGCCGCAGTTCGCGCCCGGCTACTCGGGTTCCAACGCCGCGGCGCTGACCAACCCGAACGCGCCGACCGCCAACGTGTGGCTCACCAATCAGTTCCCCCTGTTCACGACCCTGCAAACCCAGGCAATCGCGATCACCGGGTGGGAGTCGCTGTCGCCCATTCCGCACCTCAAGGCGATCTTCTTCTGGGTCGGGTCCGAGCCCTACTCGTACATCCCGATCCAGTCGATCTACGGCTACCCCGAGACCGAGGGCTTCTTCACCGACGTCCTCTACTGGGGCGGTCAGGACACCCCGCGCATCGACCTCCTGTTCGACGCCTCGCTCGGCGCCAACGCCGAGGAGTTCATGATCAAGGGGTACATCGCCGAGCCCGCGGGCAAGTTGCAGCGCAACAGCAACGCCCAGCTCGCCACCCTGATCTCCTCGAACTACGGGCAGGCGGCCTAAGCACCCATGCCTTCCACGATCTACAGCGTGTCGCCACCGCGGCTGGCGACCAAGGCCGATCTCAAGGTCATCGACACCCAGGTCGCGGTGACCGGGACGGCGGCGGTGGCGGTGGGCAACGGCTTCGGGACCGTGCTTGCGCAGTCGGCGCAGGCGACGGTCGCCAACGCGGCGACCACCGTACCGACCGCGTCCGCCTCGGTGACCTCGGTCTCCGGGACCACCATCAACGTCGTCGTGGTCGCCCAGGCCGCCGCCGCCAACACGATCTCGGCCGTCGCCCAGAACGTGAACGTCCACGCAGTGGGGTACTGAGATGCCGCTTGACGTCGAGACCGGGTTGTGGAAGTGCGCGGGCTGCGGAGGTGTGTTCGATTTCGTCGCGGCCCATCCCCGCGGGCGGGACGGCAGGCTGTCCAGCGGGACGCCGGTCGCCACCACCCACGAGTTCATCCACGTCGACTGCCCGCACGCACCCGAGGATTCGGTCGACGGTCATCTGCACGAGCCGTACGACCACGCGGCGCTGCTCGATCACTGCCGCCGGGTCGCGGCCGTCAACCGGACCGAGCCCGACTTTCCGCCTGATCCCATAGAGCCGGGCTGACCCGTGGCCGGGCCCATGTACCGGCGCGCCGCCGAGCCGTCGCTTCGGATCGGGCAGCGTGTCCTCATCCTGAACGGCTCCACCTTTCAGACCGAGGGCGAATCGACCGCCTTCGAGGTGGTCGGCATCCAGGAGGTGGGCCAGCTCGGTCAATCCGGTCTGCTCGGCATGGCCAGCGTCGCCGCCGGCTTCCCCGCCGGCTATGCGTTCGACAAGAACGCGACCGTCAATCAGGGGATCGCCCAGGGCGCCAACCCGGCGATCCAGCCGGCGTCGCTCGCCGCCCAGCGCTACCAGCTCGTCCAGGCCCGTTTCAAGAGCAAATACCTGAACGTCCCCGCGCCGCCCTCGATCCGTGACTTCGACGTCTGGATCAGCAACCCGGCGAACGTGCGCGTGCTGTCGGGCTCGGCCTCGGGCATGGCCGGGGTGATGAACGCGATCGACCAGTACCCGGACCCGATCGATACCGTCGCCCTGGTGGCTCAGGGCGGTGCGCTCGGCTACCCGACCCTCTATCCAGGAGGCGACGGTCTCGGTGAGTGGGAGCAGGCCGCGTTCACCGAGCAGTGGTGGTACTACAACAATCAGCCGTCATTCCAGCTCGTCAACAACGGCTCGGCCGCGATCGCCGCGGGCGGCACCTTCGCGTGGTTCCTCAAGGCGTGGCTGGTGGTCTACAACGTCGCTCCGGTGGTCTCATCGAGCCTGCGCAGCGAGACGATCGCCGGCGAGACCTTCAATGTCCCGTCCGCGCTGAGCCGTCAGGAGCTCCTCGACGGGCTGGTGCAGACCCAGGGACAGGCCCCGTCCGGCACACCCATCGACATCTGAGCGGGGGCCCGTAGATGGCCGCCGTCGTCGACATCCTCGCCCTCTCCGAGCAGGACAGCGCGACCTTCATGCGCACGGTGCGCCTCCTCGAGCGCGCCTACACGCCGGCCACCGACGCGACCGCCCAGCAGCCCAAGCGGGCCCTGATCAACCCGATCGGCCCCGGCGTGCAGGGGGTGGGCACGCCGCTGGTGGGCGCCAACCGGCGGCGCCGATCGCTGACCGTGTTCGCCCCGGCCACGGCCACCAACCTGTACTGGGGCTATGAGCGGGACTTCGGTCAGGTCGACCAGAACGGCGTGCCCGCGGTCGGGATGCCCTTCATCGGCGGGGTCTACGAGGAGTGGGACGGCTGGGAGTACACCGGCTCGCTCTTTGTGCTCAACACCGCGGCGATCGGCGCGCCACCGGTCGACGTGCGCTACAGCGACCTCTCCTACGATCCCGCGTTCGTCATTCCCTGATGCCACGCGCGACCGTCCCGGCCCCGGATCTGGCCGGCTCGCTCTGGTGGGGCAACGGCGTGCTCGGCAGTGTCGTGCTCGCGGCCAACACGACGCTGACCGCCGACGCGTACTACCAGAACCTCACCGTCCCGGCCGGGATCAACCTGCACACCAACGGCTATCGCCTCTTTGTCGCCGGCCAGCTCATCGTCGCCGGCACGATCCTCAACAAGGGCGGCGACGCAGCCGGGTCGGTCGCGGGCACCGGAGCGCCCGCCGGTTCGATCGGCGGCGGAACCGCCGGGGCCGCGGGGGCGGTCGGGGCGGGCGGCAACGGAGTCGCCCAGACCGAGAGTGCCACCCCAAATGGTATCGGTGGCGCCGGCGGTAACTCGGGCGCGACAGCGGGCGGGGCGGGCGGGACTGTGGCCGCGCCGCCGGCCTCCCAGACCGGCCCCGGCGATCTGCTCGGATCCTTCTACGCGCTGACCGCAGGCTCCACGATCTCTCCGTTCAGCGGCGGCTCGGGGGGCGGCGCCGGGGCGGGCGACGGGGTCAATGCGGGCGGGGCCGGTGGCGGTGGCGGCGGGATCGTGATGATCAGCGCGCGCCTGATCGTGGTCTCCGCGGGCGGGATCATCCAGGCCAACGGCGGCGCCGGCGGCAATGGCGCCGGTGGCAACGCGGCCGGTGGTGGCGGGGGCGGCGCCGGGGCGATCTTCATCAACACGACCACCCAGGGGCTGCTCATCCTCCCGGGCGGGATCGTGGGCAAAAACGGCGTCTCGCTGCACTCGGGGACACCCATCTTCGGCGCCGGTAACCTGACCTTCCTGGGCGGCTTCGGGGGGGCCGGCGTGGGTACTGGAGCGGCCGGGGCCAGAGGCGGCGGCCCGGCCGGGAACCCGGTCACGATCGGCGTGGGCACCCTTTTCTACAACGTTCTGCCACTCTGAGGCGATGACCCAGCTCGCGGTCCCCACGGTGACGGTGCCGAACGGACACGATCCGATCCTCGCTGAGCTCCTCGACAGCGTCGCCGACGAGCTCAGCGCCCAGGCGCTCACCCTGGCCAGCTTCGAGGAGCTGCTCCCCGAGCTCATCCTCTCGCTGCGCGGCCTGACCGCGACCATCATGGGATCGAACCTGGAGCGCGTCGCCCAGCTCCCCAAGCGCCTCGAGACGACCCTCGCCAAGATGGAGCGGTGGTTCTCACCCGGGGTCGAGCACGTGCCCATCAACGTCCCGGTCAACAGCGTCACCGCCCAGCTCATCAGTCAGGCGAGCCCGCGCGCGGCGCTCCAGTTCACGATCCCGGCGCCGGCAGCGGGCGCGACCCAGTACGACGGCTTCTTCGGCTACACCCGCGACGTCCAGAACGCCCCCGACACCGGCAAGGGCCCGATGGGGACCCGGATCACCGCCGGTGGAACCCAGGTGATGGGCCCGGAGCTCGCCGACAGCGCCGAGGTGTGGCTGATCATGGCGCCCGGTGCTCCAGTGACCACCGTGACCGGCTATGCTCTGCTCCGCGAACACCACAAGCGAGGAACGTAGCCCGTGAGCGCATCCCTGGCGAGCGATCTGGCCGGCGCCGTCGAACGGCTCCTCCAGGCGGCCCGCGCCGTCGAGCGGCACCTCCTCGCCCACGGCGCGCTCGTCGACCCGCCCGATCTCCGCGAGGAGGCGGACAAGTTCGACAGCGAGGGCAATCTCCGCAAGCAGGGCAGTGGCGGCGGGACGCCGTCGGCGACCCAGCTCGCCGACGCGGTCGCCCAAGTCGTCGACGCCCACGGTGCGCTCAGCGCGGCGTTGAGCGGATCCCCGCCGGCGCCGGTGGCGGTGCCGCCCCCTGGTGAGGAAGCGTAGTGGCGCAATACTGGGTCTACGCCAAGAACGGGGTCGCGATCACCGCGTCGACGGCCCAGACCCTCGCCGAGCTCATCCCCGGCGCCGGGACCATGCTCAAGATCGTGCAGTGGTCGGTGGAGTTCAACCAGTTCAACGCCGCCCAGCCGGTGGAGACCGAGTGGATCTCGTCGTCGACGGCCATGACCTCCCCGACCGCGGTCACCGCGGCGGCGTGGCAGGTCGGCCAGGGCACCGCGCGGGCGGTCGTCAACACCCCCGGCACCGAGGCCTTCGCGGCATCCACCGGCCCCTATGAGAATCACGTCATCCCGATCACTTCGGGGCTGGTGATCCAGTATCCCTACGGGCGCGAGCTCGGGGTGCCGGTCTCGGCGGTCAGCTTCCGCCTGCGGGTGACACCCGGGACCACCGGCGGCACCTGCGACTGGGTCGTCGTCATCGAGGAGTAGCGGTGAGCGGGGCGGCCGCGCCCCGGCCACGCGGAGAGCGCTGACGTGGCCCTCTCCTTCATCAAGGACACGGGGTACAGCGAGAACGTCGCCAGCGCGACGATGGCGCTCACCCCGGCCAACACCATCGGCAATCTTCTGGTGCTCTCGGTGGGCAGCCGCAACGCGGTCGCGATCGCGCCGGTGAGCACGGTCGCCGACACCGGCGGCAATACCTGGACCAAGCTCGGCGCGCGGACACAGGCCGGGGCTCTGGACGAGGAGATCTGGTGGACGGTGGCGACCGCTGTCTGCGGCACGCTGACAGTCACCTTCGGTGGGACATCGGCGAGCACCACGACCGGGCTCGCCGATGTTCAGGAATGGCACTCCACGATCGGCTGGCCGGCCTCGCCGCCCGACGCCTCGGTGTTCAACGGGGGCGCCGCCAGCACCAGCCTGACCACCGGCAACTCGCCGGCGACCGGAAACGCGTCGGAGGTGTCGGTCGCAATGGCGCTGGCGGCTGGCGCCGGGACCTTCTCGGCGCAGACCGCCGGCTACACCACCCAGACCGAGCTCTCCTCGGCGGTCCCCTCGGTCGCTGCGATCCTGCAGACGGCGTACAAGATCCTCGCTGCGACCGGGGTCCAGTCCTACGGGTGCACGCATAGCGCGAGCACCATCTGGGAGGCGGCGCTGGCCACCTTCGCGGAGGCGACGGCGCCGACCTTCGTGCCCCGGCCGATCGTCACCCGGCTCGACCGGATGCACAGCAAGACCCAGGCGTTCAGTGGCTCGGTGCAGCGGCTCGCGCCCGCCGTGCCGCCGCCGTCCCCCGGCGTGCTCACCCCGCAGATCGCCGTGGTCCGCTCCTACTGGACCGCGTGAGCCATGAATAGCCCGGCGCCGGTCCAGATCTTCGGCAACGCGAGCGCGGCCGCGAGCACGGCGGCCACCGCAACGGTGCACGGCGGCAACGTCCTCTACGCGGCCATCGCCGCCCCCAACCCGCCCGGGATCTCCGACACCCTCGGGCTCGTCTGGTCTCAACTGCCGGGCGGCGTCCTCGCCATGACCCTTTGGACGGCGACGGTCCCCGTCGGCGGCGGCGGCGCCGATACCATCACAGCGACGGGTGGGGGCTCCCACACCGCCCTCATCGTCATCGAGATCGAGGGCGCCCAGGCGAGTCCGATCATCGCCTCGTCGACCTTCAACGGGGCGACGACCACGGCGATCACCTCGAACGCGACCGCCGCCGCCGCGCCCGGCAGCCTCGTGCTCGGCTTCATCGCCTCGGCGGAGTCGCCGATCTCGGCGACCGCGTTCAGCCCGGCGCTCGCCAGCTATCCGGGTCTGCCGATCAGCGGCTTCGCCGACGGCGCCTACGGTGCCGTGGTCGGGGTTGCGACCCTCACCGCCGCGGTCGGCGAGGCGTTTGTTGCCACCGGCAACACCGCGAACCTCTGGGTTGCATGGTGCCTGATCCTCCAGGGGACCGGGACGCCGACCACGAGCCCGCCGCCGCAGCCGTCACTTCGCGGCGCCTACACCCGGCTCACTCAAGTCCTCGGGCGCATCTTCCGCTTCACCCCGCCGGCGCCACCGGCCCAGGTCCCCACCCCGCCGCCACTGCCCGGGATCCGGGTCGTCAGCGTCACCCAGCCGCGCGCTGTGGTGCCGGCGACCCGCTCGCAGCAGCTCTCGAGCCACGTCGCGGCGCCTTCGCGCCCCCAGCCCCGGCCGATTGCGGCGGTCACCGTCAAGGGCCCGGTCCCGCCCGGCCGGGTCCGCAGCACCTCGGCGCTCGCCCAGCTCCGCGCCAACCCGCGCGCCTTCCTGGTCCAGCTCGTCAAGGGACCGCGCCCGCCCGGTGCGGTCGTCGAGCTCCGCCAGCGCCTCGCCCCGCTGATCCCGAGCCCGCGCGCGATCCTGCGCGCCCTGGTGCGCGGCCCGGTTCCGCCCGGCGCGGTGCGTCGGGTCACGCAGCGGCTCGCTCCGCTGATCGCGCCGCCGCGAGCGATCCTGCGCGTGCTCGTCAAGGGACCGATCCCACCCGGAGGCGTGCGCCGGGTCACCCAGCAGCTCGCCGCCCTGCGGCCCAACCCGCGAGCGCTGCTCACGCGACTCGTCAAGGGCCCGATCCCGCCCGGGCGCGCGCTCCAGCTCCTCCAGAAGCTCGCCCCGCTGCGCCCGCTGCCGCGCCCGCTCCAAGCACTCATCGACCGCAATCAGCCGCACGCCTTCACCGGGCGCGTGCTCCGCGTGCTCCAGAAGCTCGCCCCGGCGCCACCGCCGGCAGCTCCCGGGCGGCCGATCGAGGCGGCCCTGGACCGCAACGAGCCGCACGCCTTCACGGGCCGGATCATCGAAGTGCGGCCCCACGTGGCGCCGCTGATCCCGGCGCCGCGCGCGCTCCTGGTCGTGGTCGATCGCCAGGAGCCAAAGCCCTTTGCCGGCAAGGCAGTTCGAGTGGTTCCCCATCTGGCGCCGTTCATCATCATCCCGGGCGGACCACCGATCCGAACCCGGCTCGACGTCCAGCCCTACAAGGTCCCCCTCGCCGGCGGCATGGTCATCGTCGTGCGCCCCCACGTGGCCCCGCTCTCGACCTTCCGGCTCGCCCCGCTGCGCACCGGGACGCAACGCTACCCGGGACGGCACAACATCATCACGTGGCCGGCCCCGCCGCCCCAGCCGGTGGAGATCCGATAGGCCGAGGCGTGCGGTGCGGGGTAGGATTGGCGGCGATGGCAACGCTCGTCCGACCCGCGCGAGCAGCGACCGCCGCCGGGCCCGTGCCCGTCAGGTCCCGCCCCTCGCGTGCGTTCCACGTCACCCGAGGTGAGGTGCTCGTCGGCGTCGGGTCGGCGGGGTTGATCGCGACCGTCATCCTCGCGTCGCGCGGGGGAGCTGCGCCACCCCCGGAATCGTCGTCCTCTTCGCAGCCGTCGAGTTCGCTGCCCAGCTCGTCGTCGCAGTCCTCGAGTTCGCAGCCGAGCTCCTCGATGCCGTCGTCCTCTTCGTCCTCGAGCTCGTCGTCGCAACCCTCGTCCTCGAGCTCGTCGTCCTCGTCCGCCCCGAGCTCCTCCCTCCTGCCGACCCCTACCGGGCTGGTCTGCGGGCCGTCGACCGCGACGACCATCAGCGCGCGGTGGAACGCGCTCCCCGGGTTCACCTATCAGGTCAACCTCGACAGCGCCGAGGTGACCACCGTGGCGGGCGGGAGCGTGACCGTCACCGGCCTCCCCGGCAAAACCAGCTTCCGCCTCGCGGTCCGGGCAATCGCACCGCACGCCCACTCGCTGGCAGCCGTGGTCACCTGCACCACCACATGATCAGCCTCCAGAGCCTCCGTCTCCGCGAGCTGCTCAGCCGCGACGAGCTCGCCCGCGATCTCGCCGTCTGGGCGGTCCAGCGCGAGGAGCGCCGCTGCGCCAGCGACGGCCATCCCTTCAACGGGGTGCAGGGCCATTACGAGACCTTCGTGCACGGCGGATTCACGTGGCACGACGCCGGCGTCGACCCCGCCCGCCTGCCCCGGCTGGTCGGCATCGGTCTGCTCAGCGTGCGCCGTCATTCGGCGCGTTCGGTCGAGTACGATCTTCGCGACGTCCCGGCGACCATCGAGGCGCTGCGCCTGCTCACTGGGCCCCCTTCAATACTCGACGGGTCGGAGCCGCCCTCGACGGCTCTGCCCGCCGAGCCGTTTCGCGGAGTTGTGGGCCTCGAGCTCGAGAAGCGCAAGCTCACCGCCTGCCTCAAGGCCGACAAGCCGGTGCACGCGCTCCTGGTGGGCGATCCGGCGACGGGCAAGAGCGTCCTGGTCTCCTGCATCGAGGCGCTCCCCGGTGGCTTCACCACCTACGGTGGGGCGATCACGCCGGCGGGGCTGCGCGATCTGTTCTTCGACGCCTCGCCGCCGCGCTGGCTGATCGTCGACGAGTGCGAGGAGGGCAAGGTGATCTACCTCAACCGCCTGCTCTCGGTGCTCGAGGAGCAGCGCATCACCGTCCTCCAGCACGGCCGCCGCGAGACCCGCGAGATCGCCGTAACCTGTTTCCTGGTCTGCAACGACGACTCCAAGCTGCCCCTGAAACTCAAGAGCCGGGTCGGGCTGCGCCTCGAGTTTCATCCCCTCGACGAGGAGCAGCGGCAGGCGGTGATCCGCGGCTTTCTGGTCGAGCGCGAAGGGGTCGAACCCGAGCTCGCCGCCATGATTGCGTTCAAGGTCGCCCCGCGCAGCGCCGACGTGCGCCGCGCCCGCGACGTCGCCCGGCTCTGCAACGGGTCGAGCGCCCGACTCGATGAATATGTGGGGTGGTTGCCATGACTGTGATCCGACCCAGCCGCAGCAGTGCCCCGCTCAGCGGGCTCGAGATCGCCGCCGGCGTCGGCGTCGCAGTCGGGAGCGCGGTCGCCGCGGCGCTGATCGGCGGCGGCGGCGAAGGCCCGCCCCCGCCACCGGGGAGCTCCTCGGAGCCGTCCTCGAGCTCGGAGTCGTCGTCGCACTCCAGCAGCAGCTCCTCGCATCCGTCATCCTCGAGCTCGTCGTCCTCGAGCTCGTCGTCGAGCAGCTCGTCGTCCTCGGGCCCGCCGCCGCCGTTCCACCTCTCCGATGTGGTCATCATCATGGAGGAGAACGAGGCGTCGAGCCATGTGGTCGGCTCACCCGACGCACCGTATTTCAACTCGATCCTGCCCCACGGCGCGCTCGCCCTGCCACTCAACAACTGCCATCCCAGCGAGCCCAACTACCTCACCATCACGTCGGGGTCGAACTGGGGATTGAGCACCGACGACCCGGCGTTCGTGGTCAACGCCCGCAACATCGTCGACTCCCTCGAGGCGGCCGGCATCCCCTGGACCGCGCTCATGGAGTCGATGACCAATCCGCTCGTCGACAGCGGCAACTACGTGCAGAAGCACAACCCCTTCATCCACTACACCAACATCCGCACCGACCCGACCCGGATGGCCAAGATCAAGCCGTACAGCGATGCGTTCTGGTCGACGTGGGAGGGCGGCTACGTGTTCGTCAGCCCCAACCTCGTCGACGACGGGCACACCCCGGGCGGCGCCACCGGGGTCAAGAACGCCGACACGTGGCTGCAACGCGTGGTCCCCCTGGTGCTCGCCTCACCGCCCTTCCAGCGCGCCGGATCGCGGGCCGTGCTGGTCATCTCCTGGGACGAGTCCGAGGGCAGCGGCGGATCCGGGTGCGTGTATCCCGGCTACGCGCCGCCGTTCGCGTCCTTCTGGATCGGCCCCGCCGCCAAGGCTGGGGTCCGCTCCACCGCGACCTACCAGGGTCACGCTTCGGAGCTGCACACCATCGAGGCCGGCATGGGTCTGCCCCCGCTCACCGCCAACGACACGGGCGCGCCGGTGATGTCCGATCTGCTCACGTGACGGGGTGGCAGGGTGGAGCAATGTCCAACTCGGTCCCGGTGGGGACGACACTCGGAGGGCGATCAGCGTCGTGGGGCTCGGCGACGAGCGCTACGTCGGTAGCGCGCATTTGCTGATGGTCGACGACGACGAGCGCGCGCTGATCCGCCACATGGTCCGCGATCAGGCCAATCGGCGGGGGGTGAGCAGTCTGGGGCTCCGGGTGCGCGACATCCTGCTCACCATCGCGGCGCTCGTGGTCGCGGTCGCCGCGGTCGCCTCGTTGCTGATCCAGCTCTATCGCTGATGCTGACCGGCACGACCCTGCGGACCAAGTCGCTGACCGACGCGTGCGGCGTCTCCCACGTCATCACCATCATCGAGCCAGCGCCCACCGCCGCCAACCGCTCGTCGCTGCTCGCCAGCGAGAAGGCGTGGAAGTATGAGGCCGGGTCGCAGCCGGTGGAGCAGCGCCGGCGCGCTGAGTTCGCCGCTGACGTCGCCTACATCGCCGCCGGCACGATCCAGGCCCAGCGGCCCCCGGACAGCCACGTGATCGCCGCCCAGGACGAGACCGGCGCGCTCCGCGGGCTCTCAATCTTCCACTACGACCCTGGGAAGCAGAATTGGCACCTCGGCTTGCATACCGTGGGGCCGCGCGACCAGGGCGGCGCTGACAATGACTGCCCGCTGCGCGGCGTGGGGAGCGAGATGCTCGGCGCCGACGCCGACGTGATGGCGACCCGGATCTGCACGACGGTCACGCTCACCCCGCTCGATGACAAGGCGCGCGCGTTCTGGACCCGGCGCGGCTTCGCACCGACCGGGCCGAGTGACCTGAGCCTCTCCTGTCCCGGCCTGCAGGCGCTTCGGGCCACCTATGCGCACTCGCCGACCGACGACCAGGATCAGTGCTGCGACGATCTGGTCGAGCGTTCCAAGGTGAGCCTGTCGGCGCGCCAGCGGACCTACTTCAATCCTGAGCCGAGCGTCTTTCCAGGGCCGCCGTCCGGGCTCGGCGAGCCGCCCGACTACCCAGCTCGGATGCGAGTCAGTAGCGCGATCGCTCAGGAGCTTCCCTATCACCTCGAGTGGGACCCCGATTTCGGCGACACGCTCGCCCGCATCGAGACGTGACGTCGATGTGGGCCTACGGCCTCGCCGCCGCGGTTATGCTGTTGGCCTATCTCGCCGTTCGGCCTCGAAAGGAGAAGCTGTGAACCAAAACCTCGTCCTCGCCCTGTTGAGCGCCGGCGGGATCACCGTCGTCGATTGGGGGCTCGGCATCCTGGTCTCACTGAAAAACGGCGTGTTCTCGGTCCAGAAGCTCCCCGCCCAGCTCGTCAACATGGTGCTCCCCTACCTCGGTGGCTCGGGAATCCTGGTGATCGTGCAGGGGTTGGCCCAGAGCTCGGTCGGGAGCTTGGCCGGCGGCTCGCTGCCGACCATCTCCGCCGGGGTCGCGTTCGGTGCACTCGGCACCTACGCCCTCAAGGTGCTCGCTGACGTGTGGACGAAGATCACCGCGCTCGTCCCCACCCAAGGTAACCCGGCAGCCGCGGCCGTCTCCACCATCCCACCAGCAGGAGCGTGACCATGACCAACACCCCAGTTGTCGCCGCGTCATCCTCGGCCCCCGAGTCGAGCTCGGCGCCGCCCGAATCGTCGAGCTCGAGCCCGGTGCCGACACCGCCCCCGACGCCGACGCCGGCGACGTACACGGTGACCGTGACCCAGGCGGAGCTCAGCGTCGGGACGACCTCAGAGACCGTGCTCGAGGTGGTCGTCTCCGGGCCGCAGAGCTACAAGGGGCTGCTCGTCCAGACCTGATCCGTCAGCGCGTGGGGAGCATGGGCCCGGGCGGCAACGCCTCGGGCCCATTTCGTTTCACGGTGATGGTCTTGGCCGTGCCGGCCGCGATCGAGCCCAGCAACGCGTCGAGGTTGGCGCGGCAGCGCGCGCAGTACAGGGGGGCGCGCAGCGGCGTCGCCGGCACCTTGGGATCGTTGCCGGCGTGGGTCAACCGGAAGGTGCGCACCTTGGCGGCCATGACCGGGTCCTCGGCGCCGCACGACTCGCAGTGGGTGACGACGTCCTCGAGCTCGGTGAACGTGTCGGCGCTCATCCGAGCGGTGGTGCCAGGGGTCCCAGTGGCGTGCCCCCGCCGCCGATCGAGCTGATCCCGTTGTTGACGATCGCGTCCAGGCTGGCGAAGATGAGACTCAGATCGCGGGCCCAATCGGTGTCGTTGAGCCCGGTCGCAAACGGCATCCCGTAGAGCGACTGGAACTCGGTTTCCACCGATCCGGCCGGGCCCACCTCGCTCACGATCGCGAAGATCGAGCGCGCCGTGTCGTTGACCGGGAGCAGCCCGTACCCGAAGGCCGCGGTGGCGAAGATGTGCCCCGGCTCACTGCGTATCAGGGAGAAGTCGAAATCGCGGGGCAGGGCGAGCAGCGTGCCCATGCGAACCGCCGGGTTGGTGCCCGCATAGTGGTTCGGGTTGGTCGGGTCGTTGGCGTACGAGTCGGCCTTGCTGGCCGGCCAGACGAACGCCGGCGGGCCCGGGAACAGATCGGTGTGGCCGTAGAGGTTGACCGCGATCACGTGGGGGATGATGCCGTTTCGGAACTCGTCGACCCGAACCACGCCGGCCTCCATCGGGAGCCGGGACGCGCCCGTCCAGCCGACCACTCCAGGACCGTACAGGTCGTTGGTGACCACGTGCGCGGAGCTCACCGTGGCCGGCCCGCCCGGCGACGGACGCGCGAAGCTGCCGCCCTGCACGGTGGAGCGTCCGTCCTGCTCGACCGCGGCGCACCCGCTGTTGGTCGCGCCCGGCGTCCAGGTAAACGCCGGCGCCATCGGGACTCGGATCCCGGAGAGATCGACGAGCGGCTGGCTCGGGTCCATGAGGATGATCCGCTGGTCGGGCACGTGGGTCCGCAGCGTCCGCGCCGGCAGCCCGGCAACCACGCGCTGGGCGCCGCTGCCGATCGGCATGTTCTCCCATGCGCTCGAGAGGAAGGGCCAGAGGAGCGCGCTGCGTGTCCCGGGCGGCCCGCTCGAGCTGCTACTCGACGACGAGCTCGACGAGCTCGAGGAGCTGCTGCTCTCGCTCGAGGAGGAGGACTCCGATGAGCTCCCCGGCGGCGGCGGCGGTCCGACCGCGGGCCCGCCCGCGAGGGCGCCGAACACCGCGGCGCCGGTGGCGATGGCGGCCGCGCCGCCGTACTCGACTGCTTTGCTCATCTGGGGTCTCCTCGAGGGCCGGATCACCCGGCTATTGTGGGCCGCTCACTCGCCCTTGGAGGCGGCTTTGGTGGTGGCGAGCGCATCCTCGTCGGAGAGCTGCTCGCGCTCGCTGAACGGAACCCGCGGCGCAAACGGATCGAGCTCCTGTTGAAAGGCGTGGGCGACGCCGTGGCCGGTGCGCAGGTAGCAGCGCTCCCCGTGCTGGACGGTCATGCAGCGGTCCCGCTCCTCGAGCTCGGCGCTCTCGACGAGCCCGTCCGGGCCGGTGACCACCTTGAGCCCGGGGATCGCCGGCTGGCCGTCGTCAGCCATCGCGAGCTGGCCGGGAACCTGCTCCTCGGCGATCTTCTGGGTGGCGGCGATCTCCTTACTGAGCAAGCCCTTGGCGACCACGAGCTCGCCGAGACGGCGGCTCGCGGTGTCCTGCCGGCCGGCGATCTCGAGGTGCTTGACGATGGTGTCGATGCTCATTTCGGTTCTCCTGGTGTGCGGTTGGCGGGAATGTTGCGAGCCGCGAGCGCGGCGCTCATCTCGACGTGGGTTCGGCCCGATCCCGGGCATGTGTGCTCGATCATCTGCTGGTCGCGGTGCTCGCGACAGAGTCCCCCGTTGCGCAGGGCGACATCGCGCGCGCACCACGGACACGTGCCCCGGCGCAGCGCGGTCACGCCTCCTCCTCCTCGGGATCGGACGGCGCTCCCGAGCCGCTGGTGCTGCGTTCGATCGCGTGGAGCTGGAGCCGCGCTTTGAGGCGCAGGGCGGCGATCACCTCGCGATCGCGGATGGTGCCGATGTACGCGTCCAATCCCCCTTTCGCCGTCCACTCCGGGTCGATGGCGTCGAGCAGCCCGAACGCAGTCGCCCGGTCGTGGGTGTAGAGGAGGCGCAGCGCCGCGATCGTCTCGGCCCAGAGCGTGGCGACGCCGACCCGCGGGAAGGCGCGCTCGCCGATCTCGCCGCGGAGCAGAGTCTCCTCGCCTCGAGCAATCGCGCGTGCGTGGTCGATCGCGACGGTCGCCTCGGCGTTGTTGAGCTCGCGGGCGCTGCCGGTGCGGCCCCCGCTGACCGCCTTGCACAAGTCCTGGCGGTTGACGCCGGCGACGCGCGCGGCGATCGCCACCGACTGCGCCATCGACTTGCCCCGGAGCACGTGCAGGAACGAGTCGCCCTCGATGTCGAGGAGCGGCTCGGCGGCGGGGTCCCCACCGCCACCGCCGGCCACTCCCAAAGGATCGGGAGCCGGCGTGAGAGCGGCGGCCCCTGGTGACGGCTCGGGTGTCGGTCCTGCACCTACAACTTCGCGGCCGAGCTCGTCACCGGGAACCGGGATCACCGGCTCTGTGGATACTGCCACGGCGCGCGCCCGCCGTGGGGAAGCTGCCGCCCGCGCCGGCGGCGTCGCTGCTACTGGCGCGGGCGGGGTCGCATCAGCGGTGGGGGCCACTGCTGCATCAGGCATCACCTCCTCGTCGCTGGTGGTCGCCACCGCGGCCGTGGCTGGCTCTGAGCCCCCCTCCGGGGCGTCGATGACCTTGAGACTGCGCCGGCGTGTGGCCGGCTGTGTGGACGTTTCTGGCGGTTCGGCGCCATCGGTGGGTGCGATGTAGTCGCCGGCGGCGGCGAACGAGTCGCGCTCCTCCCAGGCGTAGGTGAGCCCGCCGAGCGCGTCCTCGGCCATCATCCGGCAAAGCTCCGAACTCGCCCGCGCCGAGAGCATCGCGCGTGGCGTCTTGACCCATGCGGAGCGGTCTTTCACAAGCCCCGCGGTCTTGGCCATATCAATCGTCCACATGACGGTGTAGACGTGCTCCTGGTCGTCGCTGCGCTGCCCGTACCAGCGAAAGCGGGTTGAACTGCGCTCGTTCTCGTCCTCGGTGACCCACAACTTGTGCCCGTGTGCACGGACCAGCGCCCTCATGAGTTGCGCTGAGACCAGGATGTCACCGTCCTCAGTGACGTAGATCCGTTGCAGCGCGGTCATCGGGGGCACGCCGAGCTCGTGGCCGTAGAACATGCACGCGGCGACCGCGGCGGGGCGGTTGCGCAGCGCCTTGGGGACGAACTCGCTGCCGCTGACCATGCGGGCGAGGATCGACACCTGCTGGATCACCCCGAAGGTGGAGCGATCGGTCACGGCCGGGACGGTCACGTTCGCCGGCCGGGCGATGAGCTGGCGGTCGGTGGCGAGCGGAATCCCGCCGACAGCCTCCTCGGGCGGAGGGGGCGGTGGCTCGACGGGCGCGGTGGGCTGTTCGGTCACGGCGGTCTCCCTGTAGGGTCTCGGAGGGTTACTGCGGTCGGGTGCGGGGCGGTGGCATGGTCGCGCCGGCGAGGCGCAGCGCGCGCCGCCACTCGCGCGCGCTCAGGAGGAACGTGGTCCGGTTGGCCATGAGCAGCGCGACCTCGTTGCGCGCCTTGAGGGTATCGCCGGTCGGGTAGTACACCTCGACGACGGCGTCGAGATTGATGACGTGCTCAGGGATGACGCGGCCCGTGTACTCGGCCGTCTGGATCGCCTCGACGCGGACCAGCTTCATGCCGCCGCTCCGCCCATCTTGAGTCCGAGCTTCTCGGCGGCCTCGAGCAGCTCGTCCCACTGCGCACGGTCGCCGCCACGATCCGGGTGGACCTTCTTCGCGGCCATGCGGAGCATGACGGCGACATTCTCCTCGTCGGCGCCGAGCAGGGCCGTCTTACTGAACCCGGCGCGCTCGGCGATCACCATCTTCGCCCGGTCCGGGGTCATGGCCAGCTTGGGGGCCATCAGCTTTGCGAAACCGGTGTACTGCTCGCCGCGCCCGCTGATCCCGTAGCGCTCCAGGGTGCGCAGGTGCTCGAGGCCGAGCGCGATGGCGCGGACGTTCGCCCGCCAGAGCGGGAAGGCGTCGCTGAAGTAGCGCAACGGGCCGAACTTGCTCCCGAAGGAGAGGATCACCCCCGGGTGGTCGGGCTGGGTCCCGCCGGCGCGCACGGTGCCGTCGAGGCGCAGCGCGCTCGCCGGATGGGCGGTCTCGAGCACGATGTCGACGGCGTCCAGGTGGTCGAGCTCGCGACCGAGCAGCTTGAGTGTCGCGTCCCAGTCGGCCTTGAACTGGGCGCCGCGGCGCTCCCAGGGGTTGCGCAACTCGCCGGGCCACTCCTCGATCTGGCGGTGCTCGTAGATCATCGGATCCCTCGACCGAGTTTCCAGATTGCCCATTCGACGTCCTCGCGGCGTGACCAGTGCAGCAACAGGCAGAGGAGGCGGACTCGCAGCGGTATCAGTCTCATCGCACACCTCCCTTCACGAGCTGGAGCACGCGGCCGGGGAGGCTCAGCTCCTCGCCCTTCACGGGGTCGGTCGCCTTGTCGCCGGCGCGGCGCTTCACCCAGCGGTGGATCCCGCCGGCGTACAGGAACGCGCGGAACTCGGCCTCGCCGACGTCCATCGGATAGAACACCCACGAGTCCGGGGTCAGCCAGAGCGCCGCGTAGGTGTCGATCGGCCCGGGCATCGGCCGCTCCTCATCGCCGACCACGAGCGTCTCAGCGTTGCCGTAGGCGGCGAGCTGGAGCGCGGTCTCGGCGAACACGCCGCTCTTGCCGGTCTTGACGTCGAGGAGGGTCAACCCG
>DATKRJ010000309.1:0-10837 GCA_035532355.1 Thermomicrobiaceae bacterium | reverse complement strand
CTGGCCGCGGTCGAGCGCGGTGACGGGGGCGAGCGGGTGAGCGCGGCGATGGCGGAGGCGGCCGGGGCCGGGATTACCGGGACGCCGAGCTTCATCGTCGCGGATCGCTACTTGATCGTGGGCGCGCAACCCTACGAATGGATGCTCCAGGCGATGCAGCAGATCGCCGCCGAGGCCGCGGGCACGGACGAGGGGTAACGCGAGCACCGATGACTCCGGTCGAGGCGGTGATCTTCGTCGGGGTGCAGGGAGCGGGCAAGACGACCTTCTACGTCGAGCGCTTCCTTCACAGCCACCTGCGCATCAGCCTCGATCTGCTGCGCACCCGGCACCGCGAGCGCGTCTTCCTCGAGGCGTGCCTGGCGACGCGCCAGCCCTTCGTGGTCGACAACACCAACCCGACGGCCGCCGATCGCGTGCGCTACGTCGGTCCGGCGCGCGACGCCGGCTTCCGGGTCGTCGGCTACTACTTCGAGACGACGGCGGTGGAGGCGGCGCGACGCAATGCCGGGCGAAAGGAGCGACTGCGCGTGCCGGCCCGCGCGATCTACAGCACGCACAAGCGGCTGCAGCCGCCGGACCTCGCCGAGGGCTTCGACGCGCTCTACACGGTCACGATCGATCCGGCTGAGCGGTTCGTGGTCCGGGCGCTCGGTGGGTCGGAAGCGGCGAGCGGTACAGGGCCGGCCGACAGCCCTCCCACGCACGACCGCCCGCGGGGCCAATAGCTCGAGCACAGAGGCGGCCGCGGCCGACGATCGCTCGCGTCCACCTGCTCAACCTGACCACGTGTCAGACGTGAGTGACGCTGGTCGTGCTCGGGTTCGCGCTGACGCGCCCTGGTCCCACGCGCGGCAGCGCACCGAGTCTCGAGGAGCGGCCACTGGAGTTTCGGCCGACCTGGCCGATGGTGCACGAGCCAATCGTGGTTCTCGGAGGGAACGGCGTGATCCTGCCGCCGGGCCCCTGTTTCATCCGACACGAGCAGGAGTTTGACCGGGGGCGGTTCGAAATCACCACGGACTGGTCATCCTGACCGTGACCGGCACGGCAGCCACGAGCGCGGCCCTGGCGGTGTCGCTGATCCTGCGCAGCCGCTGACGACACCACGCGACGAGGAAGCCGGGGACCGCGACCTCCGTCACGGTCCCCGGTCCCCCGAAAGGTCAGCGGCCGAAGAACGAGCCGCGAACGGGCAGGATCGTGGTGAAGACCTCCTCGGTGTTGGCCGGGACGCCATTGGGCTCAATCAAAGCGCAGACGGCGGGCGGCGAGCCCGGGCAGGCGAAGCGGTCGGGAATGCGCGTGTCACTCCAGGCCGGGTACGCCAGGGTGCTGCTCACGGCCAGGCCCGTGTAGTCACCGAAGAAGAGGCCGGCGCCCTGAGCGTCCGGGAACTCGGTCTCCGGCGGCATCGAGCTGGTCGTGGCCCGCTGCGTGGTGAACGACGTCAGGTTCGACGAGGTCGACAGGCTGACGTCGGAGTAGCCGGTCGTCTCGTCGCTGCCGTACTGGCGGTCGTAGTACGAGACGGCCAGCGTGCCGGACCTGGTAAAGGCCAGCCACTGGAAGTACTGGTCCGTCGCGCGCTGCGCGGCCGTCGACGTCACGGTCGCCATGGCACGCGGGTCGGTGGTCCCGCCGGTGAAGGTGGCGCCGCCGTCGGTGGAGACGCTGAGCAGGACGTGGTTACTGCAGTCACCCGGCGTCTTGACGTTGGTGTAGAGGTTGAGACCGAACCCGCTGAAGCCGCTAGGCGTGCAGCCGGTCGTCTCGTTCGAGTATTGGTTGATGTAGGAGGGGATGCTGACCACGACCTGCGATGGATTGGCCGGGTTGACCAACCCGACCGGGTAGTTGGCGGCGCGGAAGATCGAGTTCATGGTCGCGCCCTTTTCTGGCACGCAGGCACGGCCGGGGTCCGCCCCGCCCTGGTTGGCCGCGCAGTCGGGCAGGTCGTAGTAGTCGGTGGCCTTGACCGGGGCGGAGAAGGTCTGCCCGCCGTCGGTCGACTTGACGAGCAGGACCTGGTTGCGGTTGTCGCTGCCGATCAAGGTGTTGTTGAAGTTCGAGTAGGCGACGTAGAGGTCACCGTTGGGCGCGGTGAACGGCTGGGAGTACTGGTTCTCGTTGCAGGTACCCTGCGGCGTGGGCAGGCCGTAGGTGTTGCCACAGAGCGCCGACGTGGTGCTCACCAGCGCCGGCGAACTGAAGGTCTGGCCGTAGTCGCTGGAGTAGGCGCCGTAGATATAGGCGGTCCCATCGGCGGCGAACGCGGTCCAGGTCACGTAGACCCGGTCCTGGAAGGGGCTGCCGACGCGGTTGTCGACGGTCATATACGGCTTGTCCTCGAAGGGCAAGCCGCTGTTGGCTCCGGTCGCGGCGCTGCTCTCGACGACTGGACGCCCCGGGAAGTTCCAGGAGGCGCCGTTGATCTGGGTCGAGCGGAAGACATAGACGGCGCTCGAAAGGTCCGGATTCGGGCTGGTGGGCTGGCCGCGGTTGAAGAGCTGGCAGTCGAGGTAGGCGTTGCCCTTGGTGTCCCAGGCGACCGAGGTGTCACCGCCGCCCTGCCAGTACTCGCGCGCGGCGCCGAAGGTGCCGCCCGCGGTGAACCCGTCCGGCACGGTGGTGTCGGCCCAGGTGAGCCCGCCGTTGAGGGTGTAGGCGGCCTGGCAGGTGCCGTCGCCTCGCCGGTAGTCATTCCAGCTGATGATGACGTGGCTCGGGTTGTTGGGGTCGACGGAGACGGACGTCTCGTTCTGCGCCTGGCCGCGACCTTGCAGGTTGGCGTCGGTCAGGTTGAGACAGTTCTCGGAAACCTTGATGTTGGGGACGAAGGGGCCCTCACAGCTGAGGACCGGCGCCGGGGTGTAGTTCGGGATGAACGCGGCATTCACGCTCTGGTTCGGATTGAGCTCGAGGTCGGCGAGGCCGGACAGCAGGTGGTGCTGCAGCGCCGTCAGGTGCGCGTAGGGGTCCGCGGATACGACGCTGGGCACGGCCGACGCCGGGACGAAGACCACGCCGAGCAGGGAAACGAGGCTGAGCAGGCGCAACCACGCGTGTCTCATCGACGACTCCTTCACCGCACGACGACCACGACAGGGCCGGACCGGCGGGTGGGATGCGGCGGACCGTCGCGCGGGAAGATCACGGCACCTGCTCCCTCATCGGACACCAGTGGACGGGAGAACCGCGACCTCACCGGGCGGTGCATCGTGGGGCGACGTGATGGCCGACGCTCGGTAAACGCACTGTAGTTGACTCCCAGTCGACAGTCAACGGCCCGGTTGTCCCCTTACCGCCCTGGGACTTCGAGACCGGCGCCCGCGCCCTGGTCGCGTCCGCGCCGTGGCAGACTCTGACGCACACCACAGGATCGGGGCGCGAGGGACACCGGGCACCCGGGCAACCCACACGAGGAGCGGCGCGCGATGACAGGCACGGAGGCAGACCGCGTGGCACCGGCCGACGCGGGCGGCACGGCGCGGCGGCTGGAGGCCTTCAGCGACGGTGTGTTCGCCATCGCCGTGACGCTGCTGGTACTCGATCTCAAGGTGCCGCAGCTGGTAGAAACCGCCCAAGGCACGCACCTGCTCGGCGCGCTGGGTGACCAATGGCCGGTCTACCTCGCCTACGTGACGAGCTTCGCGACCATCCTGATCATGTGGATCAACCACCACACGATCTTCGATCGGGTGAAGCGCGTCGACCACGCGCTGTTCCTGCTCAACGGCCTGCTCTTGCTGTGCATCACCTTCGTACCGTTCCCCACCGCGCTGCTCGCCGAGTATCTGGGTCACCCGGGCGAGCACACCGCGGCGGCCGTCTACGCCGGGACGTACGTGCTCCTGGCGGTCGTCTTCAACGCCCTCTGGCGCTACGCCGCGCGACGAGACGGGCTGCTCGATCCCTCGGTGAGCCCCGACTTCGTCCAGCGGGTGAACCGGCTCTACCTGTTCGGGCCGGGGCTGTACGGGGTGGCGTTCCTGTTCGCCTTCATCCAGGTCGAGGTGAGCTTCGGGATCTGTGTGGCGCTGGCGGTGGTGTTCGCGCTGCCGAACTCGGCCGGGGAGATGGGACCCGCCGTGAGCACGCCCGAGGCGCCGTCCGCGGTGGATGACGGCCCTCCCGCGACGCCGGCCGAGGCGAGCGCGGAGCCGGCCGATACCGGGACACCGCCCCAGGCCGGCTCGTAGCCGCGGAGGTGGATCACCGCGCCGCGGTTCGCTCAGACCTTGCGATAGCGGGGGTCGAGCACGTCCCGCAGGCTATCGCCGACGATGTTGAAGGCCAGCACCAGGCTGAGGATGGCGAGGCCCGGAAAGGTGCCGATCCACCACTGGTCGAAGTAGGTGCGCCCGACCGAGATCATCGCGCCCCACTCGGCGACGTCGGGGGTGGCGCCCAGCCCGAGGAAGCTCAGCGAGGCGAAGGTCAGGATGGCGTTGCCGACGTCGAGCGTGGCCAGGATCACGATCGGCGATATGATCGTCGGCAGGACGTGGCGCACCAGCACGCGCAGTTCCGAGGCGCCGATGGCCCGCGCCACCACCACGAATTCCCGCTCGCGCGTGGAGAGCACCAGGCCGCGCACCAGCCGGGCATAGCCCGGCCACCACGCGATCATGATGGCGATGAGCGCGTTCTTGATGCCGGCGCCGAGAGCCGCCGAGATCACCATGGCCAGGATGATGGTGGGGAAGGCCAGCATCAGATCGGTGAGGCGCATGATCACCTCATCGACGGCCCCGCCGAAGAACCCGGCGGCACTGCCGACGACCAGCCCGATCAGCACGGCGAGGGCGACGGCGAGGACGCCCACCGGCAGGGAGAGCCGCGCGCCGTAGAGGATGCGGCTCAGGATGTCGCGCCCGAGTGGGTCGGTACCCAGCAGGTGGGCGCGAGAGGGGCCGGTCAGCCGCTGGGCGAACTCCTGCGTCAGTGGACCATACGGGGCGATGAGCGGCGCGGCCAGCGCCAGAAGAACCCAGGCGAGCACGATGGCAACCGCGGCGAACGCCAGCGGCGAGCGACGAAACGGCCGGGGGACCAGCCGCTCGAGCAGCGGGCGGGGAGCCGGCGCGATCGTGGGCGTGGCCCTGGTGGTCGCGGTCACGTCAGGCAACCCGGATCCGTGGATCGATGAGGGCGTAGGCCACGTCGACGAGCAGGTTGACCAGGACGTAGACGACGGCGACGACGATGCCGACCCCCATGATGGCCGGGAAGTCGAGCGAGGTGGCGCTGCTGAAGGCGTACAGGCCGAGCCCCTGCCAGCTGAAGACTGTCTCGGTGATCACCGCGCCGGAGAGGAGGCCGCCGAAGCTCAGGCCGATCACGGTGACGACCGGGATCAGGCTGTTGCGCGCGGCGTGCTGGACGACCACGCGGCGCTCGAGCACGCCCTTCGCCCGGGCCGTCCGGATGAAGTCCTCGCCCAGGACCTCGAGCATGCTGCCGCGGGTCATGCGGGTGATGACGCCGATGCTGTAGGAGGAGAGCACGAGCGCCGGCAGGACGAGGTGCCCGAGAGCGTCGCGCACGACGTCCATACGGTCCGCGAGCAGCCCGTCGAGGACGATGAAACCGGTGCGGAAGGGGGGTGGCTGGATGTTGGCGCTCACGCGACCGGGCGCGGGCGCCCAGCCGAGCCGCGCGTAGAAGATGAGGATGGCGACCAGCGCCAGCCAGAAGACCGGTACCGAGACACCGACCAGCGACACAACGCGCGCGACCTGGTCGACGATGGTGTCGCGCCGGACCGCCGAGATGATCCCCAGTGGGATGCCGACCACCAGGCTGATTACCATGGCCGAAACCGCGAGCTCGATCGTGGCCGGCAGCCGCTGGCGAAGATCGGTGGCGACCGGCTGGCGGGTCGAGATGGAGACGCCGAGATCGCCGTGGACCAGGTGCCACAGGTAGATGCCGTACTGCACGTAGAGCGGGCGG
Organism: Thermomicrobiaceae bacterium; assembly: GCA_035532355.1. Lineage (GTDB taxonomy): Bacteria > Chloroflexota > Chloroflexia > Thermomicrobiales > Thermomicrobiaceae > DASSZN01. The sequence continues at coordinate 4,879 of DATKRJ010000309.1, read as the reverse complement.
TCGAGGCCCCACTCGTGGCGGAAGGCGGCGACGATCGAGGGATCGGCCGCTGCCTGGTCACCGAGGTTGGCGGAGACCGGGTTCGCCGGAACGGCGTGGGACAGGGTGAAGGTGAGCAGGGTGATCCCAATCAGCATCGGCACCAGGAAGAGCAGTCGCCGCAGGACGAAGACCGACAGGTTCATGCCCGCTCACCCACCACCCGATCGGTTTGATCCGGGCGCGATGCATCGCGCCCCGACAAGTCGAACGTGCATCCTACTTGGTAGGCGGGTTTGAGACCCGCCCCGACCAACCGACCTCGAGAACCGGCCGCCGATCCTCCCGGGTCAGCGCTAGCTCTTGCTGACGACGTTGAGGTCGATGGCCCAGACGCTGTTGTTGACCACCCCCTGAACGTTGCTGCGGAAGGCGTAGGGCTGGGCAGGCAGGAAGAGCGGCGCGAACGGCCCGTTCTGGGCCAGCATCTGATCGATTTGCGTGTAGAGGGCGACGCGCTTCTGGTCGTCGACCTCCTTCTCGGCCTGCGCCGCGAGCGTGACGAGCTGCTGGGCGTCGGGGCTGGTGGAGTCGGCGGCCCAGCCGGCGCGCTTGCCGACGGTGCGGCCGGGGCAGTAGACGAGGTAGTCGCTGGCGTCGGCGTAGTCCGCGGTCCAGCTCCAGACGCCGATCTGATCCTTGGCGTCGCGGTACTTCTGCAGCGCGGTCGAGCCGGGCAGGCCGTCCAGCGTGAGCGTGATGCCGACGGCCGCGAGGTCGCTCTGGATCTTCTGAGCCAGGATGCTGAACTGGACGCCGTAGCCGGTCAGGTCGCTGGCGTAGGACATGGCGCCCTTGAGGTCCCCGGCGTTGGCCTGCTGCAGCAGCGTCTTGGCCTGCGCCTGATCCTGCTTGGGGGCGTTGCTCGGGTCCCAGGCGCCGGGGAAGAGCGTCGGGATCACCCCGGCGAGACGCTGGGCGCCGGCCCCGGCGATCTGCATGATACCGTCGTAGTCGAGCGCCAGGCGGACGGCTTGCTGCACCTTGGGGTTGGCGAAGATGCCACCGACCGTCGCGTTGTTGTTCATCAGGACGTAGAAGGTGGCCGCCACGACGCTGGTCTTGACCGTCACGCCCTGATCGCTCTTCATCGACGCAAGCTGGTCCTGGGTCAGGCTGAGGGCGATGTCGAGGTCGCCCTTCTCGACCTGGAGCTTCTGGGCGGCCGGGTCGGTGATGGCGCGCAAGACGATGCGGTCGAGCTTGGGCGCGCCGTGCCAGCTGTTGGGGTTCTTGACCAGGTCGACCTCGGTGCTGGGCGTGTACTTCTGTAGCGTGTAGGCGCCGGTGCCGGCCGAGGTGGAGTTCAGGTACGGCTCGGCCTTGTCGTTGTTCTGGGCCTGGGCGCTGGCGTCGCCGCCCTTCCCCTGGACGGTCTTGCTGTCGATGATCCCCAGGCTGGGGCTGGAGAGGATGGGCAGGATCGACGGCGACGGCTCGGACAGCTTGACAACGGCCGTCTTGGGGTCGGGCGTCTGGATGTCACTGACGGGGTCGAGCAGGAAGGCCGGGTTGCCCTTGACGTTCTTGACGCGCAGCAGCGACCACTGGACGTCGGTGGAGGTGAGCGGGTTGCCGCCGACGAACTTGACGTTGTCCTGCAGGGTGAAGGTGTAGGACAGCCCGTCGGTGGCGACCTCCCACTTGCTGGCCAGCGACGGCTTGGGCGTCTTGAGATCCTCGCCGTCGAAGGTGACCAGCGCGTCGTAGATGGCGTGGGCGATCATGTTGCTGTCGACCTCGTACAGCCGGGCCGGATCCAGGCTCTTGAAGAGCAGACCGGTGCCGACGGTGAGCGTGCCGCCGGCCGCGCCGGACGACGTGGAGGTGGACGACGAGGCGGACGAGGTCGCGACGGGCGACGCACCGGCACCCGAGGAGGTGGTAGTAGCGGTGCTGGACGTGGTCGACGCGGTGGTGGACTGCGCGCCGGTACCGCTGGCGGCGGTCGGCGAGGAACTGGAGCCGCCGCAGGCCGCTGCCAGACCGCCAGCCACGGCCACGCCGGCGCCGGCCACGATCAGGCGCAGGAAGCCACGACGGCTGACGGGCGAGGAGAGTCCAGCGGTGCCAGGGTCGGGCGCGTGATCCGTAGTCATCTTTGGTACCCCTCTTCGACGTGGATGACGAACCCAGCCGCGGACCACAGAAGTCCGCGCGTACGCGGTGGCTACGGGATCAGGTGGCTCCATCCTCACCCATCAGTGTGTGGATTGTCAACATGCCAGAGTAGAGCTGTTGGCTACGTTCAAGGCGCGTCTGGGACGCCGCTCCCGGAGGGAGAGCACGATCGATCGACGGGCTGAGAAGCCGGGGTAGGGGTCAGCGGGCGGAACCCGCTCACTCGGCCGGCTCGTTGCCGATGACGACAGCCCAGGGGCGGACCTCCCAGCGGGGGACCAGGCCGTTGACGACATAGGGGTCGTGCCGCGCGAAGTCCACCGCGACCGAGGGTTCGTCTCCGCGGAAGACGAGGAGCGCGCCGTCGACGGGGTCACCGAGCGCGCCGGCCAGGACGAGCTCGCCGCGGCCGTGCGCCGCGCGGGCCAGCGTCAGGTGCGCGTCGCGGAAGGACTGGCGACGACTCACGTAGTCGTCGACGACGTGGTAGACGAGCGCGTAGTAACTCACCAAGCTCATCCTCTCAGGCAGGGCGGCAGCCGACGGGAATGAATCCCAGTGTAGCAGGCAAGCGAGCGCGGGCGCCGTTCCGCTGGCCCGCATGCGCACGACCATCTATTCGGTCCAGCACCTTCGCTTGCGCGAGGTGCTAGACGGCCGGGCTGGCTCCGACCTCAGCGGGTCGGCTGGCCGACGGTAGCCGACCGATGCTGCCAACGGTCGCCTGACGCGGGCGCGGCGCGGCGGCAGCGCCGCGACGACCCTGGGTCAGGACGAACCGGCCCGCGGTAGACGCCGTGGGCCGGTGGTCTTGCGAAGGGGGTCCGCCTACCCGACGCTGGGCAGGCCGGCGAGGGCCGCCTCGATCTCCGCCTGCGGGTGCTCGTAGTCGATCAGTCGGCCGGCAAAGTACGAGTCGTAGGCGCCCATGTCGAAGAAGCCGTGGCCCGACAGGCCGATCAGGATCGTCTTTGCCTCGTCCGCCTCGCGGCAGCGCAGCGCCTCGTCGATCGCCGCCCGGATGGCGTGGGCCGACTCCGGCGCCGGCACGATACCCTCGGTGCGGGCGAACTGGACGGCGCTCTCGAAGACCTGCGTCTGCGGCAGCGCGACGGCCTCGATCAGGCCCTGGTCGAAGAGCAGGCTCACGAGTGGCGCCATGCCGTGGTAGCGGAGACCGCCGGCATGGATGCCGGCCGGGATGAAGCGGTGCCCCAGCGTGTGCATCTTGACCAGCGGCGTCATCTGGCCGGTGTCGCCAAAGTCGTAGGCGTAGATGCCACGGGTGAGCGTGGGGCAGGCGGACGGCTCGACGGCCACGATGCGCACCGGCTTGCCCTCGAGCTTGTCGCGCATGAAGGGGAAGGTCAGACCGGCGAAGTTGGAGCCGCCGCCGACGCAGCCGAAGATGACGTCCGGGTAGGCGTCGGCCATGGCGAACTGCTGCTGCGCCTCCTGGCCGATGACCGTCTGGTGGAGCAGGACGTGGTTGAGCACGCTACCGAGCGAGTAGTGGGTGTCCTCGCGGGTGACGGCGTCCTCGACCGCCTCGGAGATGGCAATACCCAGGCTGCCGCGCGAGTCGGGGTCCTCGGCCAGGATGCGCCGGCCGGCCTCGGTGTCGGGGCTGGGGCTGGGCACGCAGCTGGCGCCGTAGGTCTCCATCAGCGCGCGGCGGTAGGGCTTCTGCTCGTAGCTGACCTTGACCATGTAGACCTTGAGCTCGAGGCCGAAGAAGGCGCAGGCCATGGCCAGCGCGCTGCCCCACTGACCGGCGCCCGTCTCGGTGGTCAGCCACGGCACGCCTTCCTGCTTGTTGTAGTAGGCCTGCGCGACGGCCGTATTGGGCTTGTGGCTGCCGGCCGGGCTGGTCCCCTCGTACTTGTAGAAGATGCGGGCGGGTGTGTCGAGCGCCTGCTCGAGCCGGTGGGCGCGGTAGAGCGGGGTTGGCCGCCACAGGCGGTAGACCGCCTGGATCTCCTCCGGGATCTCGATCCAGCGCTCGGTGCTGACCTCCTGCCTGATGAGCTCCATTGGGAAGAGCGGGGCCAGGTCCTGGGGGCCGATCGGCTGGCCCGTCCCCGGGTGGAGCGGCGGTGGCAGCGGCGTGGGAAGGTCGGCCTGCAGGTTGTACCAGGCCGTCGGCATGGCAGACTCGGGCAGCAGGAACTTCGTGGTCTGGCTCGCTGAGGTCATCTCTCCCTCTCCCTGGCGTCCTGCGCCGACACGACGGCGGCGCCCGCGGTTCGCGAGCCAGGATTCTACCGGCGAACGCCCGGGTAGGGGAACGGTCCCCGCGGCCACACCACCACACGCGGACCCGAGCGGCGCCCTTGCGGCGACACGGGCGAGCCGCGTGAGCCGGGTTGCCGCCGGACGCGGTGCTAGGAGCCGGTCTTCTCGCGACGGCGGCGGACTCTGCCCAAGACCTTCGACGCTGCCAGCACCAGGAGCGTAGCGGCGAACGAGCCCCGGCGCTTCGCGTGCCCGGCGGGATGTGACGGCGCGGCCTTGGCCTGGGGCTGATCGCCGCCGGACGCCGGCTGGCCCAGCTCGGCGGCCCGCTCACGCGCCTGCCGGTTCATGCCCGTGGTGGTCTTCTGCGGGTGGCTGGCAAGGTCCTGGATGGTCGCGGGGTCCACCTGCGTCTCGAGCAGGGCGTCGATCTCCGCGCCCAGGATGAAGATGAGGCCGGTGATGTACAGGAAGAAGAGCAGCA
>DATKRJ010000308.1:0-2171 GCA_035532355.1 Thermomicrobiaceae bacterium | reverse complement strand
TAGATGGTGCCGGTGCCCTCGAGCGCCAGGATCTGCTCGCCGCGATAGACGTGGCTCGAGCCCTTCTGGAAGTCGGCCAGCGTGGTTGGCTCCCACTGAAACGTGTTGGTCTCCTGGGCGATGCCGCCGGTCACGATGCGGATGGTCATCCCCTGCCCTCCCTGCGTCGAGTCGTCTCCGGACGCGGTCAGTATCGGCGGCGCCACCGCCGTGGGCAAGGGTTGCTGAGTCGACCGCGGCCGGCAGCGTGCCATGAGCAGACCACGGGCTGGCGTGGCTGTCATCCAGAGCCCCGGACGGGTTTCCCGCGCGGCGTGCCTCGTTATCTCCGGGGCTCGGATCGTCCACTCGCCGACGCTTCCAGTTGGCCGTCGGTGGGCGCGTGGGCCAGGGTCGGCCGGATTGGGGTTCGGGTCGAATTCGGCAGCAATCGATTCTCGATCGCGTCGGCGGCCGCGTTGGCGCCACCAGCCGCAGCGAATCCCGAGGCTACCCGGCGCGCACCCTCAACGCAGTCCATCGCCGCCCGCACCCTGGCGCGCAGACGGTCGGGACGCAGCCGGCTGGCGGGCAGTCGCGTGCCTGCTTGCGCGACCTCGACGCGACGGGCGACCTCGAGCTGGTCACGCCCGAACGGAACGGCGCAGACAGGGACCCCGCGGGCAAGTGCCTTTTGCGTGGAACCCATCCCACCGTGGGTGATCGCGCAGACGGCGCGGTCGAGTACGGGTCCGTGTGGTACGAAACGCTCCACGTGGGCGTTGCGGGGTACGGCGCAATTCGCCAGTTCCGAGGCTGGCAGGGTAGCGATCACATGCACCGGCTCGTCGGCCAGCGCCTGGAGGGCTGTGGAAACCAGCCGCGCGTCATTCTGGAACTCCGAGGAGGTCGTTACCAGCACCAGAGGCTCGCCAATGTCGCTCAGCCAAGCCGGCGGATCCAGGGGTGGTTCCCACGCACACGGACCGACCATCACGACGTTGCTGGGCCAGTCGCTCCGCGGGTATTCGAACGGCTCAGCCGTCAGGTAGAGCAGGAGAGGAGGCCGCAGGAACATGTCGCCCACCGCGCCGAGAAGGGGTAGCCCAAAGTCCCCCCGTACACGATTGAGCTCCGGGAGCGTTGCCTTCTCGATGGCCCCGGCGACAATTGGTCGTAGCAGACCGTCGCGCAGGTGGCCCAGCGGGCCGCGAGCGGGTGAAAGTCCGGGTCCGAAAGGCGGCAGGTCGCGTGAGGGCAGGGCCAGCGGGTAGGGGCAAAAGGCCGCCCAGGGGCCTGCCCATCGTTCGGCGGCCGCGAGCGCTCCCCAGCTGTTGACGTCGACCAGGACCACGTCCGGATCTTCGGTCTCGATCGCCTCGCGAAGATCGGCGCCATCGAGCGGCGCGCGAGTGCAGAACACCTCAACGGCCATCGCCAGCGCGCGGCGCGGGTTTCCCGCGCGCCAGTCGTGGTGCGTGATGGCTTCGACGCGATCGCTGATCGGCGCCGCATGGAAGTCGTGGTCGCGCATGAGCGGCAGTTGCGACTGGAGTGTGCGGACGGCAACGTCGTGCCCGCGGCGGTGCAGTTCATCGAGGATCGGTGTGAGCGGGAAGAGGTGGCCGCGGGCGGGCGAGGTGTATGCGAGTATCCGAGCCATTATTTGCCCTCCATAATCGGGTTGAGAAGTTCGACCAGCGCCAGCTCGGTTTCGGACCGACTCAGCCGGGCGTCGCGGCGCAGGAGCTTCCACGTGTAGACGTCGCAAAGCGCGATGAATTGGGCCAGCCGTCGCTCTCGCTCCACACCGGAACGGCCCTGCAGAGCCGGAGCGAAAACGCGCTCGCACCAGTCGCGGTGAACCGCGCGACCAACGTCTGCGAACTGACTCAGTCGAGGGTCACGCTGCTCCTCCGCCAGCATTCTCAGCACCCGGTCGCCGAAGACTTCGTAGTGCTCCACGACAACGCGGACGGCAGCGACAACGTCTCCTACCCGTGCCGTATCGCGCTGCTGACGGATACGCTCCGACTCCCGCGACCCGGCGGCGATCATGAGCCCGTCTCGGCCTCCAAACCGGCGAATGACCGTCTGCACCGATACTCCCGCCCGGCGAGCGACGCGGAGAGCCACGGGAGGGAAGTGCCAGGATGTCCGCAACGACCCCGGTCGTACCGGGCAAGGGACAG
>DATKRJ010000307.1:0-24395 GCA_035532355.1 Thermomicrobiaceae bacterium | reverse complement strand
AGGGTCTTGCCGCCGCTGAGCTCGGTCTGCAGCTGCGCCGTGGTGATGCCGAGCGTCGAGGCGATGGTGCTCGCGTCAGGGCCCATCATCCCGCCGCGCGGCGCGCCCATCGGACCACCCACCGGGCCGAGCCCCACCAGCGGGTTGACCTGCCCCGAGTCGATCTGCTGCTTGAGCGTGGTGCCCTGAGACGACGTGATCTTGCCGGCCGAGACGGCGGCGTCGACCGACTGGTCCGACGTCTTCTTGAGGGCCGAGGTCAACTGGTCGATGCTGATGCCGAGGTTCTGGGCCAGGTTGTTCTCGAACTGCTGGAAGCGACTGGTCTGCGTGCTCTGCGTGCTCTGAGTCGACGTGCTGCCGGTCGTCGGGGTCGCCGAGTTCGACGCCGCGAAGGCGGTGCCGGTGAACAGTGCCCCGGCCAGGGCCAGGGTCGCGATGCCGCCGCCGAGCTTGGCGGTGCGGGAGAGATGGGGACGAACCATCGAGACGCTCCTTCGTGATGCTGCCGGATCCGGCCCGTCCGGATCGCTGGCGGGTGAGCCGGTCGATCCGGCTCTGGTCATGAGGGTAGGCGAGCCACCTGAGAATCGGCTTGGAACCGCCTGTGCGTTGGCTGAGGTGTCGGCGGACTACCCGGCGCGCCCCGCGCGCCCCGCGGCGAACGCCGCCGCGCCGCGCGGCACGCTCCCCGGGTCGGGTTCCCGGAGACGCCGCTTCTTTGCCTGCCGTTAACCGATTTCTCAGCGTGCGCTCAGCCTCGTCGTGTAGGCTGATCCCGGACGCTGGCCGGGGTCGGCGGCCACGCGACCCCGCGCCGCAACGCGGGGAACCGCGAATGGTGTCGAGGGAGGTTCCGGCCGACGACGGCGCCGGGAGAGTCGGGGCAGCCCCGCCGGCGCGCTGACCGCGCGGTCGGGGGGCAGACATCCTGCTTTGGATACGACCACCGGCATGATCCGGGCACACGCGGAGGGAGTGCGATGCGAGGCTCGTCGAATTCGGGGATGCGCAGCGCTGAGGAGGGATCGATGTTCCCACGGAGATTATGGTTGAGCGGGCGGCGGGCGCTGGCCCTGCTGCTCATCGTCGTCCTGGTTGGGGCCGCCTGTACCGTGTCCCGCACCCCGGCCGGCTCCGCCACCGCGCCGACGCCGACCGCCACGGCTGCGTCGAATGTGCTGACGTCGATCTCCAACACACCGGCGTCGACCGCCACGACCTCGTCGACCGGCACGAACGCTCCCAGTAGCTCCGCGGCGGGCGACCTGGCGAACGCCATCATCAACGTCGCCAACATCGCCAAGCCCGCCGTGGTTGAGATCACCAACGAGCAGACCAGCGTCTCGCAGCTCAGCCAGGCCATCCCGGTCGGCACCGGCACCGGCTTCATCTACGACAACCAGGGACACATCCTGACCAACAACCACGTCGTCGAGGGCGCCAACCAGCTCGTCGTGACCCTGCCCGATGGACGAACCTTCAAGGGCAACGACGTCAAGGTCCTCGGCACCGACCCGCTCACCGACCTGGCGGTCCTGCAGATCACCGGCAGCAACCTGCCGGCCATCCAACTCGGCGACTCCTCACAGCTGCAGGTGGGGCAGTGGGTGGTGGCGGTCGGCTACGCGCTCGGCCTCGAGGGCCAGCCAACCGTGACCAACGGGGTCGTCAGCGCGCTGGGCCGCACGGTCCAGGAGCCGAGCAGCAACAGCAACCCCAACGCGCAGACCAGCGCGGCCGGGCCGTACCTGTTCGACGTCATTCAGACCAACGCCGCCATCAACCCCGGTAACTCGGGCGGCCCGCTGACCGACCTCAACGGCCGCGTCGTCGGCATCAATACCCTGGTGGCCGGCCAGGCCGAGCCGGGGATCCAGGCAGAGGGCATCGGCTTCGCCATCGGCATCAACACGGCCAAGAAGGTCGCCGACGAGATCGTCTCGACCGGGCACGCGACCCACGCCTACATGGGCATCGAGTACGTGTCCCTGACGCCCACGGTCGCGGCGCAGCTGAACGTCACCGCTACCCAGGGCGCGCTGATCCAGGCCGTCGTCTCCGGCTCGCCGGCCGAGAAGGCGGGGCTGCAGAAGGGCGACATCATCACCCAGATCGACGGTAAGCAGCTGACCACCGACTCGGCGCTGGCGGAGATCGTCGACTCGCACAAGCCCGGCGATACGGTCACGCTGACCGTCCAGCGCAGTGGGCAGACGCAGTCGATCAAGATCACGCTCGGGACGCACCCGGCATCCTAGCCCGGACGTCTCCCCAGTCGACGACGACCCGAGGCGCGGCAATTGCCGCGCCTCGTCCGTTCCCCATGGAGACCGTCAGGGACCGACGCGGTTGCTCTCGATCGCGGCCTGCAACCGGCGCCGGCTCGACGCGAGCAGCTGCTGCTCCTGCGCCGGGCTCAGCTGCCCCGCCGCGACTTGCACGTCGAGCTGGCTTCTGGCCTGATCGACCAGCGCGCTCACGACCTGGTCTACCGTCGCTCCGTGCTGGCTGATGATCTCGGCCAGCGGCGCGCCGGACGCCAGCTCGACCTGCAGCTCTGCCGTCGTCATGTGGAGCACACCGGCGACGATGTTGAGGTCGATGACGCTCGCGGGCGCCCCTCCCGGGAAACCCGCGCCGGGCGGCCCGCCGCGGCCGCCGAAGGGGACGCCGCCGGACGCACCCGGGGGGAAGGTCGCTCGCACCGCACTCCCATTGGCCAGTCCGCTGAACAGGGCGAGCGCCACGACGAGCGCGACCACCGCGGCGCTCGCCAGGGCCCAGCGTGGCCCGACGCGCAGCTGTCCCAGCGCCCGGCGCTCGGCCGGCCCTGCCACGTCCAGATCCCGCATCACACCGCCGCCTCGCCGACGGCGGTGGCCGCGGACGGAGCGTCGGCATCGCCCACGGCCGGGGCAAGCGCGTCGACCTCTTCGACCGGCCGGCGCGCCAGCGTGATACCCACCCCGAACACCACCAGCAGCAGGAAGAGGTTGGTCGCCGCCATGGCCAGCACCACGGGGTCGCTCGGCCGGGCGCTCACCCCGAACCCGAACGTCGGCCGGCCGAACACGTGGTAGACGGCGGAAACGTTCACCAGGTAGGTCAGCGAGAGCGCCACGCCGAGCCAGCGCATCCCCGGCGCGAGCGCCGCGACCAGAACCGCCAGCACCACCGCCGGCATCAGGTAGCGCTCGTGGATGCGCGTCGGCAGCATGAAGAGCGATAGGGTGATGGTCAGCGTGGCCCAGAGGACGGCCGGCGCGTCCGGCCGGCGCCAGACGACCACCAGGGCGATCGCGACGGCCAGCGCCAGCAGCGCCTCTCCCCAGTGCTGGTAGCTCACGCCGAGCAGGAAGACCCGCCCGTCATCGATGAAGCGGCTGCCGCTCGCGTGCGCCAGGACGCCCCACAGGTTGAAGGCGTTGGCGCTCACCGAGCGCTCCTGGTTCCAGGCGACGTCCAGGCGCTCGAGGATCGTCCAACGCGTCGGGAGGGGTGGCAGGCCGACGCCGAAGGGGAGGTCGAGGGCCAGGAACAGACCGAGCGAGGCCAACGTTGCGAGCGCGAGCCGACGGACGCGCCGCGCCAGGTCCGGACCCCGTTCCGGGCGGCGACCGGGCTGGACGTACCGGCGCCACCACACGATCGCCAGCAGCGGCAGGAGCAGCGCTAGCTGCGGCTTGATGAGGACGGCGTAGGTGAGGGCCGGTAGCGCCCACTCCGCGCTGCCGCGCAGGACGAGCCAGAGCGCGACCAACATGAACAGCGCCGACACGGAGTCCCATTGGCCCCAGATGGCGGAGACGAAGACGGGCGCCGGGTTGAAGACGAACAGCGCCGCCGCCAGCAGGCCGACGCCCGGGCCGGCGAGGTCGCGCGCGATCAGGTAGAGCACCGCGCCGATGCCGAGATCGGCGAGGCCCGGCACCAGCTTGAGCAGCACCAGGAAGCCCGGGCTCTGGAAGTTCGCGTCCGGGGAGATCAGGCGGTAGAGGTGAGCGATGCCCCACAGGATCCAGAGGTCGCCCGGCAGGTGATCGACCGGACGGGCCGTGCCGTTGCCGTAGAAGTCGGACAGCGGCGTGGTAACCAGCCGGGTGGCCCAGCCGCGGAAGGTCTGCGCGTCGGCCTGGAAGACACCGTGGCTGCCCAGCAGCAGCCGGACCGCCAGCCCCGCCCCCAGGATGACGAGCAGCCACGCAGTGTGGGCTTCGGCGAGCCCGGGCAGGTGCGCGCGCAGCCGCTCGGCAGCGCGGCGACTCCCCGTGGGCCCGGTGCCCATCGCCGCGCTACACCCACGCGCGGCGCCGGGGTCCGTCGCCGGCTCGGCGCGGCGGCCGGGGATTCATCAGTCGACCGATCCGTGGCGCGCGATCCGGCGCTGCCTGGGGGACTCGACGGGTATCTGGCACGCTAGCCTGACGCGCAGGCGCGCCAGACCGACCAGTGAGCGGACGATGACCTGGAGGTTGGCGCCGGACTGCTCGCCCGCCTCGCGTGGGAAGTGGCTGACCGGCACCTCGACGATGCGGAACCCCGCGTGAGCCGCCTTCGCCAGCAGCTCCGGCGAGATCACGGCGGCCTCACCCTCCAGGGTGATGGCCGCGAGCACGCGCCGGTGAACGAGCTTGAACGCGCAGTCGACGTCGTGTACGGGCAGGCCGAGCAGCAGGCGCGACGCCCCGCTCCAGAGGTAGGCGTTGAGCCGGCGGATGGAAGGATCGGCCCGCCGCGTGCGCCAGCCAGTTACCAGGTCCACCCTCTGCTCGCGCGCCACACCCAGCAGCATACCGATCTCGGTGAGGTCGAACTGGCCGTCGGCGTCGGTCAGGAAGATCCACGGGCAGTCGGTGCGCAGCGCCTCGGCGATGCCGCTGCGGACGGCGGCCCCGTAGCCGCGGTTGACCGGGTGGGTCACCACGACCACGTGAGCCGGGTCGGCCGCGGCGAGCTCGTCCGCGATCGCCCCGGTACGGTCGGCGCTGCCGTCGTTGACCACGATGATGCGGTAGTCGTCCATGGTCCGCGCGAGGTACGCCTGGGCGGTCGTGACCGTGCGCGCCAGGTTGGGCGCCTCATTGTAGGCCGGCAAGACCACGGTCACCGACGCGGCGGGCTCCATCTCCCTCGTTCCCTTCACGACCGCGAAAGATCGGGTAGTGTGCGACGCTGTCGTCGATCGGCGCGGCCATCGCCTAGCTGCCCGTCCTGGCGCCGCCGCAGTCGTACAGCTGCTGCGCGCCGCCGAAGCCGAATCCGCCCGAAACCTGGCCCGAGCCGCCCGTCTGCCAGGTGGAGGTCGGCACCACCGTACAGTGATTGCCCACCCAGCCCTCCAGGCCGGCCGTGGCGCTGCCTCCGGCTCCGCCGAACCCCCCGCCGAAGCCGCGCCCGCCGCTGAGCAAGAAGAACCGCACCGTCCCGTTCGACACCAGCGTCGCGAGCGTGTCCGGCGTCAGGATCGGATCGCTGCCGAGGAAGCCGCCCAGCGCCATGACCGGCTTGCCGGTCTCCAGAATGATCGGCGCCGCCGTGTTCGCGTTCTGCACGGCGACTAGGAACTTGGTGTTCCCCTGCTGTGACTGAAGGTACCGTATGAGGGAGGCATCGGTCTGCTGCTCTGGTCCACTCGGAAAGCCGCCGGCGGGCACCGCCTGTGCCGGCGCCGCCGGGAAGGCGCGCGTGCCGTCGCCGGCGGTGCCAAACTCGCCGGGCCCTGGGACCCGCCGGCCCTCGGATCGCGTCGCGGTCTGCCCATTCGCCGGTCCACGGAACCCGGCGAAGCCGCCGCCGAAGCCGCCCTGCGCTCGCGGTCCGGCAATCGGGGTTGGCCCACCGCCGCCCTGAATGGCGGTCTCGGCCGCCCAGACGGTGGGAGCCAGCAGCAGGCCGAGCACGCCGAGCGCGGCCGCGGCGACCGCCACCCGCTCGAAGCGGAGGCGCGGCAGGAAACGCGTCACCAGCAGCACCAGCGCGGCGATCGCCGCGAGGCCGACGATGGCCGGTGTCATCCAGCGGCTGTAGGTTGGGTAGGGCGCCAGCAGGTGCGCCTGGACCACCGCGACCCCCAGCAGCGACGCCGGCAGCAGCCAGGCGCGCCAGCGTGACTCCCGGTAGTCGTGCCACATCGCCACCAGCCCGGCGCCGGCGAGGGCGGCGATGGGCGGCGCGATCATCACCAGGTAGTAGCTATGGAAGAAGCCGGCCACGCTGAAGAAGGTCGCTCCCGTCAGGAGCCACAGGCCCCAGAGGAGGAGCTGCTGCTGTTGCGGCTCGTGGGAGAGGCGCGGCCGGGTGCGCCAGCCCAGCGCGACGATGCCCAGCAGCGCCAGTGGCAGGAGCCAGCCCGCCTGGCCGCCGAGCTGCAGGTTGAGCAGCCGCTGCAGACCGGGCGTCCCGTTCTCGCCGAAGCCTCCCGGCGCGCTGGGGTTGGTAAGGCTGCTGATGGCGGACGTCAGGCTCGGCGTCTGCGCCGTCGAGATCCCACCACGGCCGAAGCCCAGGTGCCCGATCAGCCGCTCCAGGCCGTTGTAGCCGAAGATCAGGTTGTACTCGGAGTTGTCGCTGCTCGAGCCGACGTAGGGCCGCTGGCTCGCCGGGGTCAGGTCCACCGCGGTCGCCCAGGAGAGCGAGACGACGAGCAGGACGATACCGGCCACGGCCAGGTGCCAGATCCGCGTGCGCCAGCGGAGGCGGGTCCCGAGCAGGTAGAGGGCAAAGAAGGCCGGCACGACTAGGAACGCCTGCAGCATCTTGATGTTGAAGCCGATCCCGACCAGCGCGACCGAGGCGAGCAGCCAGCGCAGCCGACCGGTCTCGGTGGCGCGCAGCACGGCCCAGGCCCCGAGCAGCACCGCCAGCACGAGCAGGCTGTCGACGATGTTGCTCCGGTTAGTGGCCACCAACACCGGGGTGACCGCCAGAGCCAGCGCCGCGATCAGGCCGGCGACGCTGCCGAAGGCGCGCCTGACGAGGTGGTAGAGCAGTGCCACCGCCAGCACGCCGGCCAGCGCCTCCGGCAGAATCAGGCTCCAGCCGTTGAAGCCGAAGATCCTGGCGCTGACGACCTGGATCCAGAAGCCGAGCGGGGGCTTGTCGACCGTCACGAAGCCGCCCGGGTCGAATGACACGAAGAAGAAGTTGTGCCAGCTCTGGAGCATGCTCTTGACCGCGGCGGCGTAGTAGCTGTTGCCGTACCCCTCGCGGCTCAGGGCGTAGAAGTTCAGCAGGGCCGAGAGCGCGAGCGTGGCGCCGAGCGCCAGGCGGTCCCAGGTCGCTACCGCGACCGCCGCGCGCGGGCGCTGCGCGGATTCCACAGGCTCCGCCGCCTGGGTCCCGGGTCTGGCAAGGAAGGCTCTCATGTCCATACGTCGGCGTCCATTCGTCATGATCGTGCCATCCGGGTGGCGCGAGCGCGACCACCGCTCCGGGGCTCCGAAGACCGAGCATAGCCACGAACAGTAAATCGTAGCTAAATACCGGCTGAGCCGAGCCTAACGAGGCCGAGCTCGTCGCTGGCGAGGCCGGGCGGCGGCTCTGGTTACGAGCCTAGCCACGAATGCTGAGAATCGGCTTGGAACGCTCGCCGGTTCGCGGCGCGACGAATACCCGCGGCGGTAGGATCGGGCTGCTCGCGCGGCCGGGCGCGAGCTGGTGCCCCTGGTACCGACCGCTCGATCCGCGCGGCACCGACGGCCCACACTCCGCCGCGTAGGGGCGCGATGATGGTCTTTGACCCAATACGTCGGTACCACGCCCGCGCGCCCGTGCCCCACGCCCCCGGCTCTCAGCCCCTTCAGTGGGCTTCGTTCCGTCAGCGCGGCGGCTTGAGCCCCGCGCGAGGGGCAGCCGCGGCAGCTTTAGCCTCGCGAGACGCTGCCGGCCATCTCGGCCCGATTCGCTGGCCGCCGGATACCGGATGTATTCGTCACTCACCATCACCGCGCCCGGCTAACGGTCCCCGTCGGACGCGCGCGTCGCGCCTTGCCCCTAGTCGTGGTCGGCGCGCGCCCCCAGCCGGCCTAGCCGGCCGCTCAACGACGGGGCCGAGCGTGCCAGCGGCAGCCGGATCGTCACCAGCGTGCCCGCGCCCGGCACGCTCGACAGGGTGAGATGCCCACCGTGCGCCTCGACCAGCGACCTGGCAATCGGCAGGCCCAGTCCCGCGCTGGCGTCGACGTGCGAGCGCGCCCGGTCCGCCCGGTAGAAGCGGTCGAACAGCCGCGGCAGGTGCTCGCTCGCGATGCCTTCCCCGGTGTCGCGTACCGTCAGTGTCGCGTCCCCGCCCTGCCGCTGGACGCCGACGGTGATCGTGCCGCCGGCGGGCGTGTGCTTCAGCGCGTTGTCGATCAGGATCAGCAGCACCTGCTGGATGCGGTCGGGGTCGACCTCTACCGTCAGCGGCCGGTCGAGTCCGGCGAAGCTCAGCGCCACGTGGCGGGTCTGCGCCAGCGCCAGCGTGCGCCGGACGACCTCGTCGGCCAGCAGCCCGAGATCGACCGGGGCGACGGCCAGGTCGACCTCGCCCAGGTCGGCCCGCGCCAGCAGCAGCAGGTCGTTGGCCAGCCGCTCCAGGCGCAACAGCTCCTGGCGCAGGTCGTCGAACAGCTGCCCGTTGGCCTCCAGCGGCTCCGACCGGTGCTGGTTGAGCAGGTCGGCGGAGGCGCGCAGCACCGTCAGCGGCGTGCGCAACTCGTGGGAAGCGTCGGCCACGAACTCCTGCTGACGGCGGAAGGCGAACTCGATCGGGACGAGCGCCCGCCCGGCCAGGAACCACGCGCCGACGAACGAGAGGAGCAGCCCGGCGGCTCCCCCCGCCAACAGGCCGACGACGAGGCGGCGCAGTGCCTGCTGCACCGGCGCCAGGCTCTCCCCCACGACGAGCAGGAACGTCTCGCCGCGCTGGTCTAGCGGTGGCTTGGTCACGTAGATGCGGGCCGGCTCGTTGTCGATCGAGACGTTCAGGTACTCCGGTGGGTGCAGGCTCGCCGCGTCGAGGCTGAGGCTCACCTGCTGGGGGTTGTCGCGTACCTCACCGTCGGGCATCAGCAGGAGCGAGAAGAACCCGCCGCTGTAGCCGGCCGGCCCCGCGCTCGGCGTCCCACCCGGCTCGGCGGGACCCCGCGGCCCGCCCGGCGGCGCCTGGCCGCGCGTCAGCAGCGCCTGATCGACGGTCGAGGTCAGCTGGTTGCGCACGACGAGGTAGACGGCGCCCCCGACCACGGCCAGGATCACCGCCAGGATCAGGACGTTCCAGCCGACGAGCTGCCAGCGCGTGCGCCTGAACACGGGTCCGTTCCTCTCCGGCCGCTACCGGCTCCGTCGCGCGGGGACTCCGGCAGGTCCGGCCACCCTCATTTCCGGGTAGAGGATACCCGGCCAGGCTGAGAGCCGGCTTGGAACGGTCCGCCGCGCGCAGGGGGTCAGGCCCGGATCGTGTAGCCCACCCCGCGCACCGTGCGGATGAGCGGCCGCGGGAAGCCGCGGTCCACCTTCTCCCGCAGGTAGTGGATGTAGATCTCCACCACGTTGGAGCTGGCCTCGGTCTCGTAGCCCCAGACGTGGTCCAGGATCTGGTCCTTGGTCATCACCTGGCCGGGATGGCGCAGCAGGTAGTGGAGCAGGCTGAACTCGCGCGGCGTCAGCTCGATCTCCCGGTCCCCGCGGCGCGCCTCGTGCCGGCCCAGGTCGAGCGTCAGGTCGCCCGCGCGCAGTACGTCCTCGCCGTCCTGGCTCATGCGCCGCCCGAGGGCGCGCACCCGCGCCAGCAGCTCGTCCAGGGCAAAGGGCTTCACCAGGTAGTCGTCGGCGCCCGCGTCCAGGCCCCGCACCCGGTCGGGCACCGCGTCCCGTGCCGTCAGCATCAGGATCGGCGTCCGCACCTGCTGCTGGCGCAGGCGGCGGCTGACCTCGAAGCCGTTGATCTCGGGCAGCATGATGTCGAGCACGATGACGTCGTGGATGCCCTTCTCGCCCTCGGCCAGCCCCTCGGCGCCGTCGACGGCGACGGTGACCCGGTGCCCGGCCTCACCCAGCGCTCGCGCGACCAGGCGCGCTACCCGCGGGTCATCCTCCACCACCAGCACGTCCATCAACGTCCTCGCCTCCGCCGGCACGCGACCACGCCTCCGAGCATAACCTCGCGGATGGCGGCGCGCCACGCGCGGCCCGGCGTCGAAATATTAGTGACAGATTTCACCGACGGTCCGCGGCTCTCAGTTCGCTCTCAGGTCCATCGCTCACCCTTGCCACGGTGCATACGAGACTCCGCATGGAACGGGACGAGGCATGACTGCTACGATGCTCGACACGACCGCCACGACGGTGCGCCGGCTCCTGCCCGAGCCGGGGACGACCCGTGAGTCGTTCGACGCCTACCTGGCGGCCGGTGGCTACGCCAACACTGCCTGGGACCACTCTCCGACCGAGCTGATCGACCTGGTCAGCGCGAGCGGCCTGCGCGGCCGCGGCGGCGCCGCCTTCCCGACCGGGCGCAAGCTGCGCGCGGTCGCCGGGCAGCCGGGACCGCGCGTCGTCCTGATCAACGGCGCCGAGTCGGAGCCCGCCAGCCGCAAGGACCACGCGCTGCTGCTGACCCGGCCGCACCTGGTCATCGAGGGCGCGCTGCTGGCCGCCCGCGCCGTGGGCAGCAACGACGTCATCCTCTACGTGCACGACCGGGCGCTCGAGCGTGCGGTCGACGAGGCCCGCAAGGAGCTGAAGCGGGCCGGAGCAAAGCTGCCGCACTGGCGCACCGAGGTCGGACCGCCCGGCTACGTCGCCGGCGAGGCCAGCGCGGCGATCCAGTGGATCAACCGCCGCTCGGCCAAGCCGACCTTCAAGCCGCCGCGGACCCACGAGCGCGGCGTCGCCGGCCGGCCAACCCTGGTGCAGAACGTCGAGACCCTGGCCAACCTCCCGCTCATCGCCCGCGAGGGCGCCGCCTGGTTCCGCGCGGTCGGCAGCGACGACGCACCGGGCACCGTGCTGGTGACCCTCTCCGGCGCCGTGCGGCGCCCGGGGGTCTACGAGGTCGCGACCGGCACTCCCTTGCGCGCGATCCTCGACGAGCTCGGCGGCGGTACCCCCAACGGGGTGCAGGCGCTCCTGCCCGGCGGCTACTTCGCCGGCTGGCTGCCCGGAGCCGCCCTGCGGGAAGACCTGACGCTCGATCCCACCAGCCTGCGCGCGGCCGGCGCCGACCTCGGCTCGGCGGCGATCACGGTGATCCCGGACAACGTCTGCGGCCTCTGGCAGGCCGCGCGCCTGCTGCGCTTCTTCGCCGACGAGTCGGCGCGCCAGTGCGGCGCCTGCACCTTCGGCACGGCCGCCATGGCCGACGCGCTCGAGCGCGTCGCGCGGGGCGAGGCCCGGCCGGACGACCTGCAGCGGCTGCACACCTACGCCGAGCGCATGCTTCCCGGCCGGGGCGCCTGCGGCCACCTCGACGGCGCCGCCGTCGCCGCCCGCACCGCGCTGAGTGTCTTCGCCGACGAGATCGGCACGCACCTGCGCCGCGGCGGCTGTGGCCGGCCGGAGCACAGCACCCTGCCCGGACTGGAGGGGAAGCATGGCCGCTAGCATTGCCGACGCGACCGCGAAGCGGCTGCGCGTGCGCATCGACCCGATCCGCTGCACCGCCTTCGGCTTCTGTACCGAGTTCTGCCCCGAGCTCTTCACGCTCGACGAGTGGGGCTACGCCTGGCTCAAGCAGCGCGACGTCGACGGCCGCGCCGAGGCCCTCGTCCGCGAGACGGCACGGCTCTGCCCGCGCGGAGCCATCCTGGTCGAGGAGGTCGACACGCCGGCCCCCGAGCCGGCCCCGGCCGGCACGCAGCCCATCCGTATCCGCCGTCGATAGATCGTCACGGATTAGCGAGAGAGCGAGACCTGACCATGATCCCGGAGAACCGCATGACCAGCCCCGACCTCGCCCGCCGGACTGCCGCCCTCCCCCAGTGGAACACGAGCAGCGCCGTGGTCCAGCGTGGCATCCTGGCCGAGCGCATGCGCTCAGTGCGCCGCTGGGTGATCACCGCAAGCTTCCTGGGCACCGCCGCCTTCTCGATCCTGGCCGCCGGGCACACGGCATCCACGCCGACGTCCACCGCCACCGCGACGAGTCCGGCCTCGTCGACGACCACGGGCGTGGCCCAGTCGGTCGCGTCGAACAGCCAGGCGTCGATCTTCAGCGGACAGACCGGCAGCAGCATCTCGCTGAGCTCGGCCGGCACGACCAGCGCGTTCGGCACGCACATCCGGACCGCGTCGTCGTGAGCCGGGTTGAGAAGCCAGTTTGGTCTGTAGCTGGGCGCGATTCATCGCGCCCAGCTCGGGCCGGCCGGACGAACAGTCGTCTCGATAGCCACGGAAACGACCGACTCGCGCATTGGTGGATGGAGGGAAGCTGAGCCATGGGGACCGGCGCCGGAACGCAGCTCTACTGGTTCATCGGCCGCGGCAGCGGTATCGTCGCCTACATTCTGCTGACGCTGTCCATCTTCCTCGGGATCGCACTCAGCCGGCGCTGGCACTCACCGAACTGGCCGCGCCTCATCGTCGACGCCGCGCACCACTGGCTGACCACGACCTTCTACATCTTCGTCGGCGTCCACACGCTGATGATGCTGCTCGACCCGTTCGCGAAGTTCAACCTGGCCGACGTGACCATCCCGTTCTACAGCAGCTACCGGACGCTCTGGCTCAGCCTCGGCATCATCGCCGCCGAGCTCGGCCTGGCCATGGGGGCGAGCGTCGTCGTCCGGCGCTGGATCGGCTACCGGACCTGGCACATCCTCCACGGCCTGGCCTACCCGATCTTCGCTTTCTCGCTGCTGCACGCCATCGGCACCGGCACCGACCGCGGAACCCTCTGGGCGCAGGCCCTCTACGGCGGCAGCGTGATCCTGATCCTCGGCGCGATCGTCTGGCGCACCGAGCGCTCTCCCCGGCTGCAGGCCGCCTTCGTGGTCGGCTCGCTCCTGCTCGCGGTCACCGTCTTCCACTTCACCGCCTGAGCACGAGGGACGCGATGCATCGCGCCGCTTCCACAATCCGGCAGATCCCCTGCCGTGGAAAATAGGGCGGGTGTAGTACCCGCCCCGTTTCCCGACGCGCCCTCTTGCGTCCCTCCGCAATGCGCGTCAGGCCACTCCCGCGCGCTCGCCGACCGCCAGCAAGTAGGCGTCCTCCAGCGTCGGCTCGGCCGGCACCGCCGCCTCGTGCGGCCGATCCGGGCTGATCAAACGCAGCGTCACGCCCCGCGCGTCGGTCACCATCGCGCTCACCTGACCGCGCTCCTGCAACCTGATGGCGGTCGCCGCGTCCGCGGTCACGCTCCAGACGCGCCCGACGGCATCGGCGATCAGCGCCTCCGGCGTGCTGTCCGCCGCGATCTCACCGGCGCGCAGGATGACCAGCCGGCCGGCCACCGCCTCGACGTCGCTGATGATGTGGGTCGAGAGGATGACGATCCGGTCGGCGGTCAGGCTGGCCAGCAGCGTGCGGAAGCGGATGCGCTCGGCCGGGTCGAGGCCCGCGGTCGGCTCGTCGACGATGAGCAACTCCGGATCGTTGAGCAGCGCCTGAGCGATGCCGATACGCTGCTTCATCCCGCCCGAGTAGCCGCCGAGCCGGCGGTCGGCGTCGCCCTCCAGGTTGACCAGCTCCACCAGTTCGTCGACCCGCCGCCGCCCCAGCGCGTCCGGCAGGCCCTTCATTGCCGCCAGGTAGCGCAGGAACCGGCGGCCCGTCAGCTCGGGATAGACGCCGAACTCCTGGGGCAGGTAGCCCAGCACGCGGCGCAGGGCCATCGCGTCGCGCCGGAGATCCTGTCCGCCCCAGAGAATGCGGCCGCGGGTCGGCGGGATCAGCGCCGCGATCATGCGCATTAGCGTCGTCTTGCCGGCGCCGTTCGGCCCGACCAGGCCGATCATGCCGGGATCGCAGCGCAACGAGACGTCGCGGACGGCCCAGTGCGCGCCAAACGCCTTGCCGACGCCCTCGATCCTGAGTTCCATACTCATCCTTCTTCCCGGCACCAACCGATGACGAGCGCGCTCACCGACCTACGCCAGCACGTCGCGGAAGCGACGGAAGCCCGCGACCGCCGCGACCGCCAGGGCGACGCCGAGCACGACCAGCCCGACGTGCGGCAGTACCCACGGCTGAAGCGCCGGCAGTCGGGTCGGGTCGGGCGTCGCTCCGGGCACCGCCCGCGACTGCCCGGCCGCGTAGAGCAGGTAGGAGGTTGGGTCCAGCCGCTGGGCCCACCCGGGCAGGTGCCCCAGGATCTGCTCCGCCCCCACGACGTACAGGCCGATCCAGCCGAGCAGGACCGCCAGCTTCAGCAGGTTCGAGAGACGCGGCCAGAGCGTGCCGAGGGCAAAGCTCAGGCTGAGCAGCAGCACCATCGCCGGCAGGACGGTCAGCACCCAGATCGTCACCAGCGGCCCGAACTGGGGGGCCGGGTAGCCAGAGCGAGTCGCGTGGAGCATCACATCGACGGCCCATATGACGACCAGGAGCTCGACGCTCAACACCAGCCCGAGCAGCAGCACGGCCAGGTAGCGCCCGCTCACGTAGGCCCGGCTCGACACCCGCGTCGCCATCAGTAGCTCGTGGACCCGCTGTCTCGCGTCGCGCGCTACCCCGTCGGCTGCGAGGAAGGGGAGCAGCATGCCGAAGAGCGGCAGCACGACGACCACCACCTCGTGCAGCATCCCGTGCGGGCTCGTCTCCGGGTCCGGGATCGGCTGGCCGGTCGGCGTGATGCCGAGCGGCGCGGTGAGCACGAGGTAGACGGCGAAGAAGAGGGCGACGCATGCCAGCAGGACCCAGCTGCGCCGGCTGCTCACCCTGCGCCGCAGCTCCCAGCCCAGCACGTCACGTGTTCGCGGCAGGTCGCCCCCGTTCCCGGGTGTTGCTGCCCGGCGGACCTCCAGGGTCTGGCTCGTCGCGATCACGATATCTTCCTTCCTACTACGTTCCTGGTTGCATCGTTCGATGGGCTCTGGCACCGGATGTCCGCGAGTGCGGCCTATGCCAGCACGTCGCGGTAGCGGCGGAAGCCGACGGCGGCCACCGCCACGCAGGCTAGCCCCAGAGCAACGAGCCCGAGGTGCGGCAGGACGTACGGTTCGAACGCCGGGAGCCGGCTCTGTGCGGCCAGGAACGCGGCCTCCGGGCCGGACCCGCCCGACACGATCTGCGTATAGCGCTGGTGGACGAGCGACTGCCCGGCCGCGGCGAGGGAGTACGAGGTGGGGTCCCAGCGGTGGTACCAGGACGGCAGGTGGCTCGAGCCGACGACGAAGATCCCGATCCAGGCGATGAGCACCACGAGCTTCATGACGTTGGCCAGACGCGGCCAGAGCGTGCCGAGTGCGAAGCTCAGGCTGACGAGCAGGACCATCGCCGGCAATACCGTCAGCGCCCAGACCGCCAGCAGCGTCGCGAGCTCCGGCGCCGGGTAGCCACCGCGGCGCCCGACCAGGGCGTCCACGATGTACACCGCGGCCAGCAGCTCCCCGCTGAGCGCCAACCCGAGCAGGAGGCCGGCCAGGTAGCGCCCGACGACGTAGGCCCACCCCGGTACCGGGGTCGCCATCAGCAGCTCGTGCACCCGCTGGCGGTAGTCACGGGCCACCCCGTCCGCGGCCACGAAGGGGAGGCACATGCCGAAGAGCAGCAGCGCAACGAACACCACCTCGGACAGCATGCCGACCGCGCTTGAGCCGACAACGGTGATCGCGCCCGACGAGCCCGACGCGTCTGACACCGGGAGGACCCAGCTGTGCTTGACCAGCAGGAGCGCGACGAAGAACAGCTCGGCTCCGGCGGCCAGCGCCCAGGTGCTGCGGCTGGCCAGTAGCCGGCCCAGCTCCCAGCGCGCCACGTCCCACACGGCGCGACCGCCTCCGGACGCCGTTGTCCGGCGGGTCTCCAGGGTCTCCGTCGCTGCGATCACCGCGCGCTCCTTCTCGAATCCGTGGCGGTCGGATCTCGGTGCCGACCCCAGTACGCGGCCGGCCGCGGGAAGGTTCGCCGTCTCGATTCCGCTCAGCCGTGGCGCAGCTGGCCGCGGGCGCGGACGTTCGCGCTCGCGACGGCCGCGGCCAGGGCGACGAGGCCGGTCAGCGCCAGAGCCACCGCCCGGCCGCCGGTGGCGAGGCCGGCCGTGCCGGTGAGGCCGCCGGCCGACCCCATCAGCACCGTCCCGGCGACCCAGCCGAAGGTCGCGACCCCCACGGCGAGATGCACGCCGAGTCTCCCCGAGAGGAGGAGCGCCACGCCGCTCACCAGCAGCAGCGGCGCCAGCCAGTGCAGGGTGAGGGAGAGCATGCCCCCGCCCGGCGCGAGGCTGAGGAGGAGCCCCAGGGCGACGTCGTAGCTGAGCACGATCAGCAGCCGGGTGAGCGTCAGCTGAGTCGCCGACACCGGGCAGGCCAGCTCCAGCTCCAGCGTGCCTACCGGCGCGGCGCGGCCGGCAGCGGCCACCGCCAGATAGCTCAGCGCCGGCCCCAGGAGCTCCAGCAGGAGCGGGCGGTTGACGCCGGTCGCCGAGAGCAGTCCCAGGCCCAGCGCCACGATCGCGGCCGAGCTGAGCCAGAACCACGGCCGGAACAGCGTGGCCTGCAGCACGACCCGGCCGAACTCGGCGCGCAGCCGGGGTCCAACGCCACGCGGCCGCGCTCGCGCCACGGCGCGGATCGGCGATGGCGCGGGCAGCAGCGGCGCCAGCCGGCTCACCAGCTGCGCGGTGTCGGCCGGCGCCGGGATCGGCGCCTCCCAGGCCGCCAGCCGCGCCAGCACCGGCGCCAGTTCCCGGATCTCGCCCTCCGCCAGATCCTGCTCGCGCAGGGCCGCGGCGAGGCCCTCCGGCGTGTCGAGCGGTCGGGATGGGTTCGACGGCGTCACGATGTCTCCTCCCCCTCCTCCTGCAGCAGGTCTCGCAGCCGGCGCGTCCCCACCGAGAGCCGGGACTTGACCGTCCCGACCGGCACGGCCAGCGCCTCGGCGATCTCCTGCAGGCTCAGGCCCTGGTAGAAGCGGAGCAGCAGCGTCTCGCGGTACTCCGGAGCCAGCCGGCCGATGGCCTCGGCCACCCCGCGCGCCTGATCGCGCACCACGGTAACGTCCTCCGGGCCGGGGTCGGGGTCCGGCCGGTCGGGCAGGTCACCGGCGCCGGCCACCGGGCCTCGCCGCCGCGCCGCCCTGAAGTGGTCCCGCGCCAGGTTTGTGGCGATCGCGTAGAGCCACGGCTTGAGCCGGTTGCTCGGCCGGAACGTCCGCTGGCGCAGTACGCGCTCGAACGTCTCCTGCACCAGGTCCTCGGCCAGCGCGCGATCGCCATCCAGCAGGCGGTACAGGTAGCCGAGCAGCGGCCCGTGGTGGCGCTCGACCAGGAGCGTCAGCCCCGAGGGGTCGCCTGCCAGGATGTCGGCCATCAGTGCCTCGTCGCTCCGCTCGCCCAGGTCGCCCGGTTCCTCCAGGACAGATCGTCGTCCTCTCGCCCGGCCTGTCGCCGGCCCCACGCTCTCCCCAACCCCTGTACGTCGACGGAGCGGCCGGAGTTCGCCGCGACCCCGATCGACGCTAGCTGGCCCAGGCATCGCTCGTCGCCAGTTCGCACGCGTCCGCCCCTGCGACGTGTCGACTCGGCGCCATCACGCCGCCGTGCCGCCGTGCGGCCTTTGACGGCTCCATACGAATGTGCCAGATTGACGAGCGTCGTGGATCGCGGACAGGTGAACGGCGTCTCGAGGGGAGAGGCGATACGGGCGCGGATGGGGCTGCTCCTGATCGCGGGGCTGTCGCTCGCCTACCTGTCGTCGACGACGCCCGCCGCCGGCTCGCTCAACCTCTACCTGCGGCAGGCCGACGCCAGGCCCCGACAGGCCATGGGGTAGCCGGCCCGGGCGGCCGGCGCGCTCCCTTCAGGAGGCTGCGGGGATCGGTGGGGAGGTCCAGCCGGGCAGGCGCGCGGCGCCGTGCCGTGTCCCCGCCCGGCTGATCCGTCGGGCTACCAGACGGTGTCGTCGGTCAGGAAGTAGTTGTTGCCGTCGGGGTCGTTGAACCAGGTCGCCGTGGCGCCCCACGGCATCTGCTGCGGCGGGCTGGTGAAGGTCACGCCGCGCGCCACCAGCTGGTCGTAGGTCGCCTGGACGTCGTCCGCGATGAAGGAGATTCCGGTCGAGCCCCGTGCGCTCTCCGCGTCCTGCCCGACGTCCTCCGGCTTGAGCAGGGCCAGCCCGGCCTGCCCGCCCGGCGGGCCCACCACGATCCAACGCGAGTGCTCACCGAAGGGGTTGTCCATGCGCTTCTCGAAGCCGAGCGTGTTTACGTAGAAGTCGACCGCGGCGGCCTGGTCGCGCACCAGGACCGTCGCCGAGTGCACGTAGCTGATCACCATGCCTGTCCCTTCTCCGAGGTTCACGCGGCGCCGATGACGAACTCCAGGGCGTTGTCGGCCAGGCCGCTCCACTCCCCGGCGTGCTCCGCGGGCACGACGACCCACTCCTTCATCGGCCGTCCCCGACCGGACGGATCGAACCGGTGCGCTCCGGCCAGGCCAAGTGCCCGCTCGCGTGCCTCGACGTCCAGCTTGAAGACCATCGCGCCCTGGTAGAGTCCGGCGAAGGCCTTCCCCCGCGTCTTGAGCGTCGGCATGCCGAACATCTGGCCGGCGGTCGCCGCGCCCACCGCCGTGAGCTCGGCGGCGATCGCCTCGTAGTGGCCGCGGGCATCGTCTACCATGCTGCCGACCTCCGGATCGTCCGGGCGTCGCTCGTCGTCACCCCTTGATGATCCCCATCACGTTCCCCTCGGGGTCGGTGAACATCGCCATGGTCACCGCGCCCGGGATCTCGGTCGGCTCCATGACCGTCTTGGCGCCCAGCGACTCCGCCTTGTCCAGCGCGGCCTGCAGGTCCGGCACCTGCACGTAGATGGTCACGCGGTTCGGTCCCTCACCCGGCCCGATGCCGCCCGCGATCCCCTCGCTGCTCAGCGTGTCGACCATGCCGTACTGGTAGGGGTTGTCGGCGTCGATCTTCCAGCCGAAGAGCTGCTCGTAGAACGGCTGCAGTACCTGGGCGTTCGGTCCGCTGATCTCCCAGTGCACGACCGGATTGGGCATGACGGGTCTCCTCTACCTGGGCCGGCACACCGAGAACGGCATCGCCGGCATCGACGAGACAGGTGTCCGAACACGTAGAACGCATATTCTATGATCTGTGCCCTCTTGTCAACCTGTCCGTCCGGTCCGACCATGGGCCCGGCAGGGTCGGTCGCGGACAGGGGAACATCGTCCGATGACGACGACGGTGGTCGAGTGCGTGCGCTTCCGTGTCCGGGCGGGGGCCGACCGGGCGATGGTCGTGGTCGCGGCGGCGCGGTCGACGGCGTTCCTGGGGCGCCAGGCCGGCTTTGTCGCCTGAGAACGGGGCATCTCCGCGGTGAGTGAGTGGCTCGACCTCATCCACCGGGAGTCCCTTGACGCCGTCTCCAGGGTTCGGCGGTTCCTCGTCCCGCCCGAGTCGGGGTCGGTTCGCTCCCGGCACGTCGAGACGGTTTCTCACCACGGCGCGACCTGGCCACTGCTGCAGGAGTGCCGGTGACGCCCGGCCTCGACCTCGGGACGTGAGGACGCCGGAGCCCGCTCACCACGCCCTACCGTAGCGCTCCGCGTAGACGAGCTCGCCCAGCGACTTGCGGCCGCGTCCGGCCGCGCGCGGGGGAGTGGGTCCGGCGGGGTAGCCGAGCGAGAGCACCGTGCGCACCAGCCGCGACGCCGGGATGCCCAGCATCTCCTTCGCCGCGTCGGAGCCGCCGTCCCGCCACCAGCCGATGCAGGAGCCGATGCCGTAGGCCTTGGCGGCGAGCATGATTCGCTCGCTCAGCCGCCCCTCGTCGTAGGTCTCCTGCTCGTCGCGCTCGCCGGCCATGACCAGCACGATCCCGGCGGCAGCTCCCGCCAGGTGCTGCGCGTGCCCCTCGACCGCGGCCAGCGCCTCGAGCGCCCCCCGCTCCCGCACCACGATCAGCTCCCAGGGCTGACGGTTCGACGCGCTGCCCGACCAGCGGGCGACGTCGAGCAGTTCGTCCAGAACGCTCGGCGGGATCGGATCGGGCTGGAACTCCCGCACCGAGCGCAGGCTGCGCAGGAAGGCGATCCGACCACGCGGCGTCTCATGCTCGACCATCGGTGTGCTCCTCTCGCTGTCGACCGGGCCGTGCGGCGGGTGCCCGCAGCGTAGACAACAGCGCCGCCGGAGGGGTATTCCGGCGGGGAAAGCGCGGGAGAGACCGGTGCCGGCCCCTCCCGCGCGGGGAGCTCGTGATGTCATCCGGCGAGGACCGTGAGCGTCCAGGTCATCGGTAAGGCTGTCGCTGCGCCGGCCGAGGAGCGCCCGCGGGTCAGACGCCGAGCGCGGGGCGGGGAGCGGTGGCGCGGCGAGACCAGAGGAGGCGCCCGAGGCCGAGCAGCGCCAGCGCGACCTCGACGGCCAGCGGCGAGAGCACGGCGCCGAGGGCCACCTTGAGCAGCGGCACGGCGAGCTCGAGCAGCTCGGCGTGGCCGGTGATGATCCCGAACGGGTTCCCCGGGTAGAGGAGGCCGACGGCCGCGCCCGCCACCACCAGCAGGTCCAGACCCCAGGGGCCGAGCAGTGTCTCGGCGACGGCTCGCAGCGGCGGCAGGACGTCCACGACGTCCAGCAGATGCTTCACCTGGCTCCAGTCGACGCCGGTGGGCGCGCTGGGAGCCGCGGCGGCCGTGTCACGCAGCGCCACGACGTTGTCTGCCCGGGTCGCGGCCACCGGGGCCGGTCCGCTCGCGGCCGGCGCGGCCAGGTGCCGGCCAAGCCGGCCGATGACCCGACCGACTCGCAGGCCGGCACGCTCGAACGGGTCGTCAGCATCGACGTCGCGCGCGGCGGACCGCGACGCGTCGTCCGGTGTCGGCAGCAGCCGCAGATAGCCCGACTCCCGCGCCGCGCTCGCGTCACCGGCGGACGGCTCGGAGTCCGGGATCACCCACCAGTCGGTCCGTTCGACGTGGGCCTCAACCATCGAGCACGCGCTCCTTCGCAGCATCGGCGGCATCCGATCCGGCCGGGTGAGGCGGATACCCCTGCCGAACACCCATAGTCTCCCATCCGGAGGCTGCCGGATTGTTTGGGTCGCGTGAGCGCAATGTGAAGTTTCGATAAAGAGACGGAGGAGATTTCTGGAGGGCCGCCGGTCGCGGCTGGTCAGGCCGGACCGCGACCACGGCGGCGTCTAGCGGCAGAGGTCTTCGAGCAGCGGCACCGAGCGCGAGCCGCCGCTCATCGCCGGCGGGGCGGCCAGCCGCGCGCCGAGCGCCAGCAGCAGCGCGCTTACCCGGCGTCGCGCCAGCGAGCCCCAGTCCGCCTGCGAGCCCAGGCCTGCCTCACGGGCGAGCCAGGCGTACTCGCTATTCCGCGCCAGCTCCCGCCGGCGGATCTCGTAGTCCAGCATCGCGTCCCACATGCGCGTGTCCCTTCTCGCTCGACCCGCGGGGAGGCGGGTTCCTCCCCGATCCGGACGGAGCGTAGCGGGCGGGTCCGCCCCCGGGATGAAGAAACCGTAGCGATGGGGCCCGGCGCCGCGTGGACGGGCCGTGCCTTCACGGGTTCACAGGATCTTCACCGTGGCGCTCCCGCCGCCGCCTACGATGACGGCGGGCGCGGGAGACGAACCGCGGCAGGCTGCGGAGCGGATTCCGGGCCGGTACGGGAGGTGAGCAGATGGTGAACACCGTCGAGGTGCTGAGCGAGCAGGTCGGGTGCTGGGGTGCCCGGACTCGCCGCTACATCCTGCGCTGTCGCGAGCGCCTGTTTCAGGTCTCGGTCGTCCCGCTCCCGGAGGACGACGGCCCCGAGCGCGACGCGACCTACTGGGTGGAGATCAATGAGCTGCCGACGGCGCGGTTCGACGAGCAGCCGTCCATCGTCGGCAGCGTGGCCCTCTCCTGCGGCGGCCGACGTGACCCGCTCGCCGCCGCCACGCGGGTCGTCGACCGCCTCACCGACGACCAGATCGCCGGCCTGCTCGCGCGCGTGGTCTAGGACGCCGGCCGCGCGGGCGCCTCAGGCGGGGCGTCCATGTGGCGCAGGGCCGGCACGGCGAACATGCCGAGCGCGGCGACCAGGATGGTGGCCCCCAGGATGATCACGGTCGGGCGCAGGCCGATCCCGGCGATGGCGAACCCCACCAGCACGATGCCCAGCGGCGACGCCAGCTGCGAGATGGCGGAGTAGGTGGCGAACACGCGCCCGCGCATCGCGACCGGAATCCGCTCGTGGCGAATGGTCACCATCATCGGATTGATCGGCCCCATGACCAGTCCGAAGATCACGAAGCTGGCCAGGAGAACCGGGAGCGGCAGCCGCCCGGCCAGCACCCAGTACGCGAACGGGCTTAGCAGGTAGCCCACGAACCACAGGCTTCGGCGCGACAGCCGGTGTCCGACGGCGCCGTAGAGCGTCGCCCCCGCCAGCGCCCCGGCACCGACCGCGCTGGCCAGGAAGCCGAGCGCCGCGGGTCCACCCAGGACCGTCCGCGCGTAGACCGGCAGCACGACCGCGAACATCGGACCCTGCAGCCCGTTGAACAGCCCGAGCGTGATCGCCATGGCGCGCAGAAGCGGCTCGTGCAGCAGGAAGCGCAGCCCAGCGGCGAGCTGCGTCAGGTAGCGCTCCGGCACCGCCGTCTCGCGCTCGGCCCGGAAGGACGGCACGACCAGTCCGATGACGGCCGCCGAGACGACGAAGCTCCCCGCGTCGATCCAGAGCACGGTCGTCGGTCCCAACCAGACGATGAGCAGCCCGGCGAGCGGCGGTCCGAGCAGGAAGGACAGCTGCTGGATCGACTCGAAGGCCGCGTTGGTGCGCTCCAGGCGCGCGCCGGCCAGGCCCGCCAGTTCCGGCAGCATCGAGCGCCGCGCCGTGAGCCCGGGGATCGCCAGCATCGAGCCGACGAACACCAGCGCCAGCAGCAGCGCGAAGGGCAGCCCCACGGTAAAGAAGAGGGTCGGGACCAGCCCGATGCCAATGCCGCTCACCACGTCGGCGATGACGCTGGAGCGCCGGTAACCGAGGCGATCGATGACCGTACCGCCGAAGATGCCGACCAGGAAGCCGGGCAGAGCCACCGCGAAGCCGGTCAACCCCGTGCGGGCCGCGCTGCCGCTCGTCGCCAGCACGAACCAGGGCAGGGCGATCAGCGTCAGGCTGCTGCCGATCTCCGAGACGGTGTTCGCCGCCAGCAGCGCCAGCAGCGGCACCCGGTTGCGCGTGGTGACAGCCGTGCTCGTGACCTCCATGCTCCGTGCCCCGTCCCCGTCCTGTCGCCTCGTGGCCGCGCGGCTGAACCATCGGGCCGGGAGTCCGCGCCCTCTCCGCCCACGCATAATCTAGCATCGAACTGCACTGATGTCAATGAGTTTAGAACTGTTTCTAAGTAATAGCGCTCCGGCGTTGACTCATGCCTGCCGACGATTCCCGTGGGGAGAGTCGGCCCGCGCCGGCAGCGCTCGTCGGCTATGCTTGGCGCTCGACGCGGGGCGTCGGGTTGGCGCGGGGCGCGCCGCTCGGGCCGCCCCGGGAGGGCGGCGCTGCCGGCGGGGCGTGGGCCGTCCGCTCGGCTTACCCGTCGATTTCACCCGATCGGAGGAACGACCTCGTGCACGGCATCGAGAACGCCGCGATAGATTTCGTTCGCTCGCTCTTCAACACCCTTAGCTGGCTGGGCATCGTCCTCGCCATGGCCATCGAGAGCGCCTGCATCCCGCTCCCCAGCGAGATCATCATGCCCCTGGCCGGCTGGCTGCTGGTCGCCGAGCGGCACCTCGGCTGGCCCGGCATCATCGAGGCCAGCGTGTGGGGCGCGGTCGGTAACCTGATCGGCGGGACGATCGCCTATGGGGTGGGGGCCTGGGGCGGGCGCCGCCTCGTCGTGCGCTACGGCCGCTACGTGCTCATCAGCCGTCACGACCTCGACCGCGTCGACGCATGGTTCTCGCGCCGGGGCGAGATCACCGTCTTCGTCGCCCGCCTCCTCCCGGTCGTCCGGACGTTCATCGCCTTCCCGGCCGGCGTGGCGCGCATGTCCCTCTGGCGGTTCCTGGTCTACACCTTCATCGGCACGCTGATCTGGTGCATCCCGCTCACCGCGGTCGGCTACTACCTGGGACCGCGCTGGGAGTCGTTCCGCAGCCACGCGCAGTACGTCGACGACACCATCGCGATCCTCATCGTGCTCGCCGTCGTCTGGTACGTCTGGCACCGGCTCCGGGTGATTCGCGCCGAGGACGCGGCCGCCCAGCAGGTCCCGCCGGGCCGTCCTCAGCAGCGCTAGCGCGGCGC
>DATKRJ010000306.1:0-2621 GCA_035532355.1 Thermomicrobiaceae bacterium | reverse complement strand
GCTGCTGATCCTGCCCGATGACGTGACCGTCTACCCCGGCCACGGGCCGTCCACGACCATCGGCGCCGAGCGCGGCTGGATGAGCGCCGTCGCCAGTCGCCGCAAGGGCTGACAACCACGCCGCCCGCCCGTGCTCCCAGCCCCTTCAGTGGGCTTCGTTCCGTCAGCGCGGCGGCTTTAGCCCCGCGCGACGGGCCTCGCCGGCGTCGTGGCGCACGCCCCGCGCGACGCTGCCGGCTATCTCGGCTCGATTCGCTGGTCGCCGTATACCTGATTCATTCGTCAAAGACCATCATCCCGCCCTTCCGTCGCTCTGGTCGCCCGCATCATCGATGGCTCGCTGTGCAGGGGGAATCCCGATGGACCGCTGGGTCGAGTGCCTGGAGAAGACGCGCGCCGCGCTCGCGGCCGGCGGCTACGCTGCGGCCCTGACGTTCCGCCTCGAGCACGTGCGCTACGTCTCGCCCTACCGGCCGCCCTTCAGCCTGTCGGTGTCGCAGCGCGTCGCCGCCCTTATCACGCCGGAGGACCTGGTCGTGTTCGTACCCCAGATCGACGCGGCGGGCCTCCGGGAGACCGCCGCCGACCGCTTCATCGTCGAGCCGCTGCCGATCAACCAGGCCGCCTGGGGCGAGCCGCTGAACCATGCGCTCGCCGCGCGCGTCCCCTCCGGCACCGTCGCGGTCGACGGCGCGCTGGCCGCGGTCATGGCGCGGCTCCACGGCGACCTCGTGCTCGACGCGCGGCCCTTCGAGGAGGCGCGCCGCATCAAGACGCCGGCCGAGGTCGCGCTCATCCGCCGGGGCGTCGGCATGGTCGCGGGCGCGATCGACGCCGCGTGGAGCGCGCTCGCACCGGGCATGAGCGAGCTGGAACTGGCCGCCGTCGCCGAGCACGCGGCGCGGGCCGCGGGCGCCGAGGGCTTCGCCTTCTTCGCCATCGTGACGACCAACGGCGACGTCGCGCGGCGCCGCTACGCCACCGGCTACCGCTTCAAGGACGGCGACTTCGTCTTCCTCGACCTGGGCGTAGTCAACGGCGGCTACTGCGCCGAGTTCAGCCGCGCCACCGTCGTCGGCCCCCGCGTGAGTGACCTGCAACGGTCGATCTTCTGTGCCGCCTACCACGCCAACCGCGCCGCGCTCGACCGGCTGCGCCCCGGCGTACTCGGCAGCGAGCTCGACGCGGCCGCCCGTGCCGTGATCCACGACGCCGGACTCGCCGAGTACCGGTACCGGCACGTGACCGGCAGCGGCATCGGCCTGATGCTCCAGGAGCGCCCGATCGTCAGCGACCCCTTCGACGGCGGCCTCGACGAGGTGCTCGCGCCGGGGATGGTTCTCAACGTCGAGCCGGGCGTCTACCACCCGGAGGCCGGCGGCCTGCGCGCCGAGGACATCGTGCTCGTCACCGAGGACGGCTACGAGCTCCTGTCGACCTTCCCCTACGACCCGCGCCTCCTCTGACGACACTCCGGCCAAGACGGAGCTGAGGAGCCGGGCACCCGGCTCCTCAGACTCACGATTCGTGTCCGATGCCCCGGTGTGCGGTCAGCGCTCCAGGTCGTCCTCCGACGTCAGGTGGCGCAGCACCGTCTTGACCGCATCGACCGGCCCGTGTCCGTTGCCCGGCGCGGCCGCGGTGAAGTCGGTCACCTTGTCGCGGAAGAGTGTCTGGCCGATACGGACGCGGTTCGGTTCGCCGCGCACCAGCGCCTTGCCGAGCTCCAACGCCTGCTTCGGCGTCACCTGGGCCGGCATCGGCGGCTCGTAGGGGTCGACCACCGCCTCGATCAGCACCGGACCCTCGGTCGCGAAAGCCTTGTCCAGGATCTTGCCGGCCTTCTTCGGGTCGTCGATACGGAAGCCCGTCCCACCGCAGGCCTCGGCGAACTTGACGAAGTCGATCGGCTGCAGCTCCACGCCGTACTCGGGGTTGCCCAGGAAGACCATCTGCTCCCAGCGGATCTGCCCCAGCACGTCGTTCTTGAACAGCAGCACCTTGATCGGCAGCTTGTGCTTCACCGCGGTGGCGAACTCGCCCATCAGCATGGTAAAGCCACCGTCGCCCACCAGCGCCACCACCTGCCGGCCGGGGTAGGCGATCTGGGCGCCGACCGCGTAGGGCAGGCCGCTGGCCATGGTGGCCAGGTTGCCCGAGCCGGAGACCATCATCCCCCGCCGGATCTTGATGTAGCGGGCCAGCCAGGTGGTGTTGGTGCCGCTGTCGCCGCAGACGATGGCGTTGTCGGCCAGACGCTTGCCGAACTCCCAGGCGACGACCTGTGGCTTCATCGGCTTGTCGTCGCGGGACGCCCGCTCCTCGAGCAGCGCCCACCAATCCTTCATCCGCTCCTGAGCCTGCTCGAGGAAGCCGCGGTCTGCCTTGCGCTCGACCATCGGCAGCAGCTGCTGCAGCGTCGCCCTGGCATCCCCGACGAGCCCGACCTCCACCGGGTAGCGCAGGGCGATCCGGACCGGGTCGATGTCGATCTGGATGCCGGGCACACTGCCCGGCTTCGGCAGGAACTGCATGTACGGGTACGACGTGCCCACCATGATCAGGGTGTCGCACTCCTCCAGGGCGATCTCGGAGGGCCTGGTGCCCAGCAGGCCGATCCC
>DATKRJ010000305.1:0-16398 GCA_035532355.1 Thermomicrobiaceae bacterium | reverse complement strand
TTGAACTCGAGCGACGAGATCGGGCTGCCCGGCACGAGGTTCGCCAGCCCGAACGTGATGATGGTGATGCCGATGATGAGCGGGATCACCTGAATCAGCCGGCGGAGCACGTAGCGCCCCATGAATCCCCCCTCCTCACGTATCGGTTCGGAGCGCACAGCGGCTGCCGCGGCGGTTGGTGGCCGTGCAGCCGAGCTCGGCGCGTCTACCGCGCATGCGCCGCGTGTGCCGAATTGTATTCCAGGGAGAACGTCAGCGGGAGCCGGGGGTGGCGGGTTGATCCCGCCACCCCCGGCGACCGGCGCGTCGACTAGGCGTCGACCCACCACTGGTGCGCGTTGAAGGTGGTATCCACGGCGTTCGGGATCAGGTTGTGGACCCGCGCGTTCACCACGGCGGGCTGCTTCGGAAAGTCGAGAATCGGGCTCGGCAGATCCTCCAGCACCAGGTTCTGCATCTGCGTGTAGAGGTCGCGGCGCCGGGAGCGGTCCGTCGTGGTCAGCCCCTCCTCGAGCAGCTGGTCGACCCGCGGGTTGGAGTAGCGGTTCATGTTGAACCCGCCGGTGTAGGAATCCGTCGCCCACATCGCGGACTGGTCCGGGTCGACGTCCCACTGGAAGCCGATCAGGAACATGTCGAAGTCGTGCGTGCCGGTGATGCGCTGGAGGAGCGCGGTCCACTCCTCGGTCTTGGGCGAGCAGTCCGCGCCGATCTTCTGCCACGCCTGCTGGAAGACGGTGACGTACTCCTCGCGGACCTGGTTACCGGAGTTGGTGTAGATCGAGAAGGACAGCCTCTGTCCGTCCTTGACCCGGATGCCGTCGGGACCCGGGATCCAGCCGGCCTGGTCGAGCAGCTGCTTGGCCTTGCCGACGTCGTAGGCGTAGCTGGTGCTCAATCCCTGGGGGTTGTAGGCCCAGGACAGGCCGGGAATCGTGCCCACCGCGACCTCGCCGATGCCGAAGCGGATGGCGTCGATCATCGTCTGGCGATCCAGCGCATAGAAGAGCGCCTGCCGCACCGCTTTTTCCTGGAAGACCTTGGACTTCGCGGGGTCGAGCTGATAGGCGTAGAAAGTGAAGCTGAAGGTGTCGTAGACCGACACGTTGAGGGCCGACTGCTTCCGCAGGTTGTCGACGTCCGTTTCGTCGACCTCGCCGAAGTCGATCTCCCCGGTCGTGAGCTGCTGCGGGATGACGGTCGCGTCAGGCACGACCTTGCGGATGTACTGATCGAGGTTCGGCTCGCCCTTGAAGTACCCGGCGTACTTGCTGAGCGTGACGTGGTCGTCTTTGACCCACTCCCCAAAGGTGAACGGCCCGCTGCCGATCGTGACCCCCTGCTTGCCGGTCGAGAAGGGATGCTGGGCCAGCGTCGCCGGGTCGACGCTCTCGAGCACGTGCCGCGGCACGATGCCGTACGCCATGTTGGCGACCAGGAAGGCCGCGTTCGGCGCGAGCAGCACGACCTTGACCGTCTGGTCGTCGACGGCGTCCATGGACTTGATGCGGGCAACCAACTCCGAGGTGCGCGGCGACCTGGTCGCCTTGTTCATCAGCAGCCCGTAAGTGAAGGTGACGTCGCTGGCGGTCAGCGGCTGACCGTCATGCCACCGGACGCCGTCCTGAAGGGTGAAGGTGTAAGTCAGGCCGTCGGTCGAGATCTCCCACGCCCTGGCCAGCTCGCCGGCCGGTGCGGCGGTGGCCGGATCGGCCGTCATGACGGCGTTGAAGAGCAGGTCGACGATCCGCTCCGAGGCCGTGTCGCTCTCGAGCACCGGGTTGACGGTCTGGGCGTCGGCGTACGACCCCTCGATGATCTGCCCGCCGCGGTGCCGCGGCGGCTCGATGGTGAAGTTGGCGCCCGGCAGGCTGGACGGCAAGGCGACCGGGCTGGAGGCGGGCGGGCTCGCCACACCGGAATCGGGGGTCGCGGTGCTCGCCGGGGCGGCGCCGGATACGGTCTGCGTGCTGCCGGCCCCGCTCGCGGCCGGCGCGCCACCGCCACCACCACAGGCCGCCAGCACGCCGAACAGCGAGGTGCCAAACCCCACCAGCGCGGCGCGGCGCAGCAGCGCCCGGCGACTCAAGCTCCCCTCCAGCACCGCACCGGGCCGATCGCCCGGTCGGGTGTCGCGGGTCATGACAGAACTCCTCCCCAGGAGTGTTAGACACCGGCGGCCACCGGCCAGACCAAAGCAACCGACCCGGCGCCGACAGGTGCCAACGCTCCGCCGTCCGCGGCATCCCGGTGAAGCTCCGCGACCCAGCTCCCACGCCGGTCACCGCCGCGTGCCCCGCTGGGCACGTCCGCCACCCGCCGCGACCCGGTGCCCCCTCGACCGCTCGCCCCGCGACACGCGAGACCGATCGAAGGATAGAAGGGCCGCCCCGGGACGGCCACGAACCGGGGTGGGACCATGGTCACGATCCGCCGCGCGGTCGCGCGATGGCCGCGCGGCCATCCGGTCCCGCTCCCTGGACACGGCACCGAGACGACGAGACCCGCGGGACCATCAGGCCCGCGGGTCCTGGCGGCGCTACCTGGGGCGACGAAGAGCCGGGTCGGGGCGGCTCGGCCAGGGGATCAGGCGTCCACCCACCACTTCTCCGCGTCGAACGGGATGTCGATCGCGTTGGGGAACATGTTGTGAATGCGCTTGTTCACGGCCGTGATCCCCTTAGGGAAGAAGAGGATCGCCTCGGGCAGCTCGTCCATCAGGACGTTCTGCATCTGCGCGTAGATCTGCGTGCGCTGCTTCTGGTCGGTGGTGGCGAGCCCCTGCTGGAGGTACTGGTCGACCTGCGCGTTCGAGAACTTGCCCATGTTGAACCCGCCGGTGAACGCGGTCGAATCCCACATGGTCGTCTGGTCCGGATCGACGCCCCAGACGAAGCCCACCAGGAAGATGTCGAAGGTGTGGGTGCCGGTGATGCGGTCGAGGAAGGCGTTCCACTCCTCGAACTTCGGCGTGCAGTCCACGCCGATCTTCTTCCAGGACTGCTGGAAGACGGTCATGAGCTGCTCGAAGGTGTTGCTCACGGAGGACGTGTAGCCGGTGAACGACAGCTTCTGCCCGTTCTTGGCCAGAATGCCATCGGAGCCCGCCTTCCAGCCGGCCTGGTCGAGCAACTGCTTGGCCTTGTTCAGGTCGTAGGGGTACTTGTTCGTAATCGCGCTCGGGTCGTAGGCCCAGGAGAGCTTCGGCATGGTGCCGACCGCGACCAGCGCCTGCCCGAAGTAGATCGCGTCCACCATCGCCTGGCGGTCCAGCGCGTAGAGGAGCGCCTGGCGCACCGCCTTGTCCTGGAAGAGCGGGGTCTTGCTCGCGTCGAGCTGGTACGTGTAGAAGGTGAAGCTGAAGGTGTCGTAGACCGCGACGTTGAGGTTCGACTGCTTCTGCAGGTCGGCCAAGGCCGAGGGGTCGACGACCTGGAGCCAGTCCGACTCGCCCGTCTTGAGCTGCTGGCTGGCCGCCGTGGCGTCCGGCACGACCTTCAGGATGTAGCGGTCGAGGTTGACGGTGCCCTTCCAGTAGCTCGGGTTCTTGACCATCTGGACGTGGTCGTCCTTGGTCCAGGAGTCGAACATGAAGGGGCCGGTGCCGATCGTGACGCCCTTCTTGCCGGTCGAGAAGTCGTGCTGGGCCAGCGCGCCCGGGTCGACGCTGCCCAGGATGTGCTGCGGGATGATGCCGTAGACCATGTTGCTGGCCAGGAAGGAAGACGCCGGCTTGGACAGCGTGAACGTGACCGTCGCGTCGTCGGGGGCGTCGATCGACTTGATGCGATCCTTGAGCACCGACGTGCGTGGCGACTTGCTGGCCGGATTGAGCATCAGGGTGTAGGTGAACTTGACGTCGTTCGCGCTGAACGGCTGGCCGTCATGCCACTTGACGCCGCTCTGCATGGTGAAGGTATAGGTGAGGCCATCGGACGAGATGTCCCACTTGCTGGCCAGCTCGGGCGCCGGCGAGGTCGTCTGGACGTCGGGAGTCACCACCTGATTGAACATCATCCGAATGATGCGGCCGGACGTCGTGTCGGTCGACAGGATCGGATTGGCGGTCTTGGCGTCGCCCGTGCTCGCCTCGATGATCTGCCCGCCGGTATGCGCGGCCGGCTCGAACTTGAAGGCCCCGGTGGCAGCCGCGGCGGGCGTACCCGCGGAGCCGGCCGCTGCCGGGCTGGCGGTCGTTCCCTGCGCGGCCGGGCTGGCGGTGGTGCCGCCGGTGGTCGAGGTCGTCGACGTCGCGCCGCCGGAGGTCGCACTGGTCGGCGTGGAGGTGGTGGTGGCGCCACCGCAGGCCGCCAGCAACCCCGCGACGACGGAGAAGCCGAAACCGAACGCCGTGCGGCGCAGCAACGCGCGACGGCTGACGGCGGCGTCGAGCAACGACTCGGCCGCGCGCCCGAAGTTCAAACCCTCTTCCATCTCCTCGCACCCTCTCTCTGGAACAGACTACACTCCGTCAGCCGCGACACTCCGAGCGTATCCACCCT
The DNA here is from genome assembly GCA_035532355.1 of Thermomicrobiaceae bacterium. Classification (GTDB taxonomy): domain Bacteria; phylum Chloroflexota; class Chloroflexia; order Thermomicrobiales; family Thermomicrobiaceae; genus DASSZN01. Next base: position 11,896 of record DATKRJ010000305.1, on the reverse strand, counting down.
CGGCCCCGCGCCCACCAGCGCGACACGGTGAGATGCCCGAAGCAGAGTCCGGCCGCTCCCCGCTCGCGGCATGTCACGTGGATCGAACCGGAACGGTCGAACACACGCGCGGACCCGGAATGGATATGCCGGCGGGGATGGTATCTCGGGCGGTGCCGTTCCGTCAACCGCCAAGATCGGCCAACTGATGCTCCGGCGCGCACCTCACGCCCCCGGTGTATCCTCCGAGCCGCCGAGCGCCGGGGCGGCGCTTGCGGGGACGCCAGCGAGAAGGGTGCGGAGATTGGCCGAGCAGACGTCGCGGGTCGAGCAGTTCCACCAGGACAGGTTCGGGGCGTTCTACCGGGCACACGGCCTGACGATCGAGGAGATCCGCCCCGGCGAGGTCGTCGTCCGGCTGCCCCAGGCGTCCGAGGCACAGCGGGGCGGCGGGGGAACCGCGGCCCTCAACGGCGGCGTGATGGCCTACATGTTCGACGGCGCCCTCGGCGCCGCGGTGGCTTCGATCGCCCTCCACCGGCTCGAGGGCGAGGCCATCGACCCGACCCGCTTCGGCCAGGTGACGATCAACCTCAACATCAGCTACCTGCGAGCGGCCCACGGCGAGCGCTTCGAGGCGCGTGGCGTCGCGCTGCAGGTCGGCGGCAGCGTTGCCTTCGCCGAGGGCAAACTGTACGACGAGCGCGGCGACGTCTGCGCCAGCGCCACCGGTGTCTGGCGCATCTTCCTGCCCGAGCGCTGACGGCCGGCCGCGAGCCGCGGACGAGGATCGACGATGACGGCGGACCCGGTGACGGTCACGACGCGCGGGGGGACGATCGACCGGCTGCGGGCCGGCGTGTCGCGCACCGTCGTGGTACTGGGCGCGGCCAGCCTGTTTACCGATGTCGCCGGCGAGATGATCGCGCCGCTGCGCATCCTCTTCCTGGTACTGGTGCTGGGCACGCCGGTGCCGATCGCCGGGCTGATCGAGGGGGTGGCCGAGAGCACGGCCAGTGTGCTCAAGGTCTGGTCGGGCTCGATCGCCGCGCGGGTGGGCCGCCGTCGCTCCCTGATCGTGGCCGGCTACGGCCTGTCGAACGTGGCCAAGCCACTCCTCGCACTGGCGGGCGGCTGGCCCCAGGTGTTCGTCCTGGTCTTCCTCGACCGGGCCGGCAAGGGACTGCGCGGCGCCCCACGCGACGCGCTGATCGCCGAGACGACACCCGATACCTACCGGGGCAAGGCGTTTGGGCTGCACCGCGCGATGGACACGTTCGGCGCGGCTTTCGGCCCGCTGCTGGCCCTGCTCATCCTGGTCTGGCACGGCCAGGATCCGCGCGACATCCTGCCGGACGCCGGGGTGCTGCGCCAGGTCTTTGCCTGGACGGCTATCCCGGGCGCCCTCGGCGTGCTGGTTCTCGTCGCGCTGCTCCGCGAGCCGCCGGGGACGCGGCTCCGCGCGCGACCGGCAGCGGCTGGGCCTCCCGCGCCAGCGACGACCGCCGCACGCCACGCCTTCGGGCGACCTTTCTGGCTGTTCACGGGTGTCGCCGCCCTGTTCGCGCTCGGCAACTCGTCAGACGCCTTCATCTTCCTGCGCGCCATCAACATCGATACATGGCTCGAAGGGGTGCCGCTGGTCTACTTCGGCTACAACGTGGTCTACGCGGTCCTGGCCACGCCGCTCGGGATCCTCAGCGACCGCTGGGGCCGGGTGCCGGTGCTGGCCGCCGGCTACGCCGCCTTTGCCGTGGTCTACACCGGCTGGGCGCTGGCGAACCAGGGTTGGCACATCTACGCCCTGTTCCTGCTCTACGGCGTGTACGCCGCCGGGACGCAGGGCGTGGCCCGGGCATTCGTGGTCGACCTGGTGCCCACGCTCGAGCGCACCCGGGCGCTGGGATGGTTCAACGGGCTGACCGGCCTCGCCGCGTTGCCGGCGAACGTGCTGGCCGGTTGGATCTGGTACCGCTACGGCCCCGGCTCGACGTTCACCGTCGGCGCCGCGGTGGCGGCCACCGCGGCCGTGCTGCTGCTGGCGAGCGCGCCCCGGCTCGGCGTCGGGCCGGAAGCGGCGAGCGCGGTCGCGGCCTGAGCCGCCTAACCGCCCCTGGACGTCAGCCGGCCGGTGGTCGCCGGAGCTCCCGGCCCGTCGGCCTGTCGCGGCGGCGGCCGGTAGGCGTTGTATCCGCTGAAGGAGAGCCTCTGCCAACCGCCCGCCGTCGCGGCTCGCAGGGCCACGGTCGTGTCCTGCGGTGAGCCGGCGGGGAAGACGTACCAGGGGTTCGACGTGGCCGCCACCGTCGCGCGGTACGGCGGGTAGCGGTCGAAGTCCGGCGCGAGCCGCGCGTCCAGGGTGGCGCAGACGATACGCTCATCGCTGGCAAAGGCCAGACGATCGCAGGTCCAGTAGTCGGTGTAGATGCGCGTGGCGCCCAGCGCGGTCAGATGAGCGATGAGATCGTCTTGCTGGCGAATCGCGAGCTGCGCGGCCGGCACCATCGCGAATGTCTGCGCGACACCGGCCGCCAGGACCGCGGTCAACGCGACGAGCAGCAGACCGCTCGCGACCCCCAGCGCCCTCCGCGATACCCGCGCCGGCGCCGAGAGACCCGACTTCCCTGTCCTCAACACCGCGAGCGTCGCGACGCGCGGGCCCCGCAGGTTGCCGAGCGCCGCGGAGCGCCGCCGGGCACCGGGCGGCACCGGCAGCCCGCCGGCCGCCGGGGACGCCGCCACGAGCAGCGGTCGGCGTGTAGACGTCGCGACCAGCCAGCGTCGAGCGCGTCGGTAGAGTGGCCATACCACCGTCTGCATCGCGACCAGCATACCGACCAGGTACCGCCGGGTGGTCCAGGGCTCGGTCGCCGGTGCCGGGCTAAGCACGAAGATCAGCAGCGTCAGGCCGGCTCCCCCGAGCAAGGCCATGCGCGCGACGAGGCGGGTTGCCAGCGCCTCGGAACGTGGGCGAGTGCTCCACGCGACCTTCCGGTAGAGGAGAAACGCACCGGTGAAGGCCACGACGCCGAGCAGCAGGGCAAGGACTGCCCAGGCGGCGTGCACGACACCGCACGGAGAGGGCGGCCAGACGATGGGTTGCTGCCCCATCCATGAGCTCTGGATGGTGAGCGACTGAGCCGGCTGGGCGGCGTCGTTGATCTGCGGCGGCAGCGGGCAGACGGCATTCGCGCCGAGCGCCAGCGGCAGACTCTCGGTCAGCGTGCCGACCACGTTCGCCGCGCTGAGCGAGCCGATGCCGTGCCCGTGCCAGCCAAGCGACCGCGCGCCACCGGTCACTCCCATCGCCGAGGCCAGCGACGGCAGCGCGGTGACGAGCATCAGGAGCACGATCGCGACACCGGTAGCGAGCTTCAACGCGCTCACGACGGCGCGCCGCGCCGCCACCGGCCCGATCGACCGTACCAGCACCGCGCCGCTCGCCACCACGAACGGGGTGACGAGCGGGTCGCCCCAGACGGCGAAGCCGGCGAGGGCGGCCCATCCAACCCAGCCCAGGGCCACTCGCCGCGCTGTTCGGCCGGCGCGAGCCGCCGCGAGCGACTGCCACGTCGCCAGCAGCACGAGCGCCGCGCAGTAGAGCGGGGTTTCGGCATGACCTCCGGCGAACAATTGGGCACCCAGCATCTCGGGTGAGCCGAGCGTAAGCAGCAACAGCACGACGAGAGCCAGCCCGCGAGAGTAGAGCAGTCGAGCAAGCAGATACATGACGACGAGGAATGGGATGTAGAGCAGCACCAGCCCCAGGCGCAAGGAGAGGGCCGACGGACCTAGGACGCGGAAGATAGCCGCGCCGATGTATGCCTCCTGCGGGCCGACGATGTGCTGACCGTAGAAGATGAGCGGGTGCGCGCCCTGGTTGGCGATGTGCAGGGCCATCAGGCCCATCGTCGCCTCGTCGCTGTCGGCCGGTCCCGGCCAGCCGCGTGCGACGAGCCAGACGCGGATTGCCACGGCGAGCACGATGAGCGCGCAGACGCAGGCTGCGTGGAAACGGCTGCGAGCCTTCGAACCGGCGGGAATCGTCAGCAATACTCTCGTGACTCGCGATCTCCTGGGCGGCACGGTGGTATCAGTGGGGCCATACGGTCGTGCCCTCGTCACCACTGGCCGCCCTGTCGATCGGTCCGATCCGCTGTCGTGTGTATCAGCAACGTTCGCGCAGCTCTCTCCACACAGGCGCCCGGCAAGACTCGTCCCACGCTAGCGTCGCGAGATGACACCGCGATGACGGGCGGGGAGCCGGCTGCCGCTGCCGGCCATCTCCACCGACTATAGCCCGCAGACGGCCGTCATCGCCGCGATGGGCGGCACGGCAGAGCATAGTCCAGCAGCGGGGCCGCACGCCCGCCGATCGCGGCCTCCATGGCCTTGCGAAGCTGTGGGCGAACAGCGCCTCGCCGTGTGATCCTCCCCACATCCTTGCACCCTGGAATGGCCAGAAACCCTCCTGATCAGCCGTCACTTCGGCAGTGCTGAGTGGTCGGGATGCCCGCTGGATCCGAGGTCTCGCTCCGATCGCGGTCGTCAACCATCATGTGGCGAGGGCCGATCTCCGTCCTCGTGCCGCGTCAGGCAACGTTCGCCCGGTCGGTCGTGGCACCTCGGTGGATGTCCGTCGAGGGCCGGCGTCGTCGCGGAACAGCGTGCAGCCCGGTACAATGGCGCGCCATGGAGGCGCACTCACTGTGGATGAATTCGATCGGGTGACGGCTGCGGACGTGCAGCGCATGCAGGACCTGGCGCGGCGGGTTACGGCCGTCCGTCCCGACCTGGTGAACAGCGACGCGTCGTTCGGAGAGCTGGCCTGGATCTGGGGCAAAGGACACGCCTGCGACGGCGAGAGCTGGCTGCGTCGGCTGTGGTTCTCCGGTGACGATCTGGTCGCGTGGGGCTGGGCCACCCTGCCACATCGGGTGCGACGCAGCGACGGGTCGGTAGAGGACGTCACCAGCGCCTACCTGGCATACCAGGTCGATCCCGACCACCGCGAGCTGGTCGACGCGGTGATCGACTGGTACGACGGTGTGACGGTCGGCATCGAGCGCACGGTCATGGCGCAGGCCGCCGATGAGTTCGCTCTGAAGCGATGGGCGGCGCACGGCTATGAGACCGATCCGGCCTCGCTCGGCGACACCGGCTACTGGACGCAACTCAACGAGCGGGACCTCACTGACCTGGAACAGCCGGTGCTGCCGGACGGGTTTCGATTCCGCACCGCCGACGAGGCCGGGCCGCGGGCCGCGGTCCAGGCCCATGTGGACGCCTGGGCACCGTCAACCTATACCGCCGAGGGCTACGAGGGCGTCCGGCGGACACCGCCGTATCGCGGCGATCTGCACGTTCTGGTGGAGGCGCCGGACGGAACGATGGCCGCCTCGACGATCATGTGGCTCGACGAGGCGAACAAGACCGCCGAATTCGAGCCGGTCGGCACGCATCCCGACTACCGGCGACGCGGGCTGGGCCGGGCGATGCTGCTGCACGGGATGCATCTGGCGCGGGCGGCCGGGGCCAAGCACATGACGGTCGCCTGCCAGGGTGCGCCGGGGCATCCGGCGGCACGCGGGCTGTACTACAGCGTCGGGTTCCGGCTGTTCAGCCGAGACGTACCGCTCATCAAGACTGGAGGCTAGTGTCGGGGCGACGTCGCTGTCCACCGGTTCACCGTGATCGTGCCGGGCTGGCTGCAACCCTGTGCGGACCATCATGTGGCGCGGTCTGGTCGAACAGCGCCTCGAGGCTCTCCGCGTCGGGGCCGTCCGTCCGGGCGCGCCGCAGCCAGCGGAGCATCTCCCGTCGCAACTCGGCATACCTGGCCAGCGACGGCCCGGCCGGCGTGCGCGTGACGAAGGTCCCCTGACCGGGGCGGCTCTCGATCAACCCCGCGTCCTCGAGCGCCCGGTAGGCCTTGAACACCGTGGTGGGGTCGATCGCCAGCTGAGCGACGACCTCCTGGTCGGTCTGGCAGCTGGCTGGCGAGGTTCCTCTGCGCGGAATACGCTGAGGTCTGCCCGTTGAACGACCGTGTGGAGCTCCTCTTCCCCAGCCACCGCCCGTGCCGACGTGCCGACGCGCGCCCTCGGCGAATGAGAGCGCATGCCGTATTCTGGGAGAGGATGAGCGAGGCTGTGGGATCCTGCGCGCTGCCGCGGGACGCGCCCCGGTGCATGAATCCGGGTTGCGGACCGAGTCGGCAGCCCTCGTCGAAGTGGAGACGCAACACCGAGATGCGTGATTGGAATCGCGGGGTTATCGAGGAGTTCCGGACGAACAAGGGCCAGGTTGGCGGCATGTGGGAAGGCTTGCCGTTGCTGTTGCTCACGACGACCGGCGCCAGGAGCGGCCGGCGCCACACCCAACCGCTGATGTACCAGCGCGACGGGGATCGCCTGTTTATCTTTGCCTCCAAGGGTGGCGCGCCAAGCCACCCCGACTGGTACCACAACCTGCTCGCCAACCCCGACGTCACCGTCGAGCTCGGAGACCAGACGCTGGATGCCGTCGCGCGGCCGGTGACCGGCGCGGAGCGCGACCGCATCTACGCGTCGTGGGCGCAGCGGTATCCGCAGTTCCGCGAGTACCAGGAGAAGACGAGCCGCGTCATACCGGTGATCGAATTGGAGTCGCGCGCAGCCTAGACGCGCGGCCGAGACGGCCCGCCCGGAAAGGCAAGAGGCTCAGCCGTCCTTCCAGGTGCGGCGCAGCACGCGCAGCCAGTTCTCGCTCGACAGCTTGCGCAGCGCCGCGTCGTCGTAGCCGCGCCGGCGCAGGACCTCGATCAGCCGGGGAAAGCCGGATACGTCGCCGAGCTCGCGCGGCAGCGCGTCGGTGCCGTCGAAGTCGGAGCCGAAGGCCACATGGTCGATGCCGATGCGGTTCGCCACGTAGTCGACGTGGCGCGCGATCTCGTCGAGCGGCGTGTCGACGTCGAAGCGTCCGTCCGCGCGCAGCATGCCCACCTCGAAGACGATGCCGACCACGCCGTCGCTGTCGCCGACGGCGTCGAGCTCGGCGTCGGTCAGGTTGCGCGGTATCGGACAGAGCGCGTGCGCGCCGGCGTGGCTGACGACCAGCGGGACGTCGCTGAGCGCGGCCACGTCGCGGAAGCCCGGCTCGTTGAGGTGCGACAGGTCGAGCATGATCCCCAGGCGGTTGCAGGCGCGCACCAGCGCCCGGCCCGCCTCGCTCAGCCCCGGCCCCCCGTCGGGTGAGCCCGGGTAGCGGAAGGGCACGCCCTGGCCAAAGAGGTTGGGGCGGCTCCAGACCGGCCCGAGCGAGCGCAGGCCGGCGCGGTAGAAGACCTCGAGCGCGTCGAGGTCGGGATCGAGCGCCTCGGCGCCCTCGACGTGCAGGATGATCCCCAGCACCCCGGCGTCCAGCGCGGCGACGAGCTCGTCGACGGCGCGGACCACCTTCAGCTGCCCACCGGAGCGCGCCTCGAGCTGGAAGAGCTCGGCCATCATGGCGATCGTCTCGCGCTGGGCGTAGCCGGGGTCGATCGCCGGCGGCAGCGGCACCTCGTACCCGTCGGCGGTGAAGATCGCCCCCTGGTTCGGCGGCTCGGGCAGCGCCGGGTCGGGCGGGACGAAGATCGCGAAGAAGCCGCCCGCGAGGCCCCCGGCACGCGCCCGGAGCAGGTCGAGGTGGCCGCTGGTCGGGCCGGTCAGGAAGTCCTCGCCGGCCCCGCGCCGCGGGTCGTGCAGGTGGAGCAACGTGTCGTTGTGCCCGTCGATGATCGGCAGCATCTCCAGGAATCCCCTCGTAACTATAGGGCGTAGCTCAAACCCGCCCCGGTCCCGCCGAACCCCGCGGCGGCGACTCAGACCGGCCCGCCCATCAGCGTCCGAGCGCCCCGACGACGAGACGCACCACCAGCACCAGCGCGGCGATCCAGACGGCCACGATCACGGTGGCCGCGACCCAGGTCCCCGGTCCGGTCCGCACCGTCCCGGCGTCGATGGCCTCGCGGTGCTCTGCCAGCACCACGGACGGAATGAGCTTCAGGACGAGCTTGATACCGAGTGGAACGAGCAGCAGATCGTCGACGAGACCCAGCACCGGGACGAAGTCGGGGATCAGATCGAGCGGGCTGAACAGGTAACCGACGACACCCAGGGCGAGCAGGCGCGCGTACCAGGGCGTGCGCGGATCCCTTGCGGCCAGGTAGATGGCGTGCGCTTCGCGCTTGAGCCGCCGCGCTTGACGTCTCCAGTCGTCGAGCCGCCCCATCGAAGCCCGCTAGCTCGTCTCGAGCGGCAGGTTTGGGTCGGACCGCCACTCGGACAGTGAGCCGTCGTAGACGGCGACGTCGGGCACGCCGATCAGGTGCAGGGCCAGCGCCGCGCTGCTGGCCGCGATCCCCCCGCCGCAGTAGGTGATGATGCGGCCGGAGTTGGACACACCGGCCGCCGCGAAGCGCGAGCACAGCGCGCCGAGTGGCAGATAGGTCATGGTCTCGGGGTCGACGATGCCGCCTGGATGGAGCGCTGGGACGTTGACGGCGCTGGGAATGTGTCCGACGCGGCCGTCGACACGGTGCTCCCGCCCGCTGAAGCTATCGGGGCTGAGCGCATCCAGCAGGCAGCTCCCGGGCTTGTTGATGGCCGCCAGCACCTCGTCCTTGTCGGCGATAAGCCGCGGCCGGGGGCGCGAGGTGAAGCGTGCGGGCGAGTGTGCCGGCGACTCGACGGACACCGGCCGCCCCTCCGCGCGCCACTTCGTCCAGCCGCCGTCGAGCACGCCGGCGCGATCGAAGCCGTTGTAGCGCAGCAGCCACCAGAGGCGGGCGGCCCACATGTTGCCCCGTGCGTCGTAGAGCACGACCGCGCTGTCGTCGCCCACGCCGAGGCGCGACATAACGTCTGCAAACTGCGCTGCCGGCGGCAGCGGGAACGAGTAGCGGGTGAAGGACGGGTCCGACAGGTCGTGAATCAGGTCGGCGAAGGCGCTGCCGGGAATGTGCGATTGCTCCCAGCCGGCGCGCCCGCTCTCGACACGCCGCTCGCCGGTGACGGGGTCGGTCGACAGGTGCACGGTGCAATCCAGGACGCGCAGGGCAGGGTCCCCGAGGTGCGCGGCCAGCCAGTCCGTCTCGATCAGGGCCGGGATGTCGGTGATCGTCATGGAACCCTCCCTCTCTCGCGTCGAAGCCCACCAAGTCTACGATTCGAACGCGGTGAGGGCCGCGCGCAATCCCCGCTCGGCGTCGGCAACCATCCGGTCCAACAGGTCGCGCACGGTCGGGACGTCGTGGATCAGCCCGGCGATCTGGCCGGCCCAGACCCAGCCGCGCTCGAGGTCGCCCGCGATCGCGCCGACCTTATTGGCCTCGCCGCTGACCGCCGCCAGCACCTCGTCGCGCGGCGCGCCGGACTCCTCGAGCGCGATGACGCGCGCGGCGGCGGCGTTCTCGAGCGTTCGCCCGGGCCGGCCGAGCGAGCGCTCGATGATGGTGGTATCCGTCTCGGCCGCGTCGACCAGGGCCAATTTGTAGTGCTCGTGCGCCACGCACTCGGCCGTGGCGACGAAGCGGGTGCCCATCTCGATGCCCGCGGCACCCATTGCCAGGGCGGCAGCCAGGCCCCGGCCGTCACCGATGCCGCCGCTGGCCAGCACCGGGATGCTGACCGACTCGAGGATACGGGGCACCAGCACCAGCGTGCCGACGTCGTCGCGCCCCAGGTGGCCGCCCCCCTCGAAGCCCACCGCGATCACCGCGCTGCCGCCGAGCTCCTCGACCTTGCGCGCCTGGCGCACTCCGGCGACCAGCACGAGGGTCGCGACGCCGGTCCCGGCGAGCCGCTCGAGGTACGGCGCCGGGTTACCGGCGGTGAAGGTCATGATCCGTACGCCCTCGTCCAGCGCGACCTCCACCAGGTCCATCGTGCCGCGGTGCTCGGAGATGGCGAAGTTGACGGCGAAGGGCCGCTCGGTCAGCGCGCGCACGGCCCGGACCTCGCCGCGCAGCCCTTGTGGGCCGCCGGGGATGGTGGCCGCGCTGATCTGACCCAGCCCGCCGGCCTCAGACACGGCCGCGCACAGGCCGGCGAAGGCCAGGTGGGCGAGCCCGCCCTGGACGATGGGGTAGCGGATCCCGAGGCGTTCGGTTATCCGCGTCCGCATGGGCAATCCCTCCACTCGACCACGTCGCCCGGAGACCCGGCTGGTGCTATCCTCATGATATCGGGAGGGGGAGGCGACGAGACCCGCCGTCTCCGGCGGGCAGGCACGCCGATCGTGGCGCAATCGTAAGCCGACGAGCCAGGATCTGGCCAGGGAGGGACCGATGCGGACGCGCATTCTTCGGCTCGGCGTGGTGGGCGCCGGCACGATGGGGGCTGCCATCGCGGCGCTGGCGGCCTCGGCCGGCGTCCCGGTCGTGCTGCTCGACATCCCCGGCGAGGGGGACCGCAACGGCCCGGCCAAACGCGGCCTCGATCGCGCGCTGAAAGCCCGTCCCGCTGCCTTCATGGACCCCGACCGCGCCCGGCTGATCGAGCTCGGTAACACCGAGGACGACCTCGGCAAGCTCGCCGGCTGCGACTGGGTCGTGGAGGCCATCGTGGAGCAGGTCGAGCCGAAACGCGCGCTCTACGAGCGGCTCGAGGACGTGCTTCCGCCGGCGGCGATCGTGAGTTCGAACACCTCCGGCATCCCCATGAGCGTCCTGACGGAGGGTCGCAGCGCCTGGTTTCGCCACCACTTCCTGGGCACCCATTTCTTCAATCCGCCGCGCTACCTGCACCTGCTCGAGCTGATTCCGACGTCCGAGACCGATCCGGACGTGCTGACCACGGTAGAGCACTTCGGCACTCGTATCCTGGGCAAGGGCACCGTGCTGGCACGGGACGTCCCCGGATTCATCGGCAACCGGCTCGGCATCTACGGCATGCTCCAGGCCATGCGGTTGATGGAGCGCTTCGACCTGACGATCGACGAGGTCGACGCCCTGACCGGCCCGCTGATCGGCCGGCCGCGCTCGGCCACCTTCCGCACCGCGGACCTCTCCGGGCTCGACGTACTGCAGCATGTGGCGACGGAGCTGAGCCAGACGACCGGCGAGGACTTCCGGCTCCCCGGATGGGCGGTCCGGCTCGTCGAGCAGGGCCGGCTGGGTGAGAAGACCCGGGCCGGGTTCTACAAGCGCGAGGGCCAGGAGATTCTGACGCTCGACTGGAAGACCGACCAGTACGGGCCACGCGGTGACCTGCGCCTGCCGGAGCTGGCGGCCCTCAAGGACCGACCGCTCGACGCCCGGCTCAAGGGCGTGCTCGGGCTGCCCGACAAGTACGGCGAGTTCATGCGCACGCTCTTCCTGACCAGCGCGCACTACACGCTGGAGCGCACGCCCGAGGTGGCCTACGACCTGACCGCGGTCGACCGCGCGCTGGAGTGGGGCTTCGGCTGGGAGGCCGGTCCGTTCCGGCAGCTGGACATGGTCGGGACAGACCGCGTGCGAAGCGGGCTGGCCGAGCTGGAGCTGAGCGAGCCGCCGCTGCTGAAGGCAGCCGGCACGACCGGGTTCTACCGGCACCAGGACGACACGGCGCGCCGCCTGAGTTTCAGCGGCGACTACAGCCCGGTTCCGCCGGTGGCGGGCGCGCTCAGCCTGGCCACCCTGCGCGACCAGAAACGGGTACTCAAGGAGTCCCGCGACGCCTCCCTGCTCGACCTCGGCGACGGCGTGGTGATGCTCGACCTGCACAACAGCAAGCTCAACGCGGTCGGCGAGGACATGCTGCGCATGCTCGAGGCCGGCCTCACGCTCGTCGCGGCCGCGGGCTACGCCGGGCTGGTGATCGGCACCGAGGACCCACGGGCGTTCTCGTCGGGCGCCAACATCGGCATGCTGCTGACGCTGGCGCAGGAGGGCGCCTGGGACGAGATCGAGCTC
>DATKRJ010000304.1:0-6310 GCA_035532355.1 Thermomicrobiaceae bacterium | reverse complement strand
ACACGGGCACGACCGACACGCTGCGCGCTGACCTCGGCCTGGGCGTGGCGAGCGGGAGCGGGGCCTTCACGGGGCCGACAGGGACTGGCATTACCGTCGCCCTGATCGACTCGGGCCTCAATCCGTCGTCTGATGTCGACGCCTCGCGTATCGAGGCGTTCTACGACTTCACGCAGGGCGGCATCCTCACCACGCCGTCGGACGGCTTCGGTCACGGCACGCACGTCGCCGGGCTGATCGGCGGCACGGGCGCGCTCTCGAACGGCCAGTACGCCGGCGTCGCGCCGGGGGTGAACTTCGTTGTCTGCAAGGTGCTGGACAGCACCGGCGCGGGGGACACCAGCAACGTGATCGCCGCGCTGCAGTTCATCACGGCGAACAAGGACGCGCTGGGCGTCCAGGTCGTCAACATGTCGCTCGGGCACCCGCCGTACGAGAATGCGGCGACCGACCCGCTCGACCAGGCGGTCGAGCAGGCGGTGCAGGCGGGCCTGATCGTCGTGACGTCGGCCGGCAACTACGGCGAGAACCCGACGACCGGTCAGGTCGGCTACGCCGGCGTCGCGGTGCCGGGCAACGATCCGGAGGCGTTGACGGTCGGGGCGGCGATGACGCAGAACACGACGACGCGGACCGACGATCAGGTGGCGCCGTACAGCTCGCGCGGGCCCTCGTGGTTCGACGGCTTTGCGAAGCCGGACGTGGTCGCGCCGGGTCACATGCTGACGTCGGACTCGTCGCCGAACTCCTATCTGGTGAATGAGATCCTGGGGCTCGGCTACAACAACCTGCTCGTGGGCAGCGACTACATCACGCTCTGCGGGACGAGCATGGCGGCGGGCGTGACGACCGGCGTCGTGGCGCTGATGCTGCAGGCACACCAGCTGGCGGAGCCGAACTCGCCGCAACTGACCCCGAACGCCGTGAAGGCGATGCTGGAATTCAGCTCGACGACGCTGACCGATCCGACGACCGGGCAGGCGTACGACGCGCTGACGCAGGGCGCCGGGGAAATCGACGCCGCGGGCGCCGTGGCGCTGGCCTCCTCGGTCGATACGACCCAGCCGGTCGGTGCGAACTGGCTGATGTCGTCGGTGACGCCGTCGACGACCACAGCCGACGGCCAGACGTGGAACTGGGCCCAGAACATCGTCTGGGGAGATGCCGCTGGCTCGGGTGGTTCGGTGTACACGAACTCGGCCGCGTGGGCGAACAACATCGTCTGGGGGAACAACATCGTCTGGGGCGAGAACATCGTCTGGGGCGAGAACATCGTCTGGGGCAACAACATCGTCTGGGGTGCGGTTCCGATCAACTAACCGGGATTAATGGAGGGCAGCATGGAGATCATGCCTTACCAGCCCGGTGTGGAGGTCGAACAATCCGCCTCAGTGGTGTCTGAGGCGGGGAAGGGAACCGTCACCTCGGACTGGCGCGAGAAACTGCCGACGCTGGCTGGACGCCAGGTCACCCTCCGGCAGCTGCGACTCAGCGACGCGGAGTCGCTGCTGGCGATGCTGACGACGGAGGAAGTGACCCGGTTCATCTCACCGCCCCCGACGACCGTGGAAGGGTTCCGGCGCTTCATTCAGTGGACGCAGGAGGAGCAGTCAGCCGGCCGTTACTGTTGCTTCGCCGTGGTCCCCGAGGGAATGGATGTCGCCGTGGGTCTCTTCCAGGTGCGGTCGCTCGAACCAGGGTTCGGGACCGCAGAGTGGGGCTTCGTCCTGGGTTCGCCATACTGGGGCTCAGGGATGTTCGTTGATGGCGCGCGTCTGGTTGTCGATTTTGCCTTTGAGACCCTCGGGGTCCACCGGCTGGAAGCCCGGGCGGCCGTCCGGAACGGCCGGGGCAATGGCGCGCTGAGGAAGCTCGGTGCGGTGCAGGAGGGGGTGCTCCGGCGCTCGTTCCTCCGCCGCGGCGAGTATCTGGACCAGGTGCTCTGGGCCATTCTCGAAGAGGAATGGCGGCGGACCACGACGGTCCGGGTCTCGGCGGTCGTTCACTAGAGCGCCGTCGGACTCGTTCGGATCACCGGGGGCCGCAGGGGGTCGTCCGCGAGGACGGGACCCTGCGGCCCGTTGGTGTCTCTGCCTGATGCCATGAACGCAGCGAGCCTCCGGGCGGAACCTCCGGCACTGGCGACCCAGCCGACCGCGCGCGAGCGGACGGTGGAGGAGGCGCCCGCCTCGCCGCGCATCGGCCAGATTTACGTCTACGGCGTCATCCTGCTCGGCGCCGCCGTCCTTCTCACCTTCTTCCCGCACAGCTGCGCGCGGCCGACGCTCTTCATCCTGTTCCTGGGGGTGTCCTCGGCGGCCGCCGGCTTCAAGATCAACCTGCCGCTGAGCAAGGGCGGGTCGACGATGTCGGTCTCGTATGCGGCCGACTTCACCGCCATGCTCCTCATCGGGCCCAGCCAGACGATGCTGATCTCGATGGTCAGCGCGTGGGCCCAGTGCGCGTTCAACACCCGGCGGAAGAACCCGTTTTCGCGCACGGTGTTCAGCATGGCGAGCCTCATCGTCACCGTGCAGCTGGCCGGGCTCGCCTACCGACTGCTCGGGGGCCGCTTCGGCCATCTGGACCTCGGCGGCTCCTTCGCCGAGCCGCTGGTCGGGGCGGCGGCCGTGTACTTCCTGGCGAACACGCTGTTCGTGGCGACGGCCATCGCCCTGTCGAGCGGCCAGTCGATCCGCCGGGTCTGGTACCAGAACTTCCTGTGGACGGGACCGAGCTACTTCGTCGGCGCGGGGACCGCCGCAGTGCTCGCCCTCATCATCGATCGGACGGGGCAGTGGTTCGCCCTGCTGGCGGCGGCGCCGGTGTACCTGACGCACCGCACGTACCAGATCTATCTGGGCCGGATGGAGGACGAGCAGCGGCACGTGGAGCAGATCAAGGAGCTTCACTGGGCGACGATGGAGGCGCTCGAACTGGCCAAGCGGTCGGAGAAGGCGCTGGCCTCGGAGAAGGAGCGGCTGGCGATCACGCTCCGGAGCATCGGTGACGGCGTCGTGACGATCGACACACGCGGTCAGATCGTCATGCTCAACAACATGGCGGAAGTGCTGACCGGCTGGTCGCAGGCGGAGGCGCTCGGCAAGCCGCTGGACGCCGTGCTGCACGTCCTGGACCCCGACACGCACGAGCGGCTGGCGGACCCGCTGGTCGAGGTCGACGGGGTCGACCACCCGGACGGGCGCCGGCAGGCGCTGCTGCGGGCGCGCGACGGCGCGGAGCGGGTCATCGAGCGGATCGCGACGCCGCTGCACGACAAGGACGGCGTGGTCGGAATGGTGCTCGTCATCCGGGACGTCACCGACGCGACGTCGCTCGAGCAGGAGCGGCTGAAGGCGAGCAAGCTCGAGTCGCTCGGCATCCTGGCCGGTGGCATCGCCCACGATTTCAACAACATCCTGATGGCGGTCGTCGGCAACCTGTCGCTGGCGAGCATGGCCGCGGTCGACGAGAAGACCCGGAAGCGGCTCTCGGAGGCCGAAAAGGCGTGCGTGCGCGCCCGGAGCCTGACGCAGCAGCTGCTGACCTTCTCGAAGGGGGGCGCGCCCGTGCGGAAGACGATGGCGGTCGGCGCGCTGCTCGAGGATTCGTCGCAGTTCGCGCTGCGCGGCGCCAACGTGAAGTGCGAGGTCGCGATCCCGCCGGACCTCTGGCAGGTGGATGCCGACGAAGGGCAGATGAACCAGGTCATCAACAACATCGTGCTGAACGCCAAGCAGGCCATGCCGAAGGGCGGGACCGTGCGCGTCAGCGCCGACAACCTGGTCATCGGCCCGGACGACCGGCCGGCCGGCTTCGATCAGCCCGACGGGCGCTACGTCCGGCTGTCGATTGCCGACGAAGGCACCGGGATTCCGGAGGAAATCCGGCGCCGGATCTTCGATCCCTACTTTACGACCAAGCCGAAAGGCAGCGGGCTCGGCCTGGCGTCGTCGTACTCGATCATCCGGAAGCACGACGGCTGCATCGGCGTCGAGTCGCAGGTCGGTGTCGGCACGACGTTCCACATCTACCTCCCGGTCTCGGCGAAGCAGATCCGGGCGGTGGCCGCGCCGCAGGAAACCATGGCGCGGGGCCGGGGGCGCGTGCTGCTCATGGACGACGAGGACGTCGTCCGGGACGTCGCCGGCGAGATGCTCCAGTTCATCGGCTACGAGGTCGTCGCGGTCGCCGACGGGCGCGACGCCATCGAGACCTACAAGCGCGAGATGGCGGCCGGCCGGAGGTTCGACGCCGTCATCACCGACCTGACCGTGCCGGGCGGCATGGGCGGCAAGGACGCGGTCAGCGCCCTCCGGGAGTTCGACCCCGACGTGCACGCCATCGTGTCGAGCGGCTACGCCGACGATCCGGTCATGGCCGAATTCCGGCGGTACGGCTTCCGGGGCGTCGTGGCGAAGCCGTTCACGGTGAAGGAGCTGGCCAAGGTGCTCCACACCGCCGAAGCGGCGGCCGCGGTGGCCTAGTCTGCGCGGCGTTCCGGTGTCCGATCCGGCGCCCTCCGGCGGCGCCCTCCCGGGTGCTATGCTCTACGCGACGGCGCCAGCCTCAACGCGGAGCACACCGTGGCCTTTCCCTACGAGCTGTTCGATCTGTCGGGAGTCCGGACCTATCCGCTGAAGTCGCGCGACAGCAAGGTCCGGGTCGAGGCGTTCGCCCGGCCGCACGCGGCCGGCCAGGGGGTCGGCGGGCTGCTGGCGTCGCTGCCCGACATCCTGGCCGGATCCGACTTCCGGGCGGTGGTCCGGGCCATCGTCGAGGCGCGGCGGGCCGACGGCGGGTTGCTCTGGGGGCTGGGGGCGCACGTCGTCAAGACCGGCCTCGGCCCGATCGTGATCGACCTCATGGAGCGCGGGTTCGTCTCGGGCCTCGCGGTCAACGGCGCGACGATGATTCACGACTTCGAGGTGGCGCTGGTCGGCGCGACCTCGGAAGACGTCGATGCGGCGCTCGGCCCGGGCCGGTTCGGCATGGCCGACGAGACCGGCCGGCTGCTGAACGGCGCGATCAACGACGGCGTGGCGGCGGGGCTCGGGATCGGCCAGGCGGCCGGCGCGTACCTGCTCGGGCGGCAGCCGCAGTATCTCCGGTACAGCGTGCTGGCGCAGGCCGCCCGGCTCGGCATTCCGGTCACCGTGCACGTGGCGATCGGCACCGACATCATCCACATGCATCCTGCCGCGTCGGGAGCGGCGCTCGGCGAAGGCAGCCTGCGCGACTTCCGATATTTCGCGTCGAACGTGGCGCGGCTGGACCGCGGGGTCTACCTCAACTGCGGATCGGCGGTCGTGCTGCCCGAGGTGTTCCTCAAGGCGATCGCGCTCGCGCGGAACCGGGGCGTGGCGTTCGCCGGCCTGACGACCGTGAACCTCGACTTCGCGAGGCTGTACCGGCCGCAGAGGAACGTCGTGTCGCGACCGGTGGCCGGCGGCGGGCGGGGCTACGCGCTGGTCGGCCATCACGAGCTGCTGATCCCCCTGCTGGCCGCGGCGGTCATCGAGGAGGCGGGAGCGATCGGCGGCTGATTGGAGGCGGGCGGGTGCCCGCGGTACCGTGGCGGGGCCCGTCCCGGAGACCGGCGCCGACTATGGTAAACTTGAAAGTTCACGCCGGTGTAGCTCAGTTGGTTAGAGCACGCGGCTCATATCCGCGGCGTCCGGGGTTCAAGTCCCTGCACCGGCACCAAATTCATTCGGGGCTCTGCCCCGAGCCCGCGCCTTCGCGCGAAACGCTCCGGCGGGCCGCCGGAGCCTTGGCGAAGGCTGGCCGGCTCGCTTCACTGCGCTCGCGACGCTGGCTCGCTCCGTTCTGCTCGCGCCCCTCGAGGCCCTCAGGGCGCCTCGAGCTTGCCGAGAGGCGGGCGCGCGTTGCGCGCCGCCGCGCACGTCCTCGAGGCACGTGCGCGGTTTCGAGATGGCGTCTCTCCTCGCCCGGGTGATCGGCACAATTCGGGAGCACGACCTGGCGCCGCGCGGGGCGGCCGTGCTGGCGGCGCTGTCGGGCGGGTCCGATTCGGTCGCGCTGGTGTCGCTGCTGCGCGAGGCGGAGGACGCCGGTGAGCTGCGGCTGGTCGGCCTCGCGCACTTTCATCACGGCCTGCGGCCCGGCGAGGCGGATGCCGACGAGCAGTTCTGCGTGGCACTGGCCGGGCGGATCGGCGTGCCGAACGACGTCGGCCGGGGCGACGTGGCCGCGCTCGCGCGGGCGCGCCGGCTGTCGATCGAGGACGCCGCGCGCGTCGCCCGCTACGCGTTCCTCGAGGAGGCGCGCCAGCGCGCCGGCGCGGCCG
>DATKRJ010000303.1:0-5669 GCA_035532355.1 Thermomicrobiaceae bacterium | reverse complement strand
GTCGGGCAGACCTGGGCGACCGTCTCGATCACCAGCACGGCGTCCAGCAGCGTGCCTCCCTGCCCGCCGTCCGCCTCGGGGATCGTGATCCCGGCGAGCCCCTGGCCGGCCAGCAGCGGCAGGTACTCGCGCGGGAACTCGCCCCGCGCTTCCCAGGTGAAGGCGCGCGGCCCAAACTTCGCCCCAGCGAAGGCGCGGGTGACCGCGACCAGCTCCTGCTGTTCCCGGCTCAGCTGGAAGTCCACGCTCACTCCCCTTCTCGAGCTCCGGCTATGCGGCTGCCGTAGGCAACCATCGCGCGCAACGCGCGGACGGCGCGGTCCGGCATCGGGAACAGCGGCACCCGCGACGCCCGGTAGTACGGCACCGACTCCGGCGCCAGAGACTCCGCGCCGACCCGCACCACGATCACCGGCTTCGTCGCGCTCGACGCCGCGCGTACGACACCCTTCGCCACCTCGAGCGCGGGCGGATCGGCGTTCGTGGTCATGAGCACCAGCAGCGCGTCGACGGTGTCCTCGCCAAGCATGACCTCGGCGACCTGCCCGACCATGCCCGGGTTCACCGTGATCTGCATGGTGACGTCGACCGGGTTCTGGCTGACGCCGAAGGGCGGGATGACCGCCTGAATCCGCTGTCTGGCATCGTCGGAGAGTGCCGGGAGCTCGAGGCCGTGTCGCGCGCACTCGTCGGCGACCACGCTGCAGGCCCCGCCGGAGGCCGAGACGACGCCGATCCGCGGTCCGCGGGGCGCCGGCTGCCAGGCCAGTGCCAGTGCCGCGTCGACCAGCCCCTGGAGGTCGTGCACGCGGATCACGCCGTGGGCGCGGAAGAACGCGTCGTAGACCGCGTCGTCGCCGGCCAGGGACGCGGTGTGCGACAGCACCGCACGCTGCCCGGCCTCGGAGGTGCCCGTCTTGTAGACCACGATCGGTTTGCCCAGCTCACGCGCCCGGCGGCAGGCGGCGGCGAACCGGTCCGGGTCGCGCAGCGTCTCCATGAAGATGGCGACGACCCGGGTCGCCGGATCCTCGACCAGCGCCGCGAGGTAGTCGCTCAGGGTGAGGTCCGCCTCGTTGCCGGTGCAGACCCAGTGGCTGAAGCCGATGCCTTGGTCCCAGGATCGGCTCAGCAGTGAGCTGCCCAACGCGCCCGACTGGGTCAGGAAAGCGATCTCACCGGGCGGCATCCGTTCCGCCTCGAAGGCCATGCCGAAGGCCGCGCAGGTCCTCGCCGCCACGTTGACGATGCCGGCGGTGTTGGGGCCGCAGAGGCGGATGCCGTAGGCGCGCGCGATGGCCACCAGCTCGTCCTGCTTCGCTCGCCCCGCGTCGTCGACCTCGGCAAAGCCCGCCGTGTAGACCACCGCCGAGCGGATCCCCTTCGCGCCGCACTCCTCGAGCACGCCCGGCACGGCGTCGGCCGGGACCATCAGGCACGCCAGGTCCGGTACCTCGGGCAAATCCGAGACGGACGGGTAGCACGGACGACCCATCACCTCGGTGGCATTGGGGTTGACGGCGTAGAGCGGGCCGCTGAAGCCGTGCTTGATCAGGTAGTGGAAGAGGCGTCCGCCCTGCTTGGCGCGGGTCGGCGATGCACCGACGACGACGATGCTCGCCGGGTTCATCAGCCGCCGGAAGGCCTCGATCGGCGCCGGGATAAGTGGTCGACACGGCGTTGGCGGCCTCTGGAGCAGCCGCGCGTCCACGACGACTCCACCGCCGGGGCCGGCGATGACCGGGTTCAGGTCGACCTCGACCAGCCCCGGCTCGTCGACCATCAGCTGCCCGACTGCCATTATGATCTGCGCCAGTGCCTGACGATCGACCGGCGGAGCGCCGCGGTACCCCGCCAGGAGCCGCGCGCTGCGCAGCTCGTCGAGCATCGCCAGCGCCTCGGCGTGATCGACCGGCGCGAGGCGCCGCGCCACGTCGCCCAGCACCTCGACCCACACCCCGCCGAGCCCGACCAGCACGAGCGGCCCAAAGAGGGGGTCGCGTCGGGCGCCCACGATCAGCTCGAGGCCCGGCGGCGCCATCGCCTGCACGAGGAAGCCGGTCAGGCCGGAGATCCGGCGCGCCATGGCCTCGGCCTCCGCGACCACGTCGTCGCCGCTGGCCAGTCCGAGCCGCACCCCTCCCGCGTCGCTCTTGTGGAGCAGGCTCGCTGCCTCGGCCTTGAGCGCGACCGGAAAGCCGAGCTCCGTCGCGGCGATCCCCGCCGCGGCCGGCGTCGCGGCCAGTCGCTGCGGTAGCGTCGATATGTCGTAGCGACGCAACAGGTCGTCCGCGGCGGCGGGGTCGAGGAGCACCGGCTCCACCGCTCCGGTCGCCGGGGCATCGTCGTTGTGACCCGTGATCGGTCGCGCCGGTTGCACCGTGAGCCGCCCTTCCCGGGTCGCGGGCGCGTCGCCTGCCCACCCTGGTCTTCTGTCGGTGCGGGCATGGTACGGCCCGCCGCGCGTCGAGGCAACGACGGGACGCGCAATAACGACATTGCCCTGCCCGGGACAGACACATCAGAAACACGAGAACGGCCCGCTCGAGAGTGAGCGGGCCGGCTTAGTTCCGCGTCAGCATGGGGATTTTTGAGGAGCCCACGCTGGGATTCGAACCCAGGACCTCATTCTTACCAAGAATGTGCTCTGCCTACTGAGCTACGTGGGCACGCCGGCACGCTCGACGAACTATACCCGATCCCTTCGCCGACCGTCTACCTCAGCTGGCTGCCTTCGGTGCCGCCTGCTGGAGCACCGCGTCGGCGCCGCGCCGCCAGGTCACGCCGTCGAAGTCGGCGACGCCGATGCCGAGCCGCTCCAGGAACGGCACCACCCAACCGGCCAGATAGGGCCGCGGGTTCACGGGAAATCCCGGCGCGTGCGAGTCGGAGCCCGCGCTCATCAGCAGGCCGTGCTCGATCGCCATCGTCCGGTAGCGGTCGGTGTCGTCCTCGCTGTACGAGCGGTAATGGCACTCGAGCCCGTCGATCGGGATCTCCACCAGCATCGCGTCCAGTTGCTCGACGCTCATGATCCCGGCGCCGTCGTCCCGACCGGGATGGGCGATGACGCAGGTCCCGCCCGCCTCATGCGCCAGGCTCACCGTCTCTTCCAGCGGGACGTCGACCGTCATGGCCTCGCCGTAGCCCTTCATCAGCTCGTGGGCGGTCTGCAAGTTGCTGGCGTGGCCGTCCTTGATGGCCGTCAGCAGCACGTGGACCGGCAGGAGCGCGCGGCCATCGACCACCTCCGCCAGCGAGGGCAGCCGGTGTCCATGCTCCTCATACACGGTGATGCCCCGCTCGGCAGCCGCCGCCAGGTCATCCTCCTGTCGGGCGACCAGCGCGCCGAAGCCGTGACCGCGCGGCAGAGCCGGATCGACGTCGTAGACCAGCAGATGCCACTGTCGTCCACCCCAACGCGTCGTGACCTCGATGCCGGGCACGATCAGGAGCCCCCCATTTGCCGCGTGCTCCATAACCTCGGGCACCGACCGCATCGTGTCGTGGTCGCAGACCGCGGCGGCCCGGAACCCGTGCTCGACGAGGTAGTCGACCAGCTTCTCGGGGGTCCAGCCGCCATCGCTGGCGCGCGTGTGCATGTGGAAGTCGATCGGCTCGTCTGGGCGAATTACGTACCGGGACGCTGGCATCGGCTCTCCCACCTCGTGCAAATGGCTGCGCTTGCCGCCCTCCCGGCGGCGCGGCGATTATAGCGTCACCGTGAGCGGGACCGTCGCCCGCCTCCCGGGTGACCCCGCGAACGCGGCACCGCCGTTCGCCGCACCGGCGCGTGAGCCGGCGGTAGCCGATGATCCAGTACGATCGCCTCTGCTAAGATCGTGACGGTCGGCCCCAACTGCTGTCCGCTCCGATCCGGTGTCCCACGGCCACGCGCAGCACAGAGTGGAGACACGTACTCATGCCGACGATCGCCGACATCTTCAAGGCCTACGACGTCCGCGGCGTCTACCCTCAGGAGCTCAATCCCGAGACGGCGTACCGGATCGGCCGCGCCCTCGTCATCTACCTGAAGCCCCAACAGGTCGTGGTCGGTCGCGATATGCGCGTCTCCTCACCGGTCCTGGCCAGCGCCGTCATCGACGGCATCCGCGACCAGGGCGCGGACGTCTGCGACATCGGGTTGGTCAGCACAGACGGACTCTACTTCGCGGTCGGCAGGAGCGGGTCGGACGCGGGCGTCATGGTCACCGCGTCGCATAACCCGCCCGAGTACAACGGCTTCAAACTCTGTCGCGGCGAGGCGCGCCCGCTCAGCATGGATGAGGGCATCGGCGAGATTCGCGACCTGGTCATGGCCGGTCACTTCCCGCACGCTGTCGGGGACGGCACGGTCCACGCGACCGACGTGCTGCCCCAGTTCGCGGAACACGTGCTGTCGATGATCGACCGCGACGCGGTCCGCCCGCTCCAGATCGTGGTCGACGCGGGCAACGGCATGGCCGGCAAGACGGTGCCCATCGTCTTCGGCAAGCTGCCGGTCCAGACGATCCCGCTCTACTTCGAGCTCGACGGTCGCTTCCCCAACCACCTGGCGAACCCGCTCGAGCCGGAGAACGTCGTCGATCTGGGACGCGCGGTCATCGCACAGGGCGCCGATTTCGGCATCGCGTTCGACGGCGACGCCGACCGCATGTTCATTCTGGACGAGCGGGGCCGTTTCGTCGGCGGCGACATGATCACCGCACTGGTCGCCAAGGCCCTGCTGCGCAAGCATCCCGGAGCGACCATTGTCTACAACCTGATCTGCTCCCGCGCCGTGCCCGAGACGATCGAGCGCGAGGGCGGCAAGCCGCTGCGCTCCCGTGTCGGCCACTCATTCATCAAGGCGCGGATGCGCGAGAACGACGCCGTCTTCGGTGGCGAGCACTCCGGGCACTTCTACTTCCGGGACAACTGGTATGCCGACTCCGGCATCATCGCGGCCCTCACCGTCATTGAGCTCCTGTCGCGGGAGGGCGTCAGTATGGCGGAGGCGCTGAGACCGCTCGACCGCTACGTCCGCTCCGGCGAGATCAACAGCGAGGTGCGGGATCCCCAGACAGTGCTGCGCCGCCTCGAGAGCCGCTACGCCGACGGCGAGCTCGACTTCCTGGACGGCCTGACGGTGAACTACCCCGACTGGTGGTTCAACGTGCGCCCGTCGAATACCCAGCCGCTGCTGCGCCTGAACGTCGAGGCAAACGACCCGCAACTGCTCGAGAAGAAGACTCACGAGGTCCTGTCGGTCATCCGGGAGGGTCGCTGAACCATGGCGACGCTCAGGGGCACGCCCGAACCGGGAACCCGGCTGGCGATCGTCAAGCTTCGGCCCGACGGCTCGGAGGCGGCGCGCTACCCCGGGACGGCCCTGGACAGCCCAGACGACTGGGTCGCCATCTCTGCGGTCTGGGAGCACGGCCACGTCGACGTCGGTGCCTTTGCCTTCGACAACGGCGACCAGTTGCGGGAATACTTCGCGCTGCACGCGCCCTACAACGCCTTCGCGGTCCAGGATCCTGACGGCCGTCCCAAGGGGTGGTACTGCAACGTCGCCCACCCGAGCCGGCTCGATGGCGGCGCGCTCTACTGGCACGACCTGTACGTCGACGTGCTGGTCAACGTCGCCGGTGAGACCCGGGTCGTTGACGAAGACGAACTGGCGTCGT
>DATKRJ010000302.1:0-4170 GCA_035532355.1 Thermomicrobiaceae bacterium | reverse complement strand
GCGGCGCTGCGGCATCCGTCGGTGCGTCACGTGTCGGTGGGCCGCATCCTCGCGGCGATGCGCGCCGGCACGGGGCGGTAGCGCGCCGGTGCCCGGCAGTGCCTGGCTGACCACGCACCTGTTCCTGCAGGTGGCCAGCATTCTGGTCACGGCGCGCCTGGCCGGCTTGGTCCTGCGGCGGCTTGGTCAGACCCAGGTCGTGGCCGAGATGCTGGCTGGGGTGATGCTCGGTCCCTCGCTGCTCGGCCTGATCGCCCCCCGCCTACAGCAGTGGCTGTTTCCGACGACCCTGGCACTGACCGGCGGGTCGGCCGCCGTCACCGTCGCCCACCCGTCGATGACCTTGCTCTACGCGCTGGGGCAGCTCGGGTTGATCCTCTACATGTTCCTGATGGGTCTGGAGCTGGACACGGCGCTGATCGGGCGGCGTCGCCGGGAGGCGGCGACCATCTCGATCGCGGGCGTGGTGGTGCCGATGATCGCCGGTGGTGTGCTGGGCGTACTGCTGGCGGGGAGGCCCGGGCTGTTCGGCTTGACTCTCCGCCCCTGGCAGGCGGGCCTCTTTCTGAGCGCCGCGACCGCGATCACCGCGTTCCCGGTCCTGGCGCGGATCGTCCACGATCTGGGTCTATCGGAGTCGAGCCTGGGGACGCTCGTGCTCGGTGCCGCCGCGCTGAACGACGTCGCCGCCTGGTGCCTGCTGGCCGTGGTCCTGGCGACCACCAGCCACGCGCCGTCGATCGCGGCGCTGGCCATCGGGGGTGGCGCGGCCTACGCCGTCGGCATGCTCGTGGTCGCGCGCCCGCTGCTGGCGAGGCTGGCGCCGGCCGCCGACACCGTCGGTTCCGTCGCCGCCCCCGGGTTGCTGGTGGGACTGGGCATCATGGTCCTGCTGGGGGCCGCCTTCACCGACACGGTGGGGATCCACTCGATCTTCGGCGCCTTCCTGGCGGGCGTGGTGGTGCCGCGGGGCTCCGTGTCCGCCAGTGTCCGGCGTGCCATCGAGCCGGTGACGGTCGGGCTGCTCGTGCCGATCTTCTTCGCCTATTCCGGCCTCAACACGCGCCTCGGGCTGCTGGTCGACGCGAGCCTGCTCGGTACCGCCGCGCTGGTCATCGGCGTCGGCTTTCTGGCGAAAGGCGGAGCGTGCGCGCTGGCGAGCCGGGCCGGAGGCGCCGACTGGGGCACATCGGCAGGGGTCGGCGCGCTGATGAACGCGCGGGGGCTGATGGAGCTGATCCTGATCAACATCGGGCTGGATCGCGGCCTGATCACTCCGGTGATGTTCGCGATCCTGGTGCTGCTTACCATCCTGACGACGGTCGCTGCCGCCCCGCTCTTCCAGCTGTTTACGCGGCCCAGGACGGCCGACGTCCGGCAGACGACGCCCGCGGCCGTGCCACGGGGCGACTAGATCCTCCCCGAGCGTCCAAGGGCGCGCGGTCTGCACCGGACAGGACGCGTCGATCGCTCCCCGTGCTCCCGCGCGCCGCGACAACCGCCGCGCCCTGTCGCTCAGGGTGGCTCAGGCCGAGGTGCGCCGGGCCGGCGCGTCCCGCGGCGAGATTGGGCGCGTTGGAGTCGCTTCAACCGCCGTGACCCGGTGTGCAGATCGGCAACGCTTGACGAGGAAGCCGCTCGGCTATAGACTCGGGTCCAGCAGCAGCTCCGAACATGGTAGCGTCGACGAAGCCGGGTTCGCGCGGCCCGTGTGCCCGGGACCTACCAGTTGTCCGGTTCCGCCGGAGCCGGTGCCTCCGGGGGTTGCCGCTGCCGTGAGGAGACCGACGTGAGGAAAGGAGAGACCCGACCGTGGAGAAGCAACTCAAACACTTGACCGCCGAGGCGATGGCCGGGCGGCTGACGCGCCGGCAGGTCCTGCGGCGCGGCGCGGCGCTCGGACTGACCGCGCCGGCGATCGCGGCTCTGCTCGCGGCGTGCGGCGGCACCAGCACGACGCCGACCACGTCGACGTCCGCGTCGACCAGCACCACCACGACCAGCGCAGCGACGACCACGGGTGGGACGGGTGCGGCGACGGCGTCGACCTCCGCGGCCGCGACCCCGGCAGCGGCCGCGACCACGGCGCCCGCCGGCAAACGAGGCGGTGCCGGCGCGCTGCGGCTCCTGTGGTGGCAGGCGCCGACGATCCTCAACGCGCACCTCTCCAGCGGTACCAAGGACTTCGACGCCTCGCGGCTGTCACTCGAGCCGCTGGTGGACATCGACGACAAGAACAACTTCGTGCCGCTGCTGGCGGCCGAGGTCCCCAGCACGACCAACGGCGGGATCCCGGCGGACCACAGCTCGGTGACCTACAAGCTACGTCCGGGGGTCACCTGGCACGACGGGCAGCCGTTCACCTCGAAGGACGTCGCGTTCACCTTCCAGTTCGTCACCGACAAAAACACGGGCGCGACGACCCTGGGCAGCTACCTCAACGTGGCCTCGGTCGACACGCCCGACGACATGACCGTGAAGATCACCTTCAAGCAGCCGACACTCTACTGGCACGAGCCGTTCGTGGGGTCCAACGGCTACATCCTGCCGCAGCACGTGCTGAAGGACAACGTCGGGACGGCCGCGCGCAGCGCGCCCTTCAACCTCAAGCCGATCGGCACCGGCCCCTACAAGAGCGTGTCCTTCACGCCGGGCGACGTCGGCCAGTGGACGCTGAATGACACCTACTGGGCGCCGGGCAAGCCGCACTTCGACACCATCACGATCAAGGGCGGTGGCGACGCCACCAGCGCGGCGCGCGCGGTGCTGCAGACCAACGAGCAGGACTGGGCCTGGAACCTGCAGATCGCCCCGGACGTGCTGAAGTCGATGACGGGCTCGAACGCCCAGGGGGTGGTCTTCACCTGGCCGGGCGGCGGGACGGAGCGCATCGAGATCAATGCCTCCGACCCGCAGACGACGACCAACGGGCAGAAGTCGTACTACCAGACCCCGCACCCGCACTTCAAGGTCAAGGAGGTGCGCCAGGCGCTGGCCTACATCCTCGACCGCAAGACGATCGCCGACACGCTGTACGGCCCGGGCGGGAGCGCGACGCCCTTCGTGCTCAACAACACTCCGAAGTGGATGCCGCAGAGCCTCACCTGGGAGTACAACCTGGACAAGGCCA
Organism: Thermomicrobiaceae bacterium; assembly: GCA_035532355.1. GTDB lineage: Bacteria > Chloroflexota > Chloroflexia > Thermomicrobiales > Thermomicrobiaceae > DASSZN01. The sequence goes on along the minus strand of DATKRJ010000302.1, from coordinate 1,040 downwards.
ACGCGCTGCTGGACCAGGCGGGAGCGACCAAGGACGCCAGCGGCAACCGCACCCTCAACGGGCGGGCCATGAACTGGGTCTACTCCACCTCGGTGAACACGGTGCGGCAGCAGAACCAGGAGATCGTCAAGGCGGCCGCGGCCAAGGCGGGCATCACGATCCAGATCAAGTCGACCGACGCCAGCGTGTTCTTCGGCGCCGACCCGGGCAACCCGGACACGCTCAACCACTTCTACGGCGACATCCAGATGTACACCAACGGCGACACCATCTGGCCGGTGACCTGGTTCCAGCGCTACCTGTCCGAGGACCCGGCGAAGAACATCGCCCAGCAGTCGAACCAGTGGTCGGCGGTCAACACCAATCGCTACCAGAACCCGGACTTCAACAACCTGTACGACCAACTGGTCAAGACGCTCGACGCGAACCAGGCGGACACGCTGTTCAGCCAGATGCACACGATGGTCGTGACCGACATCGCGGACATCGGCGAGGTCGCGCGCAACAACGTGGCGGCGGTGGCGAACAAGCTGGACCCGAAGACCTATCCACAGGGCCCGTTCTCGTCGTCGACGTTCTGGAACCTTGCGGACTGGAACGTCAAGAGCTAGCACGCCGACGGTGCCGTGCCATGCCGACCGTCCGCACGGACGGTCCCCTGGCGCCGCGCCGTACGGCCGTCCGGCGGCCGCTGTGGACGGCGCGCCGGCGGCCAGACTCCGTTGCCGGAGCGCGGACGAGATCGAAGCACCGGCCGGTCCCCGTCCGCGCACGTGTCGATCTGTAGCGCCTGATCGGTAAGGTCCCGTCGGGCGACGGGGCCTTACCGGTGTGTTGGGCCGGGCCCGGTGGCCGCTCAGGCGCGGGCCGTGGCCGCGGCCAAGCGGTCCCGCCGGCGGGACACTCAGCCGAGCGTCAGCGGCGGGGCGCCGTGAGAACGGCTCTCACGCGGGTGTGCCCACGGAACCGTCAATCGGCGCACGGCTGATGGAGGCGGTGGTCATGGCGGAGGACGGCGGGCGGGCCAACCTGCGCGATCA
>DATKRJ010000301.1:0-12607 GCA_035532355.1 Thermomicrobiaceae bacterium | reverse complement strand
CAGCGCGTGCTGGCCGACGTCGTCGACGATGGCGTCGCACCCGAGATGGCCCACCGGCTCCAGCGGACCCTCCTCGACGCCGCGCTCACCGCGGCCGGCGGGCAGCACCTCGACCTCGCCGCGGCGCGGCATACTGTCTCCCCAGATGACGCGTTTCAGATAGTCCAGTTGAAGGCCGGGGCGCTGGTCGCCGGCATCGCCCGCCTCGGCGCCCAGCTCGGGACGGACGACGAGGCGACCCTGAGCCTCTACGGGGAGTGGGGTCGGCACTGGGGCGCGGTGGCCCAGTTGGAGAACGACCTGCGGGACGCGACCGATGACGTCGGCAAGCGCGACCGCGAGCGGGGGAAGGGTACACTCCCGCTGCTGTATGCCGGTCGCATACCGGATTCGAGCAGTCAGGACTTTGATCCCGACGCGCCCAGGCAGATTGGTGCGGTAGACTTTACCCATGTAGTCATCGATGTCGAGCGGCAGTACGCCGCTGCGGCACTCGCGGAGCTCGCCGCACGCGGCCAGGATGTGGCGTCGCTGCGCGAGCTGATGGGTTAGCCGATGGTCACCGCGGCCCGTGTGGCATCCGTACGAACCGCTCAGCGCTGGCTGACCCCGTCGGCCGCGGTCGCGGCGCTGGCGCTCGTCGCCTACCTGGTGGTCGTCATCGCCGCCACCGCCATCAACGAGACCCCACCGACGGTCGGGGTGACGGGACACCCGGATATCGGCCGGGCCGGCTGGGTCGTCGACACTGTTTCCCCCCTGGGAGCGGCACAGGACGCGGGTGTTCGCCAGGGCGACGCCATCCTGCTCGTGGACGACAAGGAGCTCCCCTCGGACCCGGCCGCCGCCACCGCGCAGCTTACCCACGCCACCCGGGTCGAGTTCCTGTCATCCGCGACCGGCCAACTGTTCACCGTGGACGCCACGGCGGGGATCCCGCCCTGGACCGCACTGCTCCTCATCAGTGTCGTCTTCTTCATCGTCGGGTCGATCGCCGTGCTGCGTGGGCGAGGCGAGTCGACGCGTGCGCTGGCGCTGGCCTGCTACGCCGGGGCCGCGGAGCTCGCGGTCATCCCGATCGTACTCCGCCAGGTCACGTGGGGCATCGGCATCCACAGTGTCGCGCTGTCGTTGCTGATCGCCAGCTTCCCCTACCTGTTCCTGGTCTTCCCGGTCCGGCGCACGCTGCCGATCTTCCGGTGGCACCTATCTCCAGCATTCATACCGCTATCCGCCACCATCTTCGCGCTCGCCTGGATCGCCGTGATGGTCTTCGCACCCAACAGCTACGAGGGCTTCCGCCAGTTCGGCGCATATCCCTTTGATCTCGCCTGCCTCGTGCTCGGCGTGGCGGCGCTGCTGCGCAGCTGGCGGCAGCTGCGGACCGGCCGCGAGGCGACGCAGCTGCGGATTGCCCTCTTCGGCAGCCTGGCCGCCATCCTGCCCTTCCTGCTGCTCAACCTGCTGCCCCGGATCGTGCTCGGTCGAGACCTCGTGTCAACCGGTGTGACCTTGCTGGCGCTGGTGCTGATGCCGGGCTCGTTCGCCTACGCCATCCTGCGCTACCAGTTGATGGACCTGCAGCTCTTCGTCCGGCGGGGCCTGGTCTACTCGACCCTGGTCGTCATCGTGACCGGCCTCTACGGCCTGCTGCTCTTCCTGGCCACGCTCCTCCTCAACGACCGTAGCGGCCTGCGCACCATCCTGCCGATCGCCGTGATGAGCGCAATCGTGGCCCTCTTCGGCGCGCGACTGCAGTCCCTCCTGCAGCAGCGGGTCGACCGCCTGTTCGACCGGCGCAGCTACGACTACCGCCGGCAGCTGCTCGAGTTCAGCCGCCGCATGAGCGGCATCCTCGATCCCGACGACCTCGCCCGGTCCGCGGTCGAGCTGATCGCCCAGACGATGGCGCCGTCGCACGCGCGGCTGTACGTCTTCGATCCGTCGAGTCAGTCGTACCAGTGGTGGGCCGGCACCGAGGACGCCCTCGATCCGGTCGAGCACGTCCTCGGCCCGCGACATCCGGTCGTACAGGCCGTCTCGCGTCCGGACGAGCTGGTACACCGGCTCGACGTGCCTCCCGCCGAGGACGCGCTGATCATCCCGCTCACCAACAAGGGTCTGCCGGTGGCACTGCTGACCATGGGCCCCAAGAACGCCGACCTGCCGTACTCGAGCGAGGACCTGGCGCTGCTGCGTACCGTCGCCAACCAGCTGGCGATCGCGACCGACAACGCGCAGCTCTACGGGCGCATGCGTCAGCTCTACCTCTCGGGCATCCGCACGCTGGCGGCGACGGTCGACGCCAAGGACCCGTACACGCACGGCCATTCGGAGCGCGTGGCCGGCTACGCGCGGGCGATCGCCGAGCAGATGGGGCTGCCGCAGCTCGACATCGAAACGATCGAGCTGGCCGGCGTCCTCCACGACATCGGCAAGATCGGAGTGCCCGACACGGTCCTGCAGAAGCCGGGCCGCCTGAACCCGGACGAGCGCGCGCTGATCATGGAGCATGCGGCCATGGGTGCCCGCATCCTGGCCGGTAACCCGGCGCTGGCCTCCCTCGTCCCGCTCGTGCGTCACCACCACGAGTGGTATGACGGCGCCGGCTACCCGGACGGGCTGGCCGGGGACGACATCCCGCTCGGCGCGGCCATCATCTGCGTGGCCGACACCTACGACACCATGACGACGGACCGCCCCTACCGCAAGGCGCCGGGGCGCTCGGAGGCCCGCGACGAGATCGCCCGCTGCAGCGGGACGCAGTTCCACCCGATGGTCGTCGCGGCGTTCTGCCGTGCCGTCGACTCCGGTAATTGGCCTCAGCAGCCCGGCACGGCCGGGGAGGTGTCGCTCCCGTACGATCTGCTGGCCGGTCGTGTCACCCCGCTGGACGCCCGCGCCATGCACATCGTCTACAAGCTCGCCCACATGATCGGCGAGGTGACCGAGCTCGATGCCTTCATGAGTCGGGTCAGCGACCTCGTGCGGCGCGAGCTCGGCATCGGCCGGGTCGACATCTTCCTGATCCAGGACGAGACCGGAGACCTCATTGGGCAGTCGCGGTCACCGGGAGCCGTCACCGGGCTTCGCATCCCGGCCGGTCTCGGCCTCGTCGGCTGGGTGGCCGAGCACCAGGCTCCGGCGCGGGTGGCGGACGTGACCCAGGATCCGCGGGCGCTCTCGTTCGACGGTCGTGAGCGGCGCTCGGAGCTGGCGGTGCCACTGGTCACCGGCGGTCGGACGATCGGCGTGATCGACGTCGAGAGCCGCCGCGTGGGTGTCTTCACCGAGGACGACGAGGCGCTGCTGACCCTCGTCGCCCAGCAGCTCGCCCAGGCGATCGAGGTCGCGCAGCTCCACGACCGGATGAAGCGCAACGCGTCGCTGGACGGGCTCACCGGCGTCGCCAATCACCGGCGCTTCTACGAGCGGCTCGAGGAGGGGATGGCCCGGGCCGCCCAGAGCGGTACCCCGCTGTCGCTGATCTTGATCGACGTCGACGGACTCAAGTCGATCAACGACACCTACGGACACCTGGCCGGGGACGCGGCGCTGCGCCGGCTGGCCGACGTGCTGGTCCGGGAGTGCCGCCTGGACGACACGGTTTCCCGCTGCGGTGGTGACGAGTTCGCGGTGATCCTCCCCGGCGTGGCGGGGATCGACGCGGTGAGCGTCGGCGACCGGCTGATCGGGGCACTGGAGGTGGCAACCTTTGAGGTCCGCGGGATGCAGGTCCCGCTGCCCTCCGTGTCATGGGGCACCGCCACCTATCCCGGCGACGGCGACCGCCCGGTCACTCTCGTCGCCACGGCCGACGAGCGGATGTACCTGCAGAAGAAGCCCGGCCGCGGCAGCCAGCGCGGCCCGTTCCCCCTCTACGCGAGCTGAGCGACGGGCCCGTGAGCCGGGTCCAGCCTCACGCATGCGGCTGGACAGCCTCACCAGCCACTCCTATACTCCGGGCGCCCGCGAGCCTGGCGTTATGGAGATTCCACGCCGGGCGAACTCACGGCGTGGCGGGAGCGAGATAGTCCGTTCGGCGGCGGGAATCGCGGGCCCCTCGAGGAGGAGCGGGATGGTTCGACCGACGACCGTCCAGCGGCGTGGAGCAGGTCGATGAGCGGGCGCGCGCCCGCGGAGATCCTCGACGCCGACGGGATCGCCGGCCTGCTCGACGGGCTGACGCTCGCCATCGCCGAGCGCTTCGGTGACGACCCGGGTCTGTGCCTCATCGGCATCCGGCGGCGCGGCGACGAGCTGGCGCAACGCCTGAGCCGCACGCTGGCCGAACGCTTGGGGCGGGAGTTGCCCTGCGGCACGCTCGACATCACGCTCTACCGGGACGACTTCGACAGCCTGAGCGAGCAGCCGGTCGTCGGGGCGACCGACATCTCCTTTCCGCTCGACGGGCGGATCGTCGTATTGATCGACGACGTCCTCTTCACCGGCCGGACTATCCGCGCCGCGCTCGACGAGATCCTCGAGCTGGGACGACCATCACGCGTCGTGCTGGTCGTCCTGGTCGACCGGGGCTGGCGCGAGCTCCCGATCGAGGCCGCGCTGGTCGGCCGGCGCCTGGAGACGTTACGCAACGACGACGTGCAGGTGCTGCTGATGGGTTCGGACGGCGTGGACCGGGTCGTGCTGCGCCGGGGAGCCCGGGATGGCTGACCCCGCGCCGTCGCACCGGTTGCTCGTCAATCCGGAGCGCATCCGCGCCAACCTGCGCACCTTCGCCCGAATCGGCTACAGCCCGGACGGCGGCATCAACCGCCTGGCGTTCTCCCGCTCCGACCTGAGGGCGCGACAGACCCTGGTCCACCTGCTCGCCAGCCTCGGCCTGCGCACCACCATCGACGGCATCGGCAACGTCTTCGGCCGGCTGCCGGGCGGCGACGATCCGCGCCTACCTCCCATCCTGGTCGGCTCGCACCTCGACACCGTACCCGGCGGCGGTCGCTTCGACGGGTCGCTGGGTGTCGTCGCCGCGGTCGAGGTCGCCGCGGTGCTGCGGGAGCACGCCGCCACGACCCGCCACCCGGTCGAGGTGGTCTCCTTCTCCTGCGAGGAGTCGAGCCGCTTCGGCCGCAGCACGCTGGGCAGCGGGGTCGTCGCCGGCGTCTGGGACGCGGCAGAGATCCTCGAACTGACCGACGCCCGCGGGGTGAGGCTGGGACAGGTGCTCCAGCGCCTCGGGCTGGACCCGAACCGGGTGGCATCGGCGCGGCGGCAGCCCGGCGACTTCGCCGCCTACGTCGAGCTCCACATCGAGCAGGGTCGGGTCCTCGAGGAGGCGCGCGCGCCGCTCGGGATCGTCGAGGCGATCGCCGCGCCGACCCGCCTGCGCGTCAGGCTGACCGGCCGCGCCGACCACTCCGGCGCCACGCCGATGACCCTGCGGCGGGACGCCCTGGCCGGGGCGGCCGAGGTCGTGCTCGCCGTCGAGCGGATCGCTCGCTCGATCCCCGGCGTCGTCGGCACGGTCGGCACGCTCGCCATTGAGCCGGGCGCGATCAACGTGGTCCCCGGTCGCGCCGACCTCGCGATCGACGTGCGCGGCACGGTGAGCGCCGACAAGCGGCACGCGGTGGACGAGATCCAGGAGGCCATCGCGGCCATCGCCGCGGCGCGGGGGCTGACGGCCAGCCGGGACGTGATGAGCGACGAGGAGCCGGTGCGCCTCGATCCACGGGTGGTGGACACGCTCGAGCGGCTCGCCCGGGAACGGGGCATCCCCGCCACGCGGCTGGCTTCGGGCGCCGGCCACGACGCCATGCAGATGGCCAGACTCTGTCCGACCGGAATGCTGATGGTGCCCAGCCGCGGCGGCATCAGCCACAACCGCGCCGAGTGGTCCGAACTCGACGACATCGTGACGGGGATCCAGGTTCTGCTCGACGCGACGTTGGCGCTGGCCCAGCCGGCCGGCCCCGGCTGAGCACCACGCGCCGCGCGCGGCTCAGTCGAGCCGCTCGTCGAGTGCCAGCAGCGCCTCGAGGAGCACGCGCGCGCCGTCGACGCAGCGCTCGGCCGTGGTGAACTCGTCCGGCGCGTGGCTGACCCCATCCCGGCTCGGGACGAAGATCATCCCCTGCCGGGTGAGCGAGGCCATGCACATCGCGTCGTGCCCGGCGCCGCTCGACATCCGCCGGTACGGCAGCCGCAGCCGCTCGCAGGCGGCGACCACCGCCTCCAGTACCACGGGGTCCGACGCGACCGGCGCCTTGCTCGACAGCCGCTCGAGGCGCCCGCCGTCGGCCTCCGCGCGCGTCCGCAGTGCCGCCTCGACGCGGTCAAGCGTCGCCTCGTCGAGGCCGCGGATCTCGACCGAGAGCTCGACCCGCCCCGGGATGACGTTCGAGGCGCCCGGGCTGACCCGCACGGTGCCCACCGTCCCGACGATGCCGGCGTCGACCGCCAGATCACGGACGGCCAGAACGTAGGGAGCCGCCAGCACCAGCGCGTCCCGGCGATCGGCCATCGGTGTCGTCCCCGCGTGATTGGCTCGCCCGCTGAAGATGGCTGCGTAGCGGCGAATACCGACGATCCCCTCGACCGCGCCCACGGCCTCGTCGCGCGCCTCGAGCGTGCCGCCCTGCTCGATGTGCAGCTCGAGATAGGCGGCCAGACCGCCGGGGGCGCGGGCGGCCGCGGCAAGAGTATCCGGGTCGACCCCGGCCTCCCGCAGGTGTTCCGCCACCGGGCGACCGTCCCAGGCGGGCTGCGCGAGGATGGCCGGGTCGAACAGCCCGGCCATGACGCGGCTCCCCAGTGTTCCACCGCCGACCGTCGCCTCCTCGGCCATGAAGTTGAGCACCTCCACCGCGTGGCGCAGCCGGACGTCCGCCGTCCGGAGCGCCCGGACGCAGGCGATGGCCGCAAGAACGCCGAGCGCGCCGTCGTAGCGTCCACCGTTCGGCACGGTGTCGGTGTGCGAGCCGAGCGCGATCGGCGCCAGATCCGGCCGGGTGCCGGGGTAGGTGGCCGCGGTATTCAGGGCCGCGTCGGTCCGGACGTTGAGCCCCAGCTCGCGCAGGCGCTCGGTCACCCAGGCGCGTCCGTCGAGATCCGCGGGCGAGTACGCCAGCCGGTTCACGCCGCCGTCCGCGGTGGCACCGATCCGCGCCAGCTGCTGGAGATCCCGCACGAGACGATCGCCGTCGATCTCCGGTCGTGCCATGCCCGCCGCCTGCTCTCCACGCCGGACGCCATCCGCCACGTCGACGCATGCTAGTGTCCGGCACCGGCCAACGTCAATCCGGCCGCGCCATCGGCTATCATGGGTGCGACGCGACAGCGGAGGAGCACGACGATGACGGACAGAGCTGACACCGGGCGGCACGGGCCGACCCGCGTGGGGCTGATCGGGCTGGGAGCGATTGGGCAGGGGGTCGTGGCGCTGGCACGGGAGGCCGGACACCAGGAGCTCGAGCTGGTGGGCGCGGTCGTCCGCGATCCGACCCGCCCTCGTCCTGCCGGGAGCCCGGAGATCCTGCCCTCCGTGGACGCCCTGCTGGCGCGCGACCCCGACGTGGTGGCGGAGGTCGCCGGGCACGACGGCCTGCGCGAGCACGGCCCGGCCGTGCTGCGGGCCGGGGTCGACCTGGTTGCGGTCAGCGTCGGAGCGCTGGCCCACCCCGAGGTCTACCAGGAACTCCTTGCGGCTGCCAGCGCCGGCCGGTCCCAGCTGAAGGTCGCCTCGGGCGCGATCGGCGGGCTCGACGCCATCGGCGCGGCGGCGGTCGGCGGGCTGACGCGGGTCACCCACACCACGCGCAAGCCGCCCCGCACCCTCCTCGGAGAGGCGGGCGCGCGGCTGACCGAGCCGCTCGAGGTCTTCCGCGGCAGCGCCCGCGCCGCGGCGCTGGAGTTTCCCGAGAGCGTCAACGTGGCGGCCGCCGTCAGCCTGGCCGGCATCGGCCTCGACCGCACCGAGGTGCGCGTCATCGCCGACCCCGGCCTCGAGCGCAACCGGCACGAGGTGGAGGTCGAGGGCGCGTTCGGCACGCTCACGTTTACGATCGAGAACGTTCCCACGCGGGACAACGCCCGCACGGCGCGCCTGGTGGCCATGAGCATTATCCGGACACTGCTCCAGCGGCGCGCGGCGTTCGTCATCGGCTGAGCGGCAGGCCGACGAGGAGAGGAGAACCGGTGGCGGACTGGCGACTGGTGTGCGAGGCGTGCGGGCAGACGGAGCCGCTGGAGGTTACGGCCTGGCGCTGTCCCAGCTGCGGCGGCGCGTTCGGGCTCGACGGGCCGAACCGCCTGGTGCCCGAGGCCATCGAGGTCGCCGATCCCACTCTGTGGCGCTACCGGGCCGTGCTGCCCGTCGGGCGCGAGCACGCCTGCTCGCTCGGTGAGGGCATGACTCCCCTGGTCGACGGGTCGCTCCTGGGCCGGCCGGTCCGCTTCAAGCTGGACGCGCTGCTGCCCACCGGCTCCTTCAAGGACCGCGGAGCGGCCGTGCTGGTGGCGCATCTGCGCCGGCTGGGACTGCGGCGGGTCATCGTCGACTCGTCCGGCAACGCGGCGGCGGCCATGGCGGGCTACAGCGCGGCCGGTGGGCTCGACTGCACCGTCTACGCGCCGGCAGCCACCTCGCCGGGCAAGCTCGTCCAGTCCCGCGCCCTCGGCGCGACCGTGCTGCCGGTCGAGGGCAACCGCGAGGACGTCGCCGCCGCCGCGCAGGCCGCGGCCGCGGCGGACCCCGGTGCGTTCTACGCCAGCCACAACTGGCATCCGGTCTTCGTCGACGGGGTCAAGACCTGGCTGCTCGAGGTCTGGGAGCAGCTCGGCCACCGCCTCCCCGGCGTCTGCTTCGTCCCCACCGGCGGCGGCAGCGCCCTGGTCGGTGCCTGGCGCGCCTGCCAGGCCCTCCCCGGTCCCGCCGCGGCGCTGGTCGCGGCGCAGCCCGCCGCCTGCGCGCCGGTCGTCGCGGCGCTGGCGGAACATCGCCCGATCGAGCCGGTCACCCCGGGCGCCACCATCGCCGAAGGGACGCGCATCGGCGCCCCCGCCCGCCCGCGCCAGATCCTGGCCGCGGTGCGGGACTCCGGCGGCTGGGGCGCGGCGGTAACCGACGACGAGATCGTGGAGGCGCTCCGCGAGCTCTGGGCACAGGGGCTCTACGTCGAGCCCACCGCCGCCGTCGGCGCGGCCGCGCTGCGGCGCGCCATTCGCGATGGGCACCCGCTCCCGGACGGGGACGTGGTCGTGCTCCTGACCGGCTCCGGACTCAAGGCGACGGACTCTATCGCCCGGCTCGCGCGCTGATCCGCCGCCGCGACGTCGGCCGGCCCGGGCGAGCTCAGTCGAACATGATGACGCCGCGGGCGACCTCACCGGCCTCCATGGCCGCGAAGGCCTCGTTGATCTCGTCGAGCGCGAAGCGCCGGCTGATCAGCTCGTCCAGCTTGAGCCGCCGGTTCAGGTAGAGGTCGACGTACTTCGGGATGTCCTCGTACGGGTTGACCGAGCCGTAGAAGCAGCCGACCAGCGACTTGCCGGTGCGGACGAGGCTGTCGGCCGGGATGGAGATATCCTCATCCTGGGCCGCCAGGCCGACGACGACGGCGCTGCCACCCTTGCGCACCGACTCGTACGCCTGCCGGATCGTCTTCGCGTTGCCGATCACCTCGAAGGCGTAGTCCGCGCCCATCCCGCCGGTCAGCCGCCGGACCGCCTCGACCGGGTCCTCCCGCGCGGCATTGACCCCGTGGGTCGCGCCGAACTCGCGCGCCAGCTCGAGCTTGCCGTCGCGTACGTCGACGGCGATAACCCGCGCCGCTCCGGCCAGCTGCGCGCCCTGGACGACGTTCAGCCCGACGCCGCCGAGGCCGATCACCACCACGTTCGCGCCCGGCTCGACCCGCGCCGTCTTGATCACCGCGCCGACGCCGGTCGTCACGCCGCAGGCGATCAACGCCGCGCGGTCGATCGGCATCTCGTCGGGGATCCGGATCAGGTTCTTGACGTCCACGTTGGCGTATTCGGCGAAGCCCCCGACCCCGATGAAGGCGGTCAGGACCTGGTCGCCCTTACGGATGCGCGGGTTGTCCGGGTATGGGGCCGTGCACAGGTGGTGCTGGCCGCGCAGGCAGAAGTAGCACTCGCCGCACTTGGAGCCGAAGGCGATGATCACCCGGTCGCCCGGCTTGACCCGCTCCACGCCCGGCCCGACCGCCTCCACCACGCCGGCCGCCTCGTGCCCGAGCACGATCGGCGGCAGGAATGCCGTCTCGCGCTTGATGTGGTGCAGGTCGGAGTGGCAGACCCCGCTGGCCTGGATCTTTACCCGTGCCTCGCCGCGGATCGGATCGGCCAGCTCTACGTCTTCGATGACCAGTGGCGTCCGCCGCTCCCAGAGGACGGCGGCTTTCATGCGCATGGCGGTCGCTCCTTTACTCGATGCCTATCGAGCCGTGCCGGCCAGCAGCTGGCCCAGCCCTGCCACGTCAGTGTTGCCGCCACTGACGATCGCGACGACAGGCTCGCCCGGCCGGAACGTGGCCGCACCGGTGAGGAGCGCGGCCAGCGCCGCCGCCCCGGCCGGCTCCGCCAGCACCTTGCAGCGCTCGAGGATCAGCGCCATCCCCCGGCGGATCTCATCGTCGGTGACGAGGACCAGGTCGTCGACGTAGCGCTCGACCAGGCTGAAGGGCAGCTCGCCGGCAAAGGGGGCCGAGAGGCCGTCGGCGATCGTCTGCACCCGGTCGAGGTGCACGGCGTGGCCCTCCCGGCGACTGCGCCACATCTTGGGCGCCCCCTCCGGCTCCACGCCGACGATCCGTGTCGCCGGTCGCTGGCTCTTGATCGCCAGGGCGATCCCGGAGATCAGCCCGCCGCCGCCGATCGGCACGACCACCGTCCCCACGTCCGGCAGGTCCTCCAGGACCTCGAGGCCGACCGTGCCCTGACCCGCGACGATGGCCGGGTCGTCGAAAGGCGGCACGAAGGTGTAGCCGTGCTCGTCGGCCAGGGCAATAGCGTGGCTGAAGAGCGCCATGCGGTCGGGTTCGAGCACGACCGTGGCGCCGTAGCCCTGGGTCGCCGCGATCTTGGTGGCCGGCGCGGCGGACGGCATGACGACGGTACAGGGCACGCCGGCGGCGCCGGCCGCCCAGGCGAGCGCCTGGGCATGGTTGCCGGCGGAGGCGGTGATCAGGCCCCGCTGCCGCTCCTCCGGGTTGAGCGCCGCGATCTTGGTGAGGACCCCGCGCGGCTTGAACGAGCCGGTCTTCTGCCAGCACTCCAGTTTCAGGTAGAGCGGCGCGCCGACCAGGTGGCCCAGCGCGGCACTGCCGACCAGCGGCGTCCGGTGGACGCGCGGCGCCACGACCGCGCGCGCCGCGACGATGTCCTCGAGCGTGACCACTGCACCTTCTTTCTTAACTGCCTTGGCTGCGTGTTCCGTCCGTCGCGATCGCGCCTCTCACCGGGCCGCGGGTCGCGTCCGCGCGCCGGTGATCGGCCCGGCGGCGCGTTCGTTGAGGGTTTCACGATGCGCCTTGACACTCCCCAGGACCGGTGCTAATGTAATGACGCAGCAAACGCGGCACAAGCGAGTGTACCCCACAATCGACGCGCTGCGCGTCTAGAGACTTACAGGTATCCGCCGACCACACCCATGGACCTCGGCGGATCGGTGGTGCTACGGGGGGCTGAGATGGGTCAGTATATCGCCCGTCGGCTGTTCTGGCTTATCCCGACGCTGCTGGCGATCTCACTGGTGACGTTCATCGTGATGCACGCTACGCCGGGCAGCCCGCTGCAGCCGATGGCGGCCAACGCCAACCCCTTGCCGCCCGACGCGCAGAAGAACCTGGCGCACGCCTGGGGGCTGGATAAACCGTTGTGGCAGCAGTACGTCCTCTTCGTCTGGAACGGCGTCCACCTCAACTTCGGCACCTCCTTCATCTACCGCACGCGCACCGTCACCGAGATCCTGGCGCAGACCTTCCCGGTAAGTCTCCACCTGGGCGCGATGGCGCTGGCGATGGCGATCCTGGTCGGCGTCCCCCTGGGGATCCTGGCAGCCGTCAACCAGAATGGGCCGATCGACTACCTGACCAGCTTCCTGGCGACCCTGGGCGTGGCGGTCCCTAACTTCGTGCTGGCAATTTTGTTCATCGTGGTGTTCGTGATCGGACTACACTGGCTGCCGGACGCCGGCGGCTGGAAGCGACCGGCCGACTGGGTGCTGCCCACGCTGGCCCTGGGGCTGGGCCCGATGGCCATCCTGGCGCGCTACACGCGCTCGAGCATGGTCGAGGTGCTGCGCCAGGACTACATCCGGACGGCCGAGGCCAAGGGACTCGCCTTCCGCCGGGTCGTCACCACGCACGCGGTCAAGAACGGGCTGCTGGCGCCGCTGACGATCGTGGGGCCGATGTTCGCGGCGATCGGGACCGGCTCCTTCTTCGTCGAGACACTCTTCCAGGTCCCGGGCATGGGGCAGTTCTTCGTCACCAGCATGACCGGGCGGGACTACCCGGTGATCATGGCGGTGATCCTCCTCTACGGGGTGTTCCTGGCGGTCATGAATCTGGTGGTGGACCTGTTCTACGGCGTGGTCGATCCGCGCATTCGCTACGAGTGAGGT
>DATKRJ010000300.1:0-12793 GCA_035532355.1 Thermomicrobiaceae bacterium | reverse complement strand
GCCGGAGTGGGTGCGGGTGCGGACGCGGTACGGCGGTATCTGCGGCAGCGATCTCGGGCTGATCCTGCTGCACAGCAGCACGGCGTCGGCGCCCTTTACCTCGTTCCCGTTCACGGTCGGGCACGAGAACGTCGGCACGATCGCGGAGCTGGGCAGCGCGGTCGAGGGCTTCGCCGTCGGTCAGCGGGTGGTCGTCGATCCGATGCTGTCCTGCGCGGTACGCGGCTTCACCGACCTCTGTCCGGCCTGCGCCCGGGGTGACTCCAATCTCTGCGAGCGCTTTCGCGACGGCACGATCGCGCCGGGAATGCTGACCGGCTTCTGCCGCGACACCGGCGGGAGTTGGAGTCCTTCGTTCGTGGCGCACCGCTCGCAGCTCGTCGCGGTGCCGGACGGCGTCTCCGACGAGTGTGCAGTCCTGGCCGAGCCCTTCGCCGTGGCGCTGCACGCGGTGCTGCGCAACCGGCCGGCGGACGACGGGACGGTGCTGGTGATCGGAGCCGGCGTGATCGGCCTGTGCACGGTCGCGGCGCTGCGTGCCATCGGATCGAAGGCGCGCATCATCGTGACGGCGCGCTACGCGTTTCAGCGCGAGATGGCCGAGCGCTTCGGCGCCGACGTCGTCCTCTTCCGGCTGCAGGGTGTCGAGTTCTACCGGCACCTCGCCGCGGAGACCGGCGCCGAGGTGCTGAAGCCGATCATCGGCGCGCACGTGGTCAAGGGAGGCGCCGGGACCGTCTTCGAGTGCGTGGGCTCGAACGCGACCATCGACGACGGGCTGCGGCTGACGGCGTCGGGCGGCACGATGGTGCTGGTCGGGCTCGCGGCGGTACCCAGGGGAATCGACTGGGCGCCGATCTGGATGAACGAGGTGCGCGTTCATGGCAGCTTCTGCTACGCCGTGGAGGACTTCGCGGGCGAGCGCATCACGACGACGGCGCTCGCGGTCCGGCTAATGGCCGAGGGCAAGGTCGATCTGGCGCCGCTGCTGACGCACCGGTTCAGGCTGGACAACTACCGCACGGCGCTGGAGACGGTGACGAGCAAGGGACGCAGCGGCGTTATCAAGGCCGTGTTCGCCTTCAACTCCGCCTGAGGCGCCGATGCTGCCGGCTAGAGCAGGTGCTCGGTCGTACGGTAGTACGACTCGACCTGGTCGTCCGGCGTCGTCGCCTCGCCGTCCGGCGGCTGCTTCGACCACGGCGGGCCGTTGCGGTAGATCTCGACCTCACGCCGCGTGCCGTCTGGGTCGATGACGATGGCCCGCGAGCCCAGGCGCTGCTCGCGGATGGTCACCATCGTGGCCTCCGTGAGCGTGACGAAACCGTGCTCCGAACCGATCGGGGCGAAGGCGATCTCCCCGGCGCGAAACACGTGTCGCTGGCCGTCGACGGCAAAGCGGACCTCGCCCCGCTCGACCAGGTGAGCTTCCTCCCCGTCGTGGACGTGCAGTCCGACGTGCACACCCGCCGGGTAGGTCTGGCGATCGATCAGGAAGTGCTCGGCACCCTGCTCGGGGCCGACGAGCCAACGGCGGGTGCGGGCGGTTCGGGTGGCAGTCATGGCGTCAACCTCCTCGACGATGCGGTGGGTGATGCAGGAAGCTGGGGAGAGTGTACGCCGGGACTGTCGTGGAGGGAATCCGAGGTCGGACTGAGCACGAAGCGGGCCGCGGATCACGCCGTGGCCCGTCCTGGTGCACGAAGAGAGAGTCCGGCGTCAGGTCATCGGTACCTGGGGAATGATCCGGTCGGAGATGCGGGCGAAGATCTCGTCGAGGCTCTCGCCGGTGACGGTCACGCCGTGGTTCAGCAGCCCGATAACCGCATGCCCCGGGTCGTCCTCGTCGCGGAGCAGGCCGGCGACGGCCGAAGCGAGCTGGATCGTACCGCAGGGGTAGTTCACCTCGGTCGAGCGGATGCCGTCCATCCAGGCGTGGATGTGGACGATCGCGCCGACCTGCGGGTTCTCACGGTAGATCATCCAGTGCTCGATGGCGTCGACCGAGACGCGGCGCGGCTGGACATCGGGCGGCACGCTCAGCAGGATGGCCGGCGCCTTTTCATCGAAACCGGAGACCAGCAGGATGTCCCGCCCGATCGTCTCGAGCTTGCCCTTGTTGACGCCACTGGCGCTCATCCAGAAGCGCGTGGCGTCCTTGCGCGCGCTCAGGTTGCCGTAGCTCAGGCCGCCGATGCCGTACAGGCGCATCACGTGGCGCAGCTCGCGGGGCGCCAGGATCTCGTGGATTGGGAACGGCGCCGGCAGGAGGTTCATCGCGTCCAGCTGCTGCCCGGCACGTCGGAGCTGGTCGGTGATCGGATCCCCGTCCCAGAGCTCCGGCTCCAGATCCGGCTTGAAGACGTTGTTGATCACCAGCTGCGACGAGGCGAGTGGCTCGATCCGCGCGTGGATCCGGCGGAAGAACTCCTCGTCCTGCCCTGGGACGTATCGCACCGCGTAGTGCCCCTGCTCCATGGTGAGGAAGTGCGCCTCGAGCCCGTCTTCGGTATGGATCAGCAGGATGGCGAGGTTGGCCAGCGCCCGCACGAGGTACGGGTAGCCGGTACGGAGGTAGTTCTCCGGGACCACATCCAGCTCGGTGATCGCGGTGACGAACGTGGCCTGCGCCTTCCGGCGATAGGGCTGCGGGTTGTCGGGGTCGACGACGTTGAGCACCAGGCGGATGTCGGGGACCGGTCGCTCGCGGAAGGCGTGGCCGTGATTTAGCAGCTGGCGCTTCAGGCCGTCGGTGAACCAGCGGACGGTGGCGGAGCCCAGCTCGCCGATCAGCGTGAACGTGTCAGACGCGGTGGCCGTCGTATCAACGACCCGCTGCTCCGGATGCGCGATCATCGTGCTGCCACCAACTTCCTGCAGAAGGATGTCATGCGTGCCCGAGCGCCTTCCCGCAGGCAGGCGTACCCGGCCGGGCGACGGCATCGATCCGCCGCCGACAGGCATTCTGGCAGACCGCGGGCCACGGGTCAACGTTGACCCCTACGGGAGGGCGCGCACGTACAGCGCGCGGGGGAGCACCACCGCGTGCAGGTCGGTGGTGCCCGGCTGCTCGCCGTCGACCTGGAACGGCAGATGGTCGGATGCCGTCACCTCGAGCTCGGACCCCTGCAGGTGGACGACGTCCGGATGGCCGATGTGCTTGCCGAGGTAGACGCGGGGCAGGAGCGAGCCGAGGAGGACGCGCTTGGGAACGTCGCGCAGGATCAGGATCTCGAAGCGGCCATCGATAAGCGACGCCATCGGTGCGATGAACATGCCGCCGGCGAAGTAGCGCCCGTTGGCGAGCACGACGATGGCGATCGGGCCGTCGTGGACCGGACGGCCGTCGACGACCACGCGTGCCGGCCGTCCCTCGAAGACGACCATCGTCCGCGCGGCGCCGACGAGGTAGGCGAGGAAGCCGCCGAGCGCCTTGGAGGAACGATTGATGTAGGCGGCGGTCTCGGCGCCGAGCCCGACGTCGGCGACGTTCACGAAGTAGCGGTCCACGCGGGTGTCGCCGCGCTGGAAGGTGATGCGACCGACGTCGATCGGCAGGACGGTGCCCGTCACGAGCGCGGCCAGCGCGTCGTCCAACGAGCGAATGCCGAGGCTGCGGCAGAAGTCGCGGCCGGTTCCGCCGGGGACGATCGACAGCACGGTGTCCGGGGACAGCGCCTGCCCACCCTCGAAAAAGCCGTTCACGGCCTCGTTGACCGTGCCGTCGCCGCCGACCACCAGGATCTCGTGACAACCGTTCCGCAGCAGGCCGCGGACGATGCAGGTGGCGTCGTTGGGACCGGTCGTCTGATGCAGGTGGACGTCGAACCCCAGCGCGGCCAGGCGAGCGGCGACGACCGGCCACTCCCGGCGCGTGCGTCCGTGGCCGGCGACGGGGTTGACGATGGCGTCGATCTGGCGGGTCATCACGCTCCCTTCGCGCTCGACGGGCACCCCGTTGAAGCCGACCCGGGCGGAAAACGGCAGGAGTATAGGGCACGCCGGGTCGCTATGGGGCGCGGTGTGTGCCGGCGCGCTCCGCGACCATTGGTTGGGCCGGGGCGTTGTAGGGTGCATGGTATACTTCGGCGGCTTTCGGCTGCGACTTCGGCCGCGTGACGCGGTTACGGCCACCGGGGACCGGCCGCCATGAGCGCATGCGGATCGCGCGGTCGTCAGACGACGCACCACGGGTAGGAGGACCCTTCCGGCATGATCCGACCGCTGAGCGCGCTTTTCGGCCTGTTCAGTCGCGACCTGGGCATCGACCTGGGGACCGCGAATACGCTGGTCTACGTGCGCGGCAAGGGTATCGTCATCTCCGAGCCGTCGGTTGTCGCGGTCGATACGAAGTCCAGGCGGGCCCTCGCGGTCGGCGTCGAGGCGAAAGCCATGGTCGGCAAGACGCCGGAGACGATCGTCGCGGTTCGGCCGCTCAAAGACGGCGTGATCGCTGACTTCGATACCGTCGAGATGATGCTGCACTACTTCATCCGCAAGGTACACGTCCAGCGGATTATGGCGCCGCACCCCCGAGTGGTGATCGGCATCCCAAGCGGGGTGACCGAGGTAGAGAAGCGCGCGGCCAAGGACGCGGCCCTGAGTGCCGGCGCCCGTGAGGCGTACACCATCGAGGAGCCGATGGCGGCCGCGATCGGCGCGGGGCTGCCGATCAACGAGGCGGTCGGCAGCATGATCGTCGACATCGGCGGCGGGACGACTGAGGTCGCGGTCATCTCACTCGGCGGGATCGTCGTCAACCACTCGATCCGGGTGGCCGGCGACGAGATCGACGACTCGATCATCCAGTACGCGCGTCGGGACCACAACCTGGTCATCGGAGAGCGGTCGGCCGAGAACGCCAAGATCGCCGCCGGCTCCGCCTACCCACTCGAGGAGGAGCGAACCGTGCTGCTACGCGGGCGCGACCTGCTGACCGGGCTGCCGAAGGCGGTCGAGGTCAGCAGCGTGGAGATCCGGGACGCGATCTCGGGACCGGTAAACACGATCGTGGAGCTGGTCAAGACCTGCGTCGAGGAGACACCGCCCGAGCTGGTGGCGGACATCATGGAGCGCGGCATCACGCTGGCCGGCGGGGGAGCCTTGCTGCTGGGCCTCGACCGCCGCCTGCAGCAGGAGCTGCGCATGCCCGTGTACCGAGCCGACGACCCGCTCACGTGCGTCGCACGTGGAACCGGGCGGGTGGCAGAGGCGTTGCACCTGTACCAGCGCGCGCTCTCCGGTGGTCAGGAGTTGCGCCGACCGGCCCGCTAGGCCGGGACGTAGCCGATGAGAAGTCGTCGATGCTGTCGATAGGTGTCCGTCAGACCGCGGCGCTCGCCCTGGCCCTCGTCCTCGTCAGCTCCATCCTCGTCGGGCTCGACCAGAGCCATCATTTGAACCCGCTGATCGCCTCGGCAGACCATGTGGTCGGTCCGCTGGCAGGCAGCATGAGCCGCCTGGGTCAGCTGGTCTCGTTTCGGCATTCGCCGCCCGCCGGTAGCGCCGCGGCGCAACTGCAGGCAGTCACCGCCGAGCGCGACCAGCTTCTCGCGGAGAACGCGCGGCTGAAGCAACTGGAGCAGGAGGTCGTCCAGCTCAGGCAGCAGCTGGGCTTCAAGAACGCCCGCCCCGAGCTCAGACTGGTTCCGGCCAGCGTGATCGGGCGTGACCCGCTCGGTGCCAAGCAGTTCGTGGTCCTCGACCGCGGTTCTAACGACGGGATCCAGGTCGGCATGGCCGTCGTCAGCCCCAACTTCCTGGTTGGCCAGGTCACGGAGGTCGAGCCGGATCGTAGCCGGGTGACCCTGGCAATCGACGGGTCGTTCCAGACCGGCGCCATGCTCCAGACGTCTCAGGCCGATGGAGTCGTGGTCGGCGAATGGCAGAGCGGCGGCCGAATGCAACTGCGCTACCTGGACCCGAAGGCGAACCCGCAGGTGGGCGACGTGGTCGTGACGTCGGGAAAGACGGCGCGTGTCCCGCAGGGGCTGGTAGTCGGCAAGGTCAGCGCCATCCAGCGCGATCAGCAGGCCGACACGCTGAGCGTCGACGTGGCGCCGCTGGCCGACCTCAGTAACCTCCAATCTCTCACCGTGATCCTCGGCAGCACCACGCCCTGAGACGGGACGGCGATGGACCCGAGACTGGCAGCGGCCGTCACCGCGAGCAAGCTCAGCGCCACCGCGATCCGCTGGCTCGGTCGCGGCGGTGGGACGGCGGCGCCCGGCGTGGTCGCCAATCTCATCGACCCCCAGGTGCTCGACAAGCTCAGTCGCCGGGTGGCGTCGGGCTGCGTGGTCGTCGCCGGGACGAACGGCAAGACGACCACCGCGCGCATGCTGGCCGACATCCTGGAGGGCGCGGGCGTCCGGGTCATCCACAACCGCTCCGGCTCGAACCTTGTGCGCGGCATCAGCGCGGCGTTCGCCGGGCAATCCTCGCTGGTCGGACGACCCGGCGGCGATTTGGCGGTAATCGAGGCGGACGAGGCGGCCTTCCCCGAAGTGGTGCGCCGGACGCAGCCGCGGCTGGTCCTGCTGCTGAACCTCTTTCGCGACCAGCTCGACCGCTACGGCGAGCTCGACACGGTGGCGACACGCTGGGGCGAGACGCTGAGGACCCTGCCGGCAGATGCGACGGTCGTGGTCAACGCCGACGATCCCTCGCTGGCGGCGATGACCGAGGAGCTTTCAGCGCGACGGCGCACGTTCGGGTTCGCCCAGGATCGCTACGTGCTGGACGCCCTGCCGCACGCCGCCGACTCGGCCACGTGCCGTCGCTGCGGCGCGCCGCTGCGGTACCGGAGGCTGTTCCTCTCGCACCTGGGCGACTACCGCTGTGACGGCTGCGGATACGCCCGCCCGCCACTCGACTACGCGGTGACCGGGCTCGAGCTCGACGGGCTGGAGGGCGTGGGGATGGCGGTGAGCACGCCTGCCGGCCCGCTGGGTCTCCACGCGGGAGTGCCCGGGCTGTACAACGCCTACAACGCCCTGGCCGCCGCCGCGACAACGCTGATTATGGGGGTGCCCGCGGACGCGGTGGGGCGCGGCATCGCGGCGTTTCGCTCGGCATTCGGGCGCATCGAGCGCGTCGACTACCGCGGCCGCCACCTGGTGATCGTGCTGATCAAAAACCCGGTCGGGTTCAACGAGGTCCTCCGGATGCTGGCGATGGGCGGCCTGGCCGAGCCGGCACTGATCGTCATCAACGACCTGGACGCCGACGGCCGCGACGTGTCGTGGTTGTGGGACGTGGACGCCGAGCAGCTAGCCGGTGTCCCGGCCACGCTCTACACCGCGGGGATCCGCGGCGCGGACATGGCGGTGCGTCTAAAGTACGCCGGCGTGCCGGACGAGCGCATCGTTCCGCTCGGTGAGCTCCGCGCGGCGCTGGACCGCTTCACGGAGGCCGTGGCCGAGGGCGGAACGGCCTACGTCCTGCCGACCTATACCGCCATGCTGGACCTGCGCGCGATGCTGGCGGAGCGCGGTGTCGTGCAGTCCTTCTGGGAGCAGTAATGGGGAACGGAAGGTTGCGGGGTGAAACTGACGATCTGCTGGCTGTACGGCGCGGCAATGAACATCTACGGCGACAGGGGCAACGTCCTCTCGCTGGCCCAGCGTTGCCGCTGGCGCGGCATCGACGCCGAGATCGTCTCGGTGGGGGTGGGGGAGCCGCTCGATTCCGGTCGCTTTGACGTCTTCTTCTGGGGCGGAGGTCAGGACCGCGAGCAGATCCCAGCGTCGGCGGACGTGCATGGGGTCAAGGGCCAGGTGCTGAAGGCCGAGGTCAACGACGGGGCACCGCTGCTGTCGGTCTGCGGCGGCTACCAGCTCCTGGGCAGGTACTACCGTCCGCTCGACGGTCCCGAACTGCCGGGCATCGGGCTGTTCGACGCCTGGACCGAGGCCGGTCACGAGCGCTTCATCGGCAACGTCGTCGTCCAGAGCGACGAGTTCGGTGAGGTGGTGGGGTTCGAGAACCACAGCGGTCGAACGTTCCTCGGTCCGAGCGCGCGCCCACTCGGTCGGGTGCGTGTGGGCCGTGGCAACAACGGCAGCGACGGGACCGAAGGCTGCCGCTACCGCAACGCGATCGGCTGTTACCTGCACGGGGCGCTGCTGCCGAAGAATCCCGCCGTGTCGGACTTTCTGATCCACGGCGCGCTGGAGCGCCGCTACGGCCTGACCGAGCTGCCGCCGCTCGAAGACGACCTGGAGGACGCCGCGCACGCGTCGGCGGTGCGCCGGGCCGTGGCGACGCGGTGAGCGTGTCGCTCGGTGAGGATCGTTAGCGGCGGAGGGTTCAACGCGCCTGGTCGCCCGAGAACACCTCGGTTTGCACCGCTCCGCCGAACAGCGCCGGAATCCGATCCGCGAGCTCGGCGAGGACCACGTCCACGGTCGAGCGCGCGTCCGCGTGCACTGCCTCGGTGGTGATCAACAGGTTCGTGGTCGCCGGCGTGACCTTGCCCTTGTCTGCCTGGCGCCAGTTCCAGCGGCGTGAGAGCACCTCGCGGGAGTCGTCGGCGTAGACCACCTCGCCGGCAGGGATCGGCTCGAACTCTCGCCCGTTGATCCGGACGAACAGCTCTGCTCCCGTCGCGAAGCGGACGGTGCAGTCGCCGGCCACTCGCCACAGGTCGAACGGTGCGACCGGAATCGCTTGGACGAGCGAGGTGACGTTGCAGAGGTCGACGAGCGCCGACACGCGCGGCAGCTGCCCCGCCTCGACCACGCGGCGGATCAGCGCCTCGGCGGCGCAGGGGTAGCGGTTGGGAGTCAGCCCCAGGCGCGAGTAGACCTGTCGCCAGGCGGCGATGGGCGGATGCCGGGCGATGTCCGCCGGCTGCGGGAAGCGCTCGTGAGTCAGCGCCTCGGCGGCGGCCAGCGCCCGCTCGACCTCTGGGTCTGCCGGCAGGTTGGTGAGGCCGCGCACCCAAAGGGCGCCGGCCACGAGCTCCGGCACGCGCTCGAGCAGATCCCCGGCGTAGGACAGGCGCATGGCTGGCCTCCTCCTGAGCTCTGCCGCGGCCCTGAGCCGTCTGACTCGACAGTATCCCACCGACGCATGGACGGGGGCCCGACCTCCAGCGGATTGCCACGGCATTGGCACGCCACGGGCATTCCCGTCGCGCGCCTGTGACGCCCGACCGCGTAGACCGGGATTGGGAGCAGCGTGCCCGACGAGCGGGAGGACGGTGCAATGGAACCGGCGATCCTGACCGAGCGGCTGAGCAAAGTGTACGGGGACGTGATTGCGCTGGACGGGCTGGACCTGCGGGTCGAGCGGGGGGAGATTTTCGGCTTCCTCGGTCCGAACGGTGCCGGGAAGACGACCACGATCCGGCTGCTCCTCGACCTGATTCGGCCGACCTCGGGGCGCGCCAGCGTGCTCGGCGCCGACTGTCAGCGGCAGTCACAGACCGTGCGCGCAACGGTGGGCTACCTTCCAGGCGACATCCGGCTGTATGGTGACCTGACCGGCGCGGAGACGTTCCGGCTGCTAGCCGCCCTCCGGCCTCACCCACCGGACCAGCAGTACGTCGGCGGGCTGGTGCGCGCGCTGGAGCTCGACCTGAATCCGCGGGTCGCGACCTACTCCAAAGGGAATCGCCAGAAGCTCGGGCTGCTGCTGGGATTGATGGGCCGGCCGCCGGTGCTCCTGCTCGACGAACCGACGTCGGGGCTCGACCCGATCATGCAGCGGGTGGTCTGGGATCTACTGCGGACCGAGGCCCGGCGGGGCACGACCGTCTTCTTCTCGTCGCACGTGCTGAGCGAGGTCGAGGAGATCTGTGAGCGCGTCGGGATGCTGCGCGCGGGGCAGTTGGTCGCGGTCGAGCCGATCACCAGCCTGCGGGGCCGCAGCTGGCGACGGCTCGAGGTGACCTTCGCGGAGGAGGCGCCGGCTGGCCTTGAGTTCGACGACGCTCGGGTCGTCGAACGCGGCACCCACACGATCACTCTCGAGGTGGCTGGGGATCTCGATCCGCTGGTCAAGACGCTCGGACGCTACCACGTGACGGATCTCCGAACCGTGCAGCCCAGCCTGGAAGAAATGCTGCTGGCATACTACCGGGAGGAGGCGCGCCGATGACCGGCCTGAGCCTCTTGCGCAAGACGCTGCGTGACAATCGCGGGGCGACCATCGGGGTGAGCGTCGCCAACGCATTGATCGCACTGTTCGTCACGCTAGCCTACCCGAGCTTCCAGTCGGCACTGGCCGACTACCAGTTCCCCGACTTCCTGCGCGGGTTTCTCGGCGAAGCCGGGGCGGCCAGCTATGGGACGTTCGAGGGGTTCCTCACCGTCGAGCTGTTCTCCTGGCTGCCGATGCTGCTGATCGTGCTGGCAATCATCGGTGGAACGGCGACGCTGGCCGGGGAGGAGAGCGCCGGCACGCTCGACCTGGTGCTGGCTCAGCCGGTGAAACGCGGGCGCGTGGTCCTCGAGAAGGCTGCCGGACTGGCGATTGCCCTCACGGTGGCGGCGCTGGCCAGCCTGCTGGGCTTCGTGACGGCGCTGCTCTTTATCGACTTCTCCATCCCCTTCCAGCACGTCGCCGTGGCGGTGCTGAATACCCTGCCGCTGGCGCTGCTGTTCCTCGGTCTGAGCCTGTGGGCGGCCGCGATCCTGCCCAGCCGTGCCGCGGCCGCGATGCTCGTCATCGGCGTGACCGTGACCACCTATTTCTTCAACCTGATCGGTGGTGCGGTCGAGAGCGTGAGCTTCCTGCGCAAGCTCTCGCCATTCTACTGGGCGGACGCCTCGCACGTGCTGCTGCAGGGATTCGACTGGGCGCGGGCCGGAGGCTTCCTGGTGCTGGCCGGGGTCTGCCTGTTGTTGGCGCTCTGGAGCTTTGAGCGGCGGGATATCGCGGTCGGTGCGCGCATGTGGCGCGCGCGCCCGCCCCGGCCCCACCTGAGCGGCCCGGCTCGCCGGCGAGAGGCAGCCTGAGCCCCGATTGGATCGGGTATCCCGCCCGCCTCGCATCTAGGGTAAGCTGCGCGCGGCGGCACAGCGAGGGTAGAGAGGGGACGGGGATGCAGGTCGCGGTGATCTCGGACGTGCACGGCAATCTTCCGGCGCTCGAGGCAGTGCTTGCCGAGCTCGACGCTACCGGCCCGTTTGATGAGATTGTCATGGCCGGCGATTTCGCCTCGGGCGGGCCGTTCCCGGCGGAGTGTATCGAGCGCATCCGGGAGCGAGGCTACCGGGCGGTCCGCGGCAACACGGAGGAGTTCCTGGTCGAGATGGCGACCGGCGGCGCGCGGCCGGCCCACGCGGTGGAGGCGCATCAGCGCCATGGGCCGGCGCTGCTGGCGATCGACCGCTGGGTCGTCGACCGGCTGAGCCCGGAGCAGATCGAATATCTGGCGAGCCTGCCACTGCAGGTCGACGTGCCGGACACGCGCGGCGAGGCACTCGCAGTGGTGCATGCCACGCCGTGGAGCACGCACCCCGAAATCCACCAGGACGCACCGCTGGAGCTGGCCCGCCAGGTCGTCGACGCGGCAGGGACACTCGTGCTGGCCTACGGGCACATCCACGTGCAATACCAGCGACGCCTCAACGGCGGGTGGATCGCGGCCGTCGGCAGCGTTGGACTGCCCGTCGATGGCGATCAGCGGGCCGCCTACGCGGTCGTCTCGAGCGCGGTGGACGGCTGGTCGATCGAGTTCCGACGGGTCGCGTACGACGTCGAGCAGGCCATCGACGCCACCCTGCGCAGCGGTGTCCCGAATGCCGAGGGTTTTGCCGGCACCCTGCGGAGCGCCCGTCTGGCCGGCCGCTGACGCCCGCCGGCCGGCTGTGGCGGCATTGGAGGGGGCTCCGACGCTGTGATACCATAGCCGCCGACATGCGGGCGTCAGCACTCTGGCAGGACGATGCGGCAACGGTGACACGCGTCTTTTTCGGGCTGATTCTCATCCTGACGGCATTCGCGCAGGCGACCATTTTCCCAACGGTCAGGGTGCTCGGTGGCATGGGCCCCGACCTCGTGCTCGTGCTGACCCTCGTGTGGAGCGGACTCCACGGGTCGCGAGAGGGCATGGTCTGGGCGTTCGCGCTCGGCCTGCTGCTCGATCTGCTGACGCTCGATCCCCTGGGCTCCAACGCGCTGGCGCTGCTGCCCGTCGCGCTGATCGGCGGGCTGGCGAGCCGCCGTCTGTTCCACAGCGGCCTGATCATCCCCATGCTGGCGGTCGTGGCGGCGACGCTGGCGCATCAGTTGATGTCGGTTTCGCTGTCGACGCTGGCCGGATTCCACTACACCTTGCTGGTCAGCGTGAAGTTCGGGTTGCTGACCGCGCTGCTCAACGTGCTGGTGGTGCCGCCGCTGTATCTGTTCGTCCTGGCCACCGAGTATCTGGGAGTGGGCCATGCGGCGCGCGCGTAAGCGGATGGAGCTGATGAGGCCCGGGGAGGTCCGAGGCCGTCGGGACGGGCCGGCTCCGGCCGACGACGCGTCGCTGTCGCGCCGAACGTTCGTCTTCAAAGGCCTCATGTTGGGCGGGTTCACCGCGCTGGCCGGGAAGCTCTGGAAGATGCAGGTGGTCGACGCCCACGTCTACGAGGGGCAGGCCGCCGGCAACATCGACAGTTTCGAGTCCCTGCCGGCGGCGCGCGGCCTGATCGTGGACCGCAACGGGGTCGTCCTCGCCAACAACCGTGCCAGCTGGACGGTATCGCTGGTGCCGGCGCAGCTGCCGAGTGATCCGCAGCAGCTCCAGAGCATCCGCGATCAGCTGGTCAAGGCACTGGCGTTGCCCGACATGCTGGTC
>DATKRJ010000299.1:0-3202 GCA_035532355.1 Thermomicrobiaceae bacterium | reverse complement strand
ATGGCGCTGACGGTGATCGACCTGCTGAGCGACGGGGCAGCCCAGGCGCGGGGGATCCTCGAGCGCGACAAGCCGCCGATGACGAAGGACGAGTACCTGGCGTTCATGCGGCGCAACGCGGTCGCCGAGGACTTCGACGGGGCCGCGGTGGGACCGAGCGCGTAGAGCGGTTTGCGGAGCGCCTGACGCCCTCCGCCCGGGCTGCGGCCCAGCGTCCTGGGCCGGAGGCACTGACGGGTGCCGCTGCTGAAGCCAAAGCGCGGGCGATCGAGAGGCGTCGTCAGAGGCTTTGGGGTAGGGTGGACGATGGGCTGGACGATGGGTTTCCGCGGCGGGACAACGAAAACGAGCCGGTTGTCCTGATCGCTGCCACACTGGTATCGCGGCAGGACAGACGACGGATGGGGAGCGCGGGTGATGGGCGTTCGCATGGTACCGGAGCCGGAGCCCTGATGCCTTTCGGGTTCCTCCGGTCGCTATAGCAGGGCGGCAGTCGGCCGCCGCGAGGTCCTCGACCAACCACGGCAGGGCCAGGTTGTGATCGCTGCCGAGGCCGGCCGGCGACTCACCCGGGCGGCAAGACGACCGGTGCCGCCTTGCGGGAGGTGGAGCGGGCGCTCCCAATAGGCGCCATCGCCGGCGCGGACTGACGTTCGGTGTCTGGCCCGAGAGCGCGGATTGCGGAGCCGGGCCAGGGCTAGCCGCGGCGCGCGTCGGACCCGCCAGCCACCCACTTTTCGCCGCGCTCGTCCTTGTGATACTCGCGCTTGACGGCGGCCCAGGCAACACGGTGGGCGCGCGACTCGTCGTGCCCGTACTCCTCCCAGGCGCTGTTGAAGACCTCCTTGTAGATGTCCTCGGCGTGTGCCGGCAGCGCGTCGCGGACGCTCTCCGGCAGATCAGCCTTGCGCTTGTATGGCATCACACCCTCCTTCGTGCTGCGTTCCCCTGGCATCATGGCAAGCACGGTGCCATCCGGGCGCCGCCCGACGCCGACGGCACGCGCACTGGAGGAGGCCACGCGTGGAACAACAGCCAGACGGGCTGGCGGCCCTGTTGGAGCGACAGCGGTTCACGCCCCATCATCCGGGACTCCTGCGCCCGAGCTACGACGGCCACGGCATCGCGAACCTGCCGTGGACGCTGCTCCGGGCTCTGGGCCTGCCGATGGAGGGGACGCCGCTCTCGCCCGAGCTGGTGCCGCCGGCCCTGCTGGACGGTGTACGGTCGGTGCTGCTGGTGGTGGTGGATGCGCTGGGCTACCTGCAGCTCAGCCGCGCCATGGCCGCGGGCGACGCGCCAACGATCTCCGCGCTGGCCGAGCGCGGCGCCTTCTTCCCGCTCACCTCCACCTTCCCATCGACGACCGTGGCGGCACTCACGACGCTCCAGACCGGATATCCGCCGGCACGCCACGGCCTGGTCGGCTACACGTGCTACCTGCGCGAGTTCGGCATGCTCACGAATCTCATCCGACTGGCGCCGGTCGGCGCCTTCCCGAGCTTCGCCGCGTTCGGCTTCGAGCCGCGCCGGTTGCTGCCGGCGCCGACGATCTACGAGCGCGCCATCGAGGGCGGGCTCGCGGCGGCGATGGTCAACCATCGCGACTACGAGCGTTCTCCGCTCAGCCGGCTGCACGCGGAGGGGATCCCGTACCACGCCTATACGCACCTCGGCGACTTCGCGACCACCACGCGGAGCGCGGCGCTCGCTCCCGGACCCCACCTGACGGTCGCCTACTGGCCGGCGCTCGATCTGATCGGCCACCAGTATGGACCGCAGAGCGAGCCGGCGCTGGCCGAGCTCCGTGCGTTGGACGCCGCGCTCGGTCGTGAACTGGTCGGCCGGCTCCAGCGCGACGACCTGCTGGTCGTGCTCACGGCGGACCACGGGCAGGTGCAGCTCGATCCGGACGCGGTGCAGGGGCTGAATCGGCACCGGGACCTGCTGGCATGGTTGCGCGTGCCTCCGGCCGGGGAGCGACGCGCAGGATACTTCTATCCACTGCCGGGTGCGGAGGAGGCCGTTCTGGCGGCGCTGATCGATCTGGCGGGCGAGCGCGCCGTACTGTCTCGCGGCCACGCTCTGCTGGAAGGTGGGCTGCTGGGGGAAGGGCCGTTCGATCCGGAGGTGACGCATCGCGTGGGCGAGGTGGTGCTGATGGCGACGGGGCGGGCCAGCTTCCCCTTCACGCCGACCTGGGAATCCGCGGTCGCCATGCGGGGAGCGCACGGCTCGCTGGAGGCCGAGGAGATGCTGGTTCCGTGCCTGGTCTGGCGACCGTGAGAGACCCTCGATTCGGGGAGCCCGCCTGTTGTTTAAAGCGACACGGAGCGCTGGGGGACACAAGCGCTCCGCGTCAAGGGAAGGGAAGGGATTGGGTTCCGGGTCGTCGGCGGGGGTCGCCGCGCCCCGGTGAAAGGATGTTATCAGATTTACATAACCCTGTCAAGTCCGGACCCGGCCCGACGGGGTCGATCCCTATAGAGCAATCCGCGTGCCACCCCTGTGACTTGGAGTCAGCGAGTCGGCTGAACCAACGCGCGTCGATGGGGCTCGTGCGAGCGCTGCCCGCATCTATAGAGCTATACGACGGAGGGGCCGGTTGAGTTCCCATTGTGGGGTTCACCGGAGGGACGGAATCCCGGGCCGACACTGTGCCGGCCCGGGGTGAGCGGCGCCGTCAGCGCGCCTGGGCGAGGTAGGCCAGCGCGGTGCGCGCCAGGGTTTCGGCGCCGATGGACAGCGCCTGCTCGTCGATATCGAAACGCGGGTGATGGTGCCCGAAGGTCTTGCCGCTGCCGGCGTTGGCGGAGCCGACGAAGAGGTAGCAGCCGGGGGCGCGCTCGAGGAAAAGGCTCATGTCCTCGCCACCCATGGTGGGAGACGGCTCGATGACCTGCGCCTCGCCGACGACCTGGATGGCCGCCCCGCGGGCGATCTCGGTCATGGCCGGATCGTTGACGGTGGCCGGCACCCCGAAGCGGTACTCGACCTCGGCGCTGCCGCGCAGCGCCTTGGCCACCTCCTGGATCAGGGCGGGAACGCGCTCCGCCAACTGCCGGCGAACACCGGCGTCGAAGGAGCGGCAGGTGCCGGCGATCTCGGCCCGTCCGGCGATGACGTTCGCGGTGGTCCCGGCGTGGAGCTTCCCGACCGTCACCACGGCGGATTGCAGCGGGTTGACCTCCCGGCTGACGAG
>DATKRJ010000298.1:0-15069 GCA_035532355.1 Thermomicrobiaceae bacterium | reverse complement strand
GTGCTTTCCTCTCCGGCATGCGCGCCCGGCTGAGCGCGACCGGCGTCCGGGTGATCACCGTCAAGCCAGGCATGGTCGACACGCCGATGACGGCGCACCTGAGCAAGGGCCCGCTCTTCGCCTCAGCCGAGCGTGTCGGGCACGACATCCACCACGCCGTCGTCCAGGGTGCAGACGTCGTCTACACGCCCTTCTACTGGCGCTACGTGATGCTGGTGATCCGGGCACTGCCGGAGCGGGTGTTCGAGCGGCTGCCGCTCTGACCCACGGGGCCCGGCTCCCCCTCTCCGGACGCGGCCGGGCCGTTATGTCGTGTTCGGGGCGGCCGCTATCGCAGGCGGGAGCCGTGCCTTCGTGGTAAGGCAAGGGGCCCGTCCCCGCCCCCGGGCGGCCCCGGGGGCCGGCCCTACGCGCGGTTCAGGGGTATCGGTCTCCCGCGTCACGCTCGATCATCGCGCCCCAACGCGTCAAGGTCGGTGCCTCGAGCCACGGCGTGGGTCGGGTTCGTCAGGCGGCGCCCGCCAGTGCCTCCATGACGTTCCAGTCGCGCGGGTCACCGCGGTAGTCGGTGCGGTGCGCCAGTGACTCGGTCACCAGCGCGGCGGAGTCGAGCGGGGCCTCGGCGGCGTCGGCTGCGGCGATGGACGAGTGCGTCGTCGGGTGGCGCGGCACGAAGACCGTGCAGCAGTCGTCGTCGGGCACCCGAGAGATCACCTCGGTCCCGATCCGGCTCGCCTCGACCAGAATCTCCTCCTTGTCGTAGCCGATCAGCGGTCGCAGCACCGGCAGCGCCGACGCCGCGCCGATGGCACGCAGGTTGTCGAGCGTCTGCGAGGCGACCTGGCCCAGGCTCTCGCCGGTCACGACCGCGCCGGCTCCCTCTTCCGCCGCGACCGCGTTGGCGATGCGCATCATTAGCCGTCGGTAGAGGACGATCCGGATCTCGGGTTCGGTGGCCACGGCGATCTGCCGTTGTGTGGCCCCGATCGGCACGAAGGTCAGCCGCAGCCCCGGCTGGTAGCGGCCGAGGTGCTGCGCCAGCTCGACCACCTTCTCGATCGAGGTCGAGCGCACGAAGGGATAGGCATGGCAGTGGACCAGCGTGACCTCGCAGCCGCGCTTCATCATGCGGTAGGCCGCGACCGGCGAGTCGAAGCCCCCCGACATGAGCACCGCCACCCGGCCACTGACGCCGACCGGCAGGCCGCCCGGGCCCGGGATGTTCTCACTGCTGACATAGACACCGTGGTGCAGGACCTCGATCCGGTAGGTCCGGTCGGCCCGACGCAGGTCGACAGGAGCCCCGGTGCGATCCCGGACGTAGGTCCCAACCTCGCGCTCGATCTCCGGCGAGATCATCGGATAGGCTTTATTCGAGCGCTTGACCCGCACCCGGTAGGTGCCAGGAGGTGGCCCTTCGACGTCGATCAGCGCTCCAACCGCCGTGTTGATCGCGTCCAGCGGCAGACCCGTCTCGAGCGTCAGCGAGAAATTGGCGATACCGAAGACGTGAGAGAGGCGATCCCGGATTTGGGACCAATCTCCCAGGTCGCCGAGGGTGATCAGGGCACGTCCGCTGCGTATCTTCGGTTCCCCATGTGGAACGCCATGGAGCGCGTGGCCGATATTCCGCGTCAGAACGCGCATGAACCAGGGCCGATTGCGACCTTTGAGGGCTACTTCATGAACGCGCACCACGACGACCGGTCGAATGCCGACGTCGGTTCCCACGGGAGGCGATCCTTCCCCATCGTGCGGCTCGGCCGGCGGGTCGCGTGTCCGGCGCCGCGTCCGGGCGCCGGGCTGGCTCTCCCCATTCTACCAACCGTTGCCGCCGGCCCGTGTACACTCCGACCGGGGGGACAGCCACTCAACCGCCTGCACACTTCGGCGCAGCGACCGTCGGACGCCGGCCCATTCGGGGAATGGCCCGCGCCCATCGACGGAGCGGTGCGCCGACTCGGCGGGCTCAGGGAGGCAGCATGACCAGAATCCTGATCGTCGAAGACGAGCACGCCGTGGCTGAAGTACTGGAGGAGTTCCTCGACACGCTCGGGTTTCAGACGGAGACCGTCCGCGACGGCAGGCAGGCGGTCGACCGAGCGCATCAGGAGCCGCCGGACCTGATCATCATGGACCTGATGATGCCGCGCCTGACCGGCGGTGAAGCGGCGCGGCTCCTCAAGCAGCACCCGGACACCGCCGAGATTCCCATCCTGGCGATCTCGAGCGTGGACAACGTGTACGACCTGGCCGACGTGCTGGCCGTGGACGCGGTACTGTCCAAGCCGTTCGACCTGGCCGACCTCGAATCACGGGTGTCGACGCTGCTGCCGGCGGCGGACATGCCGGCGTCCGGCCCGTAGCGGTCGGCAGGCCACCCGCCTACAGGAACTCGCCCGACGGGACGTAGCAGCGTGGATCGAAGATCGCTTCCCGCGCCGACGAGCAGAACGTCTCGACGTAGGTGATCTGAAAGCCGGCGTCCAGCAGCGGCCCGAGCGCGGGGTGCGAGCCCGGCACCGGGATGCTGAGCCTCACCGCCGCGCGTCCCGCCCAGCGGACGGCGGCGCCCACGCAGCCCAGCGCGTCGGTGGGCGTGCGCGCCCCGATCGGACCGAGCGTGACTGTTTCCGGGTGCCAGAGGGCGCCCGGGCTGTGGCCCGAGACGTAGCCGTAGCCGATCACGTGCCCGTGCCACTCGAACATGAGCGGAGCCCCCCGCAGCGCCGACAGCCAGTAGTCGTGGTCCACCGCCCGCGACCGGCCGCTGACCTCGGCATCCCAGCTCAGGAACTCGGGATCACCGGGCGCGGCCTCACGTACCTCGACCTCGACGCCCGGCAGGTTCTCCACCCGCAGCTCACCCGGCCCCACCGCCAGCCAGACGTTCGGCCAGGCGGGCTGCATCCCGGCGCGGGTGTAGAGACCGAGCGCGCGGAAGTCGCGCGACGCGAGCGTGCACCGGACCCGCGCGGTGGCCGGCATCACTTCCCGCAGCAGCTGCCGGCCAAGGCCCGCCGACTGGTACGCCGGGCGCACGAATAGATCGGCGAGGTAGTCCACGCCGTCGCGCGACACCGCCCCGGCGAAGGCCACGACCCGACCGCTCGCCTCCGCCACCCACAGGGTCCCGGTGCGCAGTTCGTGGCGATACCACGGTGGGACGGCGCGCCGGGGCGGCGCAACGTGATCGTCCGCCGTCTCGTGCGTGAACCAGACGTCGAAGATGTCCGCGAGGTCATCCTCGCGCGCCGGCCGGAGGAGCGGCGACTGCGCCACGACCTTCCCTTCTCGATCCGCGTGCCGGGGATGCGGAGCGGGGGCCAGGGTCGGCCCCCGCGTGGTGTGGCTGTCGGCTACACGCCGAGCTTCTCGCCGACGACCTGCGTCAGCTCCTCCTCACCCGGGAACCGCCCCAGGTCCAGCCCGGAGTAGACCAGTGCTCCGTCGACGGTGACCTCGAAGCGACCCCCGTCGGAGGGCTTCAAGGAGAGTGAGGCGAGGTACGGCTCAAAGCCGTCGAGGATGACGTCCACCGCACGGGTGGCACGCTCGCGGTAGCCTCACGAGGTACAGTACTCGATCTGCACGTTATGGTTCACCGATACCTCCTCGTCGGTCTCCAACGCGCGGTCGGTGCCGCGCTGTGTCGCGGGATTCGCTGCCGCGTACTCTACCGCATCCGAAAGCCGCCGCGATAGCGTCCGGCCGCGACGCACGGCGTATTTCGCTGCTTACACGCGCGCGGCGACCGTCGAGTATGCTTCGCCCGCCGGAACCGGCTCGATCGGCCCCCGCGACAGGGCACTGAGGGACGACATGCGAGTAATGAAGTTCGGTGGCACCTCGGTCGGCACCCCCGCCGCCATCGACCAGACGGCGACGATCCTGGCCGACGCGCGCCGCGCCGGGGAGCCCATTGTGGCCATCGTCTCGGCGATGAGCGGCGTGACCAACCTCCTGCTCGACGCCGCGGGCGACGCCGCCGCGGGCCGCCCCAGCGGCGCGGTCGACCTGCACCAGGCGCTCGTCGGACGCCACCGGTCGGTACTCGACGAGCTGATGACGAGCCCCGCGCAACGCGACGAGGTCGCGGCCGACATCGCGACGCTGGCCGAGCGCTGCATCCGGCTGATCGAGTCGGTCTCGGTGCTGGGAGACCTCTCGCCGCGGGTGCAGGACTGGATCGTCTCCTTCGGCGAGCGCATGAGCAGCCGCGTGGTCGCCGGGGTGGTGCGCGACCGCGGCGTGGCGTCCATCGCCGTGGACTCGGACCGCGTGATCGTCACCGACGACGTCTTCGGCGGCGCCTCCCCGCTCCTCGACGACACCCGCGAGGCCGCCGGAGCGGCCCTGGGGGAGCTGATCGCCGACGGGGTCGTCCCGGTCGTCACCGGCTTCTTCGGCGGCACCCGGTCTGGGGCGACCGCGACCCTCGGGCGTGGGGGCTCGGACTTCTCCGCCTCCATCCTGGGCAACGCGCTCGACGCGGATGAGATCTGGATCTGGACCGACGTCGACGGCGTCATGACGGCCGACCCCCGGCTGGTGCCGGACGCCCGCACGCTCCCGGCCATCTCGTTCGCCGAAGCCACCGAGCTGGCGTACTTCGGGGCGAAGGTCATCCATCCACGCACGATGCAGCCGGCCGCCGAGCGCGGCATTCCGATCTGGATCAAGAACACGTTCCGTCCGGAACACCCCGGCACGCGCATTGGGCCGGAGCCGGCGGAGGACGGCGCGGTCAAGGCGATCACGGCCATCCCCGGCCTCAGCGTGATCACGGTCGAGGGGAGCGGGCTACTCGACGTCGCGGGCGTGACGGCGCGCGTCTTCAGCGCACTCGCGCGCAGCGGCGTCAACGTCTTCATGATCTCCCAGGCGTCGTCCCAGCACAGCCTGAGCTTCGTGGTTCGCGGGATGGACGGGCCACACGTGATCCACGTCCTCGAGCAGGAGTTCGAGCTGGACCTGCTGCGCGAGCGCCTGCTGCGGATCTGGGAGGATCCGCGGGTGGCCATCGTGGCGGTCGTGGGTGCCGGCATGCGCGGCACGCCGGGCGTCGCCGGACGGGTCTTCCAGACGCTCGGTGCCGAGCGCATCAACATCGTAGCGATCGCCCAGGGGTCGTCCGAGCTCAACATCTCCTGCGCGATCGGCCAGGCCGAGGTGGCTCGCGCCGTGCCGGCCCTGCATCGCGCCTTCGCGCTGGCCGAGGGCGGCTCCTCGTGACGGCGTTCAGACGTTGCGCGGGCTGCGGCGCTCCGGCAGCCAGCCGCCACGCGGTCGACGGCGCATCGCCGCCGGCCAGCGGGCCGCGAGCGGTGTCTGCCGCAGGACGACCCCGCGCGACCGACCGCGGTAGATCGGCGGCCGGAACGGCCGCGCCGGGAGCGCCAGCGGCGCGACCGTCACCGCCGCCCCGTCTCCGACGATCTCGCGTGAGCGCAGCGGCTGGACGCTCGCTGCCCAGTCGCGCCGAGGGACCTGGACGATCGGCAGCTCCTGCGTCACGGTGGCCGTGGGCAGTACCCGACGACGTCGACCGGCGCCGAGTCCCAGCACGAGCAGCCCGACCACGACCAGCACCACGACGACGGCGACCACGAGGAGCGCGCCGTTGACCATCCGTGATTCCTCTCCGGTTGCGAAGCCGACGGGCCGAGCGGACAGGGTTGCAGGAGAGACGTCGATGACGGCTGCCGCACGTGTGGGAGATGGTACCAGACCGCCCGCCACCCCAAGCCGATCGGAGGAGTCCCCGTGGCCTGGCTCGTCTTCACGCTGGCCATCGCCGCCGCGCTCCTGATCGGAATCGAGCGGCTGATCCGTCGCCTCGGCGTCGAGCGGACGGACCCGTCGGACGCGCCCCGCGGGGTCGACCTGCTGGTCGATCAGCTGCGGACGTGGTGGCGGGCGCGGTAGGCCGTCCGGTCGGCAGCTGTCCAAACGGGCAGGTCCCAGCACCAACGGTTGACCGGCGCGTCCCGCGTGCCGGCAGGCTACAGTCCTTCGATGTCGCGGCCCACCGAACGCAGCGCGCCGAGGGATCAGACGTCGACGTGGCCACCCGGCCGCGCGGAAGGGAACGACCCAGTGCAGCAGTCCGAGACACTCCCGGCCGCACCCGCGACGCTGCCCGGCGGGCCGCCGGTGATCCTGGTCCGCGGCCTCGTCAAGCGCTACGGCGACTTCACGGCCGTCGCCGGCATCGACCTGGACGTCAGCCCCGGGGAGATCTTCGGCATCCTGGGGCCGAACGGCGCCGGCAAGACGACCACCCTGGAGATGATCGAGGGGCTGCGCGAGCCCGATGGAGGCACGGTCGAGGTCGCCGGCGTCGACGTGCGACGCGACCCGAAGGCCGTCAAGCGCCTGATCGGCGTGCAGTTGCAGTCGACGGCGCTGTTCGACTTCCTGTCGGTGCGGGAGTTGATCGCCCTGTTCGCCGCCCTCTACGGCGCCGACACGTCGGCCGCCCGGATCGACCGGCTGATCGACATGGTCTCGCTCGCGGAGAAGGCCGACGCTTACGTCAACGCGCTGTCCGGCGGCCAGCAGCAGCGGCTCTCGATATCGCTGGCGATGGTCAACGACCCGGCGGTGATCTTCCTGGACGAGCCGACGACCGGACTCGACCCACAGGCTCGCCGCAATCTGTGGGACGTGGTGCGCGCGGTGCAGGCGGGTGGGAAGACCGTCGTGCTGACGACCCACTACATGGAGGAGGCCGAGATTCTGTGCGACCGGGTCGCGGTCATGGATCACGGCAAGATCATCGCCTGCGACACGCCGCGCAACCTCACCGACGCGCTCGACGCCACCGCCACCATCCGTGCCCGCATCGGGGACGCCGACGTGCCGCTCGCCCGGCTGCGCGCGCTTCCCAGCGTGACCAGCGCCGAGGTCGGCGACGGCCAGCTCGAGGTTCATACGGAGGATGTCCAGGTAACCATGACCGGGCTGCTCGGCCTGGCGCGTGACTACGGACTGCGGCTCGACAACCTGGCGACCTCGAAAGCCACGCTGGAGGACGTCTTCCTCCGCTTCACGGGACGGAGACTGCGGGAGTGACTGCCCTGCGCTACATGATCGTGGCCAACCTCAAGATGACCCTGCGCAACCGGGCCGCCCTGTTCTGGCTGCTGGCTTTTCCGGTCATCTTCATCGTGCTCTTCGGCTACCTCTTCTCCGGCGGGAACCTGAGCCTGACCATCGGCGTGGTCGGTGCCGAGAGCTCGTCGGTAACGCAGCAGGTGACCGACCAGATGAAGCAGGTCTCCGGCTTCAGCGTGACCGCCGGCGGCCGCGACGCCGAGCTCGCCGCTCTGCAGCAGGGCAAGCGCGACGTCGTGGTCGTCTTCGCGCCGGGTGCCCAGGCGGGCACGACGTCTGCCCAGATCTACTTCGACCAGTCGAACCCGCAGACGTCGCAGGTCGCGGTCGCCGCCATCCGCCAGTTCTTCGACGAGGCCAACCAGGCGATCACCAGGGCGCCGACGCCGATCGTGGCCACCGTCCAGGGCGTCAACACCCAGCACACCAGCTACATCGACTTCCTGGTGCCCGGTATCCTGGCGATGTCGATCATGAACAACGGCATGATCGGGCTGTCGTCCTCGTTCGTGACCTACCGGGAGCGCGGGATCTTGCGGCGCATCAAAGCCACGCCGTTCCCGCTCTGGATGTTCATCCTGGCCCGCATCCTGACCCAGGTGCTGATCGCGGTCCTGCAGTCGGTGATCCTGCTGGGGGTCGCGACCGTGCTGTTCCACGTCAAGATCTCGGGCGACGTGGTGTCGCTGGTCGCGATGATCGCGCTCGGCGCGCTGGCGTTCCTGGCGATCGGCTTTCTGATCAGCGGGGTCGCGCGCAACACCGAGGTCGCCGACAGCCTGTCCAACGCGATCGCCTTTCCGATGATGTTCCTGGGCGGCGTGTTCTTCCCGCTCGATAGCGCGCCCGCCTGGATGCGCCCGATCACGGATGTGATCCCGCTCACCTACTTCGCCAATGGGCTGCGGGACATCATGATCCACGGCGCGACCGTGTTCGGCGTCTGGGGCGACGCGCTGGTCATGCTCGGCACAGCAGCCGTCGCGCTGGTGCTGGCCGTGCGGTTCTTCCACTGGGAGGCCCAGGCCGTCTGACCGGATGGCGCCACCCCGGGATCGGGTATCACGCATACGCTGAGGGGCGCCGGCTTGGCGCCCCTCAACTCGTGTCCCGATGGCGGCGTGCTGGCGTTTATGTCGATGGAGTCGCGGCCGGCGCGCCCGTGCCGTCGGCATGCGCGGCGGCCTCGGTCGTCCCGCCGAAGGCCTTCAGCACTTCGGAGTAGGCGCGGATGCGGTCGTGCACCAGCCGGTGGACCGTGCCTTCCGGGAAGGTCCCATCCGGGCCGCGCTCACCCGCCGGCTTACCGGTCAGGATCTCGATCCCCTCGTCCACGCTCCGCACGGCCCAGACGTGAAACTGACCCGCCCGAACCGCCTCGACGATCTCCTGGTCGAGCATCAGGTTGGGCACGTTCGTGGCCGGGATGATGACACCCTGCCGGCCGGTGAGCCCCTTGGCCTTGCACACGGCGTAGAAGCCCTCGATCTTGGCCGTTACCCCGCCGACCGCCTGCACGTCGCCGTACTGGTCCACCGACCCGGTGACCGCCAGCCCCTGGTCGAGCGGGAGTTCTGCCAGCGCGGACAGGAGTGCGTAGAGCTCCGTCGAGGAGGCCGAGTCGCCGTCGACCTGGCCGTAGGACTGCTCGAACGTGATCGTGGCCGACACCGCCAGCGGCGCGTCCTGGGCGTACTGGGCTGCGAGGTAACCGGACAGGATCAGGAACCCTTTGGAGTGGATCGGGCCCGACAGCTCGATCTCGCGCTCGATACTCCGGATCGCGCCGCGCCCCAGCGAGACCCGCGCGGTCACCCGCGACGGCTGGCCAAAGGCACGGTCGCCGAGGTCGAGCACCGACAGGCCGTTCACCCGGCCGACGCGCTGGCCGTCGGTCTCGATGGCGATGGTACCGTCCGCGATCATCTCCCGCATCCGCTCCTCGATGAGGTTGGAGCGGTACTCCTTCTTGCGGATCGCCTGCTCGACGTCCTCGGCCAGCACGAGGTCGTGGCCGGCCTTGTCCGCCCAGTAGCTGGACTCGGTGATCAGGTTCGCGATGTCGAGCAGGCGTGTCGACAGCTTGCGCTGATCCTCGAGCAGCCGGCCGCCCTCCTCGACCACCCGCGCGACCGCGCTGCGGTCGAAGTGGCGCAGACCGGCCTCACCCACCCGCCGGCTGATGAACGCGGCGTAGTTGTGGACGTGCTCATCGTTCCAGTCCATCTCCGGGCTGAAGTCGGCCTTGATCTTGAACAGCTCCTGGAAGTCCTCGTCGAGCTGGTAGAGCGCGTGGTAGACGTCCAGTGGGCCGATCAGGACCACCTTGACGTCGAGCGGGATCGGCTCCGGGCGCAGGCGGGCCGTCGGCAGGGCCGTCAATTGATCGCCCAGGTTCTCGACCTGGACCTCCCGGCTGATCAGGGCGCGTTTGAGGGCGTCCCAGGCGAAAGGGCTCCGCAGCACGTCGAGGACGTGAACGACCAGGAAGCCGCCGTTGGCGCGGTGCAGCCCACCCGGCTTGACCTGGCGGAAGTCGGTGACCATGGCGCCGAAGGTCGCCCGGTAGTCGATCCGCCCGTTCAGGTTGTAGAAGCTCGGGTTGCGCTCAACGACGACCGGGGCGCCGGTCGCCGAGGCGTTGTCGATCAGCACGTTGACCCGGTAGCGCCCCACGTCCGGCTCGCCCCCCATCCCCGGCATGCCGGCCGGGCCGGCCG
This sequence comes from Thermomicrobiaceae bacterium, assembly GCA_035532355.1. Classification (GTDB taxonomy): domain Bacteria; phylum Chloroflexota; class Chloroflexia; order Thermomicrobiales; family Thermomicrobiaceae; genus DASSZN01. Next base: position 5,230 of record DATKRJ010000298.1, on the reverse strand, counting down.
GCTGCTCCGCCGGGGCCGGGCGGAAGTCGGACAGGTGCTCGGGAATGTCCTTCTGGACGGCGTCGATCCAGGCCAGCACCTTCGGCTGGCCGCCGTATCGCTCGCGCAGGTCGTCGAGGGGCGGCCCGACGGCGAAGAGCGCGACCTCACGGTCGACGCTGCGCAGCCGCTCGGTCGCCTCTTTCTCGAGCTGACGCGCCTGGCGGAGGCCGGCCGACACCTGCCCCTGGATTTCCCGGTCCAGTCGCTCCAACTGCTGCTTGGTCTCGTCGGGGAGCTTCTCGAAGTCCTCGCTCGCCAGCGGCTTGCCCTGCACCACCGGGACGCTGACGATGCCGGCCGGCGTCGCCTCCAGCGTGAAGCCGCGCGTCCGCGCGAATGACTGCAACTGCTCGAAGATGGCGTCGCGCTGCTGCGACAGCTCGCCCAGTGCGTCGCGCCGCCGGCGCTCGTAGTCCTCGCTGTCGAAGGCGCGCGGGATGGCCCGCTGCGCCCCCTCGATGAACTCATCCATGTCATGGGCAAACGCCGTACCCTGGCCCGCCGGCAGACGGATTGCCTGCGGCTGGTCCGGCTGACCGAAGTCGTGCACGTAGACCCAATCCGACGGGATCGGCCGGGTGGCGGCGAATCGCTGCAGGTAGTCACGTACGGTGGTCTCGCGCCCGGATCCGGGATTGCCGGCGACGTAGAGGCTGTACCCCGAGTTGTGGACGTCGAGCCCGAACTCGATCGCGTCGAGCGCCCGCGGCTGCCCGATCGTGCCGTCGAGCGGTGCGACCTCGGCCGTGGAGGCGAAGGGCAGCGCGGCCGGGTCGAGCCGTCGCCGCAGATTGTCCGGGCTGAGCGCCAGGCCCTCGCGGAGGGTGTTCATGATGGCTAAGATCCCCTTCCTCTTCTCCGCCGCCACGATGAGCGGCGGCGCTCGTCCGCGACGAACCGCGCGACGGGGCGTCTACACTGCCTCAGTACACCCTTCCCCTCAGACCGCCCCAGCCTGTTAGTCGTAATTCTCGCATTCCCCGCGCGTTTCGGGACGAGCCCGGCGCGCCGATCCAGCCCAAGCCCGCCCTCTGCCGGCCGGACTCGGCGTATGGCGAGCGCGGCAGCGAACCGCCGCGCGCCTCAAGTCTACCGAGGCAATGCTACCGAAGCGTCAGCAACCGATCGCGGGCGTGGCAGTTCCGTGCTGGAGGCCGCGAGGCGTGCTCTTCACCGGAGCGTGAGCCAGAGCGCGCCCATCGCGGCCGCGAGCACGAGCGGCATGGTCACCGCGGCGATCCGTAGATAGAGCCCGGTCGAGATCGCCAGACCCCGCTTGCGCACGATCGTCAGCCAGAGCATCGTGGCCAGCGAGCCGTACGTCGTCAGGGTCGGACCGATGTTGGCCCCGAGCAGGGTGCCGTAGGCCAGCGCCTCGCGGCTGGGGCCGGACCCGCTGTGGTTCAGCACCGCCAGCGATAGCAACGTCATCGGCACGTTGTTGACCACGTTGCTGCCGACGGCGTTCCCCAGCGCGCTCAGCACCAGTGCCGCCCCGGGCGTGGTCGGCAGCGTCAGATCGAGCCGGCTCAGCCAGGCGTGCTCGAACCCGCGCACGACCAGGAACATGCCGACGACGAAGACGAAGAGTGGCCACGAGACCTCCCGGACGACCCGGCGCGCCCGAACCCGGCCCGACGCGAGCCCGATCGCCAGCAGCCCGCCGCCGCCCAGCATCGCGGCCCAGGCCAGCGGCCGATCGATCAGACCGAGGGCCAGCAGCCCCAGCAACGTGGCGCCCAGGACGAGCGCGGCGGTCCGGAACCACCAGTCCCGCTCCGGCATGGCGACGTCCGTCGCTCCGCCGAAGCGCCGCGGCAGGCTGCGCCGAAAGAGGAGCAGGAAGACGCCCAGGTTGACCACGACCGCCGCCAGGTTCGGCAGCCACATGCGACCGGCGAAGGCAAAGAAGCCGAGGTGCAGCTGGCTGTAGACCAGCAGGTTGGTCAGGTTGCTGACCGGGAGGATCAGCGAGGCGGTGTTCGCCACGAAGGTGCAGGCGAACATGTACGGCAGCGGGTCGAGCTTCCGCCGGCTGGTGAGGGCGAACACGATCGGCGTGAGCGTGATGATCGTGACGTCGAGCGAGAGGAGGGCGGTCACGACGGCACCGAGCAGGAAGACGTTGCAGAAGAGGAGGAGCCCGGAGCCCCGGGCCAGCCGCGCCGCGGCCTCGGCCAGCCAGGCAAACACCCCGGCGCGCTCCACCAGGTCGGTCAGCACCATCATACCCAGCAGGAAGAGGAGCACGTTGCCGGTCTGGGCCAGGATGTCGCGCACATCGCGCAGGCCGACTCCCCCGACCACCAGCATCAACAACGCGCCGCCGGCCGCGACCCACGCCTCCGAGATCCCGCGCGGGCGGACAAGGATCAGCAGCAGCGTGGCCGCGACGACCGCGAGCGTCAGCCAGCCGAACAACGCGCCGCCTCAGCCACCGTCGCGGTCTCTCCCCATCGCTGCATGCCGGACCGGATGCGGAGTATGGCGCCGCAGTGGGAGCCGGTCAACGACAGAGGCTGCCGCCTTTGAGGGCGATCTCGCACGCTCACGGCCGTTGGTCCCACGGCCCGGACGACGCCGGCACGTCGTGTGGTTCAGCGAGCATCCCGCCTGCGGGGGCGACGGAACTCCCGAGTTTGATCCGCAGGCGATGGGCCTGCTCGCGTCGTCCGCGCCGCTGCTCGCTCAGAAGCGCGAAACGGCCGCGCGGGCGAACGGCGACCGCTGACGGACGTCATACGCCGCCGGCGACCCCGGCTGGAAGCAGGCACGCCTCGACGAACTGGCGGCCCACTACGCCGGCCGCGGCCTGCGCCTGGACGTGGCGCTCGGTGACGCCGAGCTGATCGACCGCCATCTCAGCGGTGCCGGCGCGGCCCAGGGAGCATGGCAGGACGATGCCCCGCGGTTCCGCCACCATTACGGCTAGGCGGCCGTCGCGATCGCGCCCTCCGTGACCGCCCGCGGCCGGTAGCCATGCCTTCCGGCTACTCCTGCACCCCGACGGCTATCGCCACGGCGTCGGTCCCGCTGATGCCCTCGCCGGCCACGAAGTAGAGCCGTCCGTTACTCTGCCAGAGGACGGCCGCCCGCGTCTGGTCCTGAATCAGCAGCGCGGGCGATCCGTGCACGGTCAGCTGGCTGGTCGTCGCTCCGGCCGGCAGCGGCACGACCAACAGGTGCTGCCAGTCGTGGATGGCGTGGAGCTGGTTGGATACCGCGGGCGGCAGGCCCGGGAACGACAGCACGTCATCGCGCAGCGCGTTCGGGTCGACCGAGGGCGGGATGGTCATGGTCGGGCTCGCCAGCACCCCGACCGCCAGCCGATTGTTCCCGCTTTGATAGACGTACGCGGCAGACGGCGGGATGTCGAGCATGAAGGTAACCGTCGGCGTGTCGGCCGGGTTCGGTAGTCCGTTCGTCGCGGCGTGAAACCCCGACAGCAGATCGTCCGCCTTCTGGACGTCCAGCACGTACTCGACGGTACCCGCGTCACCCGTGTACACGGTCGGCTGCAGGCCGGTGAACGCCGCCGGGAGACGGTGCGGCGTTGGGAGCTTCGACCCGGCGTGGGCCTCGGCGTCGCTCAGGCTCGCGCCCGCGTGCAGGCTCTGGCGCCCCAGCACGGTGGTCAGCCTGCCGAGGTCCGAGAACTGGGGCGCCGGCCGGCCGCCGCGCAGCGGGCTCAGCACCTTCTCGAACGAGGCTAGCTCACTGCCAGCATTGGCCGGAATCGTGATCGCCTGGAACCCCGGCGCACGCGAGCTCGCCAGCGTGTCCTGGGCAAAGGTGGTCACCGATGCCGCGCCAAGGATCAACGCGACCACCGCCGCGATCGCAACGGCCGCGACGGCGAAGCCGCGAATCACCCTCGGCAGTCGATTCATGTGCAAGGCTCCCTTCGGACCAGCCGGCGGCTCTCCTGGTCTGTCGCGGGTCCCTGTCGGCCGCGCCAGATTCTGCACCAGCCGGCGTCCTGCGGACCAATGCCAGACTCAATCGTGACCCGTGGGGTGGCACCCGTGGGGGTCGGCCAGCACGTACACCCGTGATTATGCCCCCTGGGGCCAACCGGCAGCGCGGCGACCCCGGTGAGGACGGCATTCGACCGTCAATGCCCGTGCCGCGACACCAGGGCAGCGCCGGCCGCGCGCAGCGTCGACGAGGAGGCGGCCCGAGGATAGCGCGGCGGTGTCCCCTCGTCCTGCTGGGCCCGGACGCAACCTCGGTCCGAACTCAACCCGGACCTGTTGCCCTTGTCGGATCGGACAGCAATGCCTATGACTGGAGGGTGCGGCGACATCCCGTCCAACGTTCGGCTCGCGCCGTGGGGAGGCTGGCATGGCAGACGTGGGAGGACGGCCCGGGCTGGTTACGATCGCCACGACGGCGGGTACCTCCGGCTGGGGCGGCGATTCCGAGGGCCAGAGCCTCGATCCATCGAGCTCCGCATCCGGCCGTCCGGCAGGCGGCGTGCGCGGCGGGTCCGCGGAGCCGACCCAGGCGCTGCGCCTGGCCGCGCTCCAGGCCGAGCTCCAGACGCTGCGGAGCCGTCAGGCGCTGGCGGACCTGCTCACCGCACTGTCGATCGAGCCCGGCCAGTCTGCCACGGATGACGACGTGCTTGCCGCGGCCGCCGCGGGGCTCGTCCCAACGCTCGCCGACTGGTGCATTCTCTACCTCGTGCGGATCGACGGGAGCCTCGAGCCGCTGGGCATCCGCCACGTCGATCCACACCGTCAGCCGGCGCTCCGCGAGCTCGGGCGTGACCTGCTGCTCGACCTGGCGGCCCCCGTCCCAGTCCTCCGGGCGGCCGGCACCGGGCAGCCGCAACTGCGCCCGGTAATCGGCGACGCAGCCCTGACGGCGTCCTGTCGTGGCCCGCGGGAGCTCAGCGCGCTCCGCGAGGTCGGCATGGCCTCGGCGATGGCCATCCCGATCAGTATCGGGAGGCGGGTCGTCGCGGTCATGCTGCTGGCCCGCACCGCGGCGATCCGCCACTACGACTCCGAGGACCTGGCAGTCGCGCAGCGGGTCGGCGGGAGGATCGCCGGCATGCTCGACCACGCGCGGCTGCGCCGCGAGGTGGCCTCGAGCGACGCGCACGCCGTGGCGCGGTTCAAGGTCGGTCAGGCGATCGACAAGGAGGCCGACGCTCCAGTCATGTTCCAGGCCGTGAGCCAGC
>DATKRJ010000297.1:0-4414 GCA_035532355.1 Thermomicrobiaceae bacterium | reverse complement strand
CGTGCCTGCGGTGCCGGGCCCGGTCTCGTTGAACGCCGAGCCGGGTGCGGCCGCGGCGTTCCCCGGCTCCGTCAGTGCGGTCGAGCTCAGACACGTCTGCGACGGCTGACCCGTGCCGTTGGGGTTCGCCGCGGCCAACGCTACCGAACTGCCGCCGACCGCCAGCGCCCCGGCCAGCACCAAGCCGAGTGCGAGCCGTTTGATCCGAGCTGTTGCCGGAGCGTGGAGCGTGTGCATCGAGTCCTCCCTCCCGTGTCCCCTGACGGCGTCTGGCGCCGCCACGCATGAGCCTGCGTCGAGGGGAGTACGATGGAGAGGACCCATCGGATGGCCCGTGGGTGCGGGGCGCAAGCGACTTGCGATGGGAACCGGAGAGGCCACGCGCTGCCCGACGCCGTTGTCGTGCCGCTGACAGCACTGCCCGCGGGCGCGGTGGCCGCCGACCCCGCCGCAGTTCACGAAGTCATCCAGCGAGCGCATCCAGACCGTCGTGCGGACGACGTGGGACAAGCCGCTCCCGGCCCGCGCGAGGACCGCCGCGATGTGGTCGAGCGCCAGCGCGGTCTGCTCCTCGACATCACCCACCGGGCGAATGTCCGCGTCGGTGCCGAACTGGCCCGCAACGAAGCAGAGACCGGCGGCGATCACCCCGACGGAGTAGGGGCGGAGGTCGGCGGCGATGGGGGCATCGACGATGTTCTTTATGGATGCGTTCCTTTCTGTCGCGAGTGACGGGGTGAGCAGCGGGCGGATGGGAACTGTTCACTGCTCACTCCAGCGGTGCGAGCGCGCTGCGCACGTTATGCGACGGACGATAGGTCGCCGATTTGGCCAGTCGCTGCGGGTCAGCCCCTGCCGAGAGCAGTTGCGCGATGCCCGCCCGCGCGATCGTCGTGGCCAGCCGTGCGGCGGGGCACGCATGCATGCCGGCGCCGAAGGTGAAGACGCGTCGGTCCTCCCGAGAAATATCGAAGTGCTCGGGGCACGGATTGGCCGAGGGGTCGCGGTTCGCGGCGGCGAGAACGACGAGTATGGCGTCGCCCGCGTGCATCTCGTGCCCCGCGATCTCCCCATCGCGTATGACGAAGCGGCGCGTGTTCTGCACCGGGGCGTCGTAGCGCAGGACCTCGTCGATCACGTCGTCGAGCAGGCCGGGATCGACAACGAGCCGGGCATGCACCCCCGGATGGGACGCCAACGCGCGGAGGGTGTTCCCGATCAGGGCCGGCGTCGCGTCATATTGCAGGGGCAGGAAGCCGATCCCGTTCGCGACGATGACCTCCGCGTCGTCGCGCCCGACGCGCCGCGCCTCCCGCGCGAGGAGCGCCAGGAGCGTGTCGGGCGATTCACCCAGGAGTGCCGGCGCGAGGTCGCCGAACATCGCGAGCAGCTGGCCTGCCGCGACGATTCCCCGCGCGACTTGCTCGGGGCTGCTGCCCGGGAAGAAACAGCGCGCGAAATCGCCCGTCCACGCTGCAGTCTGGGGGAGCAGGTCATCGGGGACACCGAGTAGGCTCCCCACGACGTAGACCGGCAGGTGGACGGCGAAGCGGGAGAGACGGGCGGGATCGCGCGTCGGTTCGATCTTCTCCGCGAGGGAGCGCGCCCATGCGGCGCTCTGTTCGGCCACCCGGACCGCAGTGATCGCGTCGAACGATGCGGAGACGGCCCCCTTGAGCGGGCAGTGGGCCGCGCCGTCGTTGAAGCGAACCATATGCCCGAAAATCGTCCCGGCCGGCGCCCCGCGCAGCGCGGCAGGGATCGGCTCCGTCGGCGGCCGCACCCGGCAAAGGTCGCTGGTCAGGACGGACGTCACGGCGTCGGCGCTGGAGGCGACCCACAGCCCAAGCACGCCATCGCGGTAGAGTGGCCTGCGCGCAACGAGGTCCGCGTAATAGGGGTAGGGGTCGGGGTGGGTAACCGCCGCGATCGGATCGTCGGGGAAGGCCATCATCGTTCATGCCTTTCACCGCGCGCCCAGTCACCGGCGCGAATCATCAGTAGCGGAGAGATTTTGGTTTACCTTGGGATGGGGTAGGGCGTCCGCGCCGGTGAGAACGGTGGAGTCGCCCGTGCTGAGGATCTGCGCCGCGGCCTCGCGCGCGGTCGCGTACGCCAGGCGAAAGAGGCCCGAACCGGTGGACAGGCGGCGCACACCCAGTTCGTGCAGCACCGCTACCGGCGGCGTGAGTGACGAGGCGAGCAGGTTGACGGGACGACCCGCCTCGCGGACGAGCAGGGCGATGTCGCGGCGTGCCTCCTCGGGCGACTGGCCGTGCATCGGCAGGCCGGGCACGAAGACGCAATCCGCCCCGTGTGCCGCGTAGAGCTGACAGCGCCGGACCACCTCCGGCAGCCACGACTCCGGCGCGCCGTGCTGCTGCATGAGGACGTCCGTCCGCGCGTTGAGTACGCCCGGCACGCCGCCGACCTGCAACGCGTCGCGCGCCGCGTCGAGTCGCGCGGCTTGTTCGGCGGGATCGCGCAGGGTGCCGTGCGCGGCGCCGTCGCCGATGCCGTCTTCGAGATTGATCCCGACCGCGCCCGCCGCCACGACACGGCGGACGTTCTCCGCGAGCTGCGCGGGAGTCTCGGCGTACCCGGCTTCGAAGTCCACCGTGACCGGGAGGTCCACCGCCGCCACGATCAGCCGGACGACGGCGAGCAGTGCGTCGAGGGGCGCGCGCTCGCCGTCCGGGTAGCCGAGGGCGGCGGCGACCCCGGCGCTCGTGCTGGCCAATGCCCGACAATCTGGCAGACGCGCGAGGAGCCGGGCGCTGAGCCGGTCCCACGCATTCGGCAGCACCAGTACGTCGGGGCCTTCGTGCAAGCGACGCAAGCGCAGCGCCTTTTCCTGCCAGACCGGGGAGGGATCGGTCGGTCCGTCGATCACGGGATGGATCGTCATCACGTCCTCCGCATGAGGTGAATACGAATTGCCGCGCCTCATGGCACGGGTGTGCCATCGCGGTGCCGGTGCGGCGTGCCAGATGCTGCCTGCCAACTCAGCAGCGGAGTCGCGGAGCCATTTGTCCGCGGACAGCAGGCTGCCGAACGAGAGGATGACGGGAGCACCTGTGACGTGCCCCGCGTCGCCGCTCCCTTCGGCGTGCACACTGCCCAGCCAGCGACCTCTCGGTCGAGCGTTTGCTGCGACCCGCTCCGCAGAACGGCACGCTCCGACCGTACGCCGCGCAATGGCATTTGTCGAATAGATCGACGTCAGCCCCGCTATCGGTTATGCTGATAAATATGGAGATGATCGAGATCGAGGCGTTTGTGGCCATCGCACAGGCGGGTAGCGTCTCGCGCGCGGCGGTGGCGCTGCACCTCTCGCAGCCGGCGATGAGCCGACGTATCGACCTGTTGGAGCGGGAGATTGGCGTGCCGCTCTTCGATCGAGTGCCGAGCGGAGTGCGGCTGACCGACGCCGGGGAGGCGTTCCTGCCCTATGCCCGGCAGGTGCTGGCGGCGGCGCGGGACGGAGCGGAGGCGGCGCGGGCGCTGGAGGCAGAGGAGCGGGGCACGGTGACACTCGCGCTGGTTGGGACGCTGGCGAGCACCGGGCTGACGGCGCGGCTGCGAGCGTTTCGAGACGGACAGCCGCAGGTGCGGCTGCTGATGCACACCGCGCGGAGCGACGAGGTGAGCGCGATGGTGCAGCGGGGTGAGGCACAAATCGGCTTGCGCTACTTCGCGGGCCCGGACGGTGATCTGGTCGCGCTGCCCGTTGACGATGAGCCGCTGCGGGTGGTCTGCGCGGGCCAATCCCAGCTCATCGATCCTGCCGCCACCGATGCGCGGGCGCTCGTCGGTGTGCCGTGGGTGGGTTTTCCTCGGGGGGCTTCACTGTACAGCGAGCCGTTCATGCGGGCGGTGGAGCGGCAGTTGCTGCGTTGCGGGCTGGGCGACGCGGAGCACATCGCGATCGACAGCCTCACGGCACAGAAGCGGCTGATCGAGGCAGACTTCGGCGTGGGCCTGCTGCACGCGAGCGCCGTCGAGGAGGAGGTCCGTTTGGGAACGCTGCGCGTCTTGAACATTGTGGCCCTCGAGACGGCCGTCCCGGTGATGGCCATCCATCGACGCTCCGGCTACCTGAGCGGGGCGACGCGGCGGCTGCTCGCATCGCTCACCGCCAGCGCATGACGACGCGCAACTGGGCAGCGAAATCATCCTGCCCAGCAACCGGGCGCCGGTCGAGTGGCCGGAGCCATTCGGCGACCCGCTACTGGCGAGTGCCGGGCTGGACCGGCTGGCCAACCGGGCGATCGTAATGGTGATCAATCCACTGCACCGAACGGTCTACCAGCGCCGCGCGTAGCGAGGGGCTTCGTCACCCTGCCCGGCCATCCCTTCTACGGTCGGCCGGTCGCGATCCTCTCCTACCAGCGCACCAGCACCAGCGTCTACT
>DATKRJ010000296.1:0-4836 GCA_035532355.1 Thermomicrobiaceae bacterium | reverse complement strand
TTGGCAGGCGGAGATGATCCGCCGGGTCTGCCGGGCCAAGGCCCCCAACAGCTGGGAGTGGGCTGCCGGCAAGGGCTTCACCGTCCTCTCGCCACACAGCGTTTTCAGCGTCCGCCGCACCGGCCACCTGGTCCGTCTTCTCCGTGAGAAGCCGGCCGGCTGGTTCGGCCGCTCGTGGGACGCGGAGGTCGCGGACGCCTTCGCCGCAGCGATCGGGGAGCTGGAGCGGTCACGCGGCGCCGAGCAGTCCGGTTGGGCCTGGGGCCGGGTTCGGCCCCTCACCTTCCTTCACCCGCTCGGGGCCCGCAAACCACTCGACCGCGTCTACAACCTCGGCCCCTTTCCCTGTGGCGGTGACCAGAACACCGTCGCCCAGGCGGCGGTCGATCCGCTTCAGCCCTCAGCGAACCCGAGTTTCGTCCAGTCGATGCGGATGATCGTCGACCTCGGCCGCTTCGAGAACTCGCGCTGGATCCTTCCCGGCGGCCAGTCCGGCAACCCGATGTCACCGCACTACGACGACCAGCTGCCGCTCTGGCTGCGAGGTGAGGGGATCCCGATTCCCCACACCGAGGCAGAGGTGGCGGCGGCAAAGCTCATGACCCTGGAATTGAAGCCCTAGAGGCTTCTCGAGAAGGAGGAGCGGCGATGGCCAAGCTGAACTGGAAGGAGGACCCGGACGACCACGACTATCCGGCCGCTAGCGACTACCTGAGCCTCACCGTCGAGCCCGAGATGGCGACGGCCCTAGTGAACCGCCTGCGCCAGTCGCCGATCATCCGCCGCAAGGCGAAGGACCTGCTCCGGGCCAGCCTGCTGGAGCCGCTGCCCATCAGCAACGTGCATGTCGCCAAAGACGTCGCCAAGGTGAACAAGGGCAAGCTGCTCTCACCCGTCCTCCTGGTCCGTGGGCGCCTTCGCGACAGCATCCCGCTCACCATTGCCGACGGCTGCCACCGCGTCTGCGCCAGCTATCACATCGACGAGGACGCTGACATCCCGTGCCGGATGATCGACCTGGCGGGGACGACGGCCCGCGAAGGCTGAAGCGCGGTTGGTGGAGGCGGCGGGAGTTGAACCCGCTGCGACCGAGTTCAGCCGAGGCGTTTCGAATACGGGAAGCGCGCACCGACGCGCACGAAAAGGCACCAAACCGCGCCCCGGTAGGGGTCAGCGTAGGGGTCAAACGCGCCGGTCCGTCAGCTCCAGAATGCCGAGGCCTGCGGCGGCTGGCCCTTGCGAGCGGCGAGCGCGTGGCGAAGGGCCCGCCGAGAGCCAGATGCGGTCGTGCAGATTGACACCGGTGCGGTTGGCAAGCGCCCGCGCTCCGGGCGTATAGCCGGCGTTGCTGATGACCATGGCCTCGACCGCCGAGTAGTAGGTCATCGCGCTGAAGGCCTCCTGGACCGCCTTGATGCCGACCGGTCGCGACTGCCGCTTGGCTTGCACGATCGAGAGCCTGCCCTCACGACGGAGGACTAGGTCAGCCCCGAAGTCACCGGTGACAGCAGTCTGGTCGACCTGGTAGCCGAGGTCGCGAAACATATAGGCAAGGAGCAGCTCGAACTCTGTGCCGGGCAGCTCGTCGACCCATAGAAGGTCCGGATTGAGGAGCAACTCGCGGTAGGCGCGCTGAGCCTGTCGGCGGATCCACCACCGTCTGATGTAAAAGCCGGCGGCGAGCAAGGCGGCCGCGAGGATGGCCAGGACGATGAGTCCGAGTGCTTCCGGATGGTCATTACCGAACCGGGCGACAGCGTCGAGCCCCGCGGCGATCAACACCAAGACGAAGACGACGACGATGACGATCAGGATCAGGGCACCGCCCCCGCCTCTTCGAGGCCGAACCCGCCGGCGCCGTGGCACTGGCCGATTCTGACCGAATCAGTCGGCCCTGTCTTTCAGCGGCCGGCGGCCTTGAGCTCGACGCAGACGTCGGCCGGCGCGTCGTCGGGGAGCTCGGGATCCTGCCCGTCCGCCTCCGGCAGCTCGGTCGTCACCACGCGACGATTCTCCTAGCTTCTGCGACAGCTGGCGGTCGCCCTACTCTGGAGCCTCGATCGGCTTGACTGGCCGGAACTCGATCGCATCCTCGGCGCGGTCACAGCCGGGCCCGTGGGTGATCACCCCCACCTCCGACCGTTCTCCGCACCGGGTGCAAATGGCGGTGTGCCAGCTCGGGCTCAACCCCCGACTCCGAGCCAGGGCGGCCAGCTCCGCCGCTGATGTTTCCCAGCCCATGTGTTCGACACGGAGACTACCTCGGCCGGGGGCTCCGGGGCGGGCAGAAGCCACGATTTCATGGCGATTGGACAGCCTGACTCGGAATCAGCCGGTCCTAGCCACAGCCTGACCGTAGGCACTCGGTTTCGAGCGGTGCTAGGGTGCCAGTGAGGGCCGCCCGCGCCGGTGTTGATGCCACCGGGTGAGACGACCCCCTGAGGAGGCTATCCCAGATGGCCAAGAAGAACGCCAAACGTCGTCGTCAGGCACTCACGCGCCGGCTGGATCGGATTGAGTCCTGGTGGAATGACCCGCTGGTGCTTATCAACCGGGCGCAGGCACTCCTGCTCCGGCGCGTTCCGGCCCGGACCCGCCTGGACCGCGCGTCGTGAGCGAGTCTCTCCGCGACCGGCTCGGCGCCGGCGAGGAATACGAACCCAACTTCCAGCCAGCCACTGACGACATGTCCTTGGTCGAGCGACTGAATCATTCGGCTCGAGCTCAGCGGATGGTCGACGGCGACCAGGCGTTTACCGATGTCCGCCGGGTCGCCGATTACGTCCGGATCAAGGCCCGGCAGCTGGAGGAGGTCGCGCCGGAGAAACTGCCGCAGTTCCTCGAGGCGATCGGGAGTGTGATCGAAGGCCGGCCGCTGGACCGAGTTGTCAACGATCGGCCGCCCTGGCCAGGTCCGGTCGGTGACTGGTGGGAGCGCACGAAGGCGGTTGACGAGTCGCGGCGCCGCCGCCTCGAGCTGCTGGCGGCTGCTGTGAAGGCGAATGCGGAAGTGTCCTTCGACCTCCGGACCACCGTCTCGGGCCTCGACGAAGACCACCTCGAGCAAGCCACGAGCCTCCTCGCCGACGCGGGTGATGAGCTCGATAAGGTCATCGCTGCGCTCGCGGCGAGCGAGGAACCTCCGAATCCCGAGCCCGATATCCCTCTCGAGGTCCTTGCATTGTCACCTCGCGCAGCGGGCCGAATCAGAAGGGTGTGGATCGGCGGTGACGGCGTCAAGACGACGGGCGCTGACGGCAAGGTCGAGTGGGAATCCGTCCCCTATCGGGTCATCACGATCGATACCGTCGGAAAGCTGCTGAGCGTCCCGGAGTCAGCATTCGGACAGCGGAACCTCGGACCAAAGACGAGACTCGAGATCTGTACTGCGCTCGCGGCCTTCATGGCCAGCTGGGACGGGCCGGTCGGATGAAGCGCAGCATTCCGGCCGCGGCTCTGCGCAGGGCGATGGTCGCTCGCAACTGGACCGCCACCGACCTGGCGCGAGAGGCCGGCGTCGATGCCGACACGGTCACCCGGGCGCTCGACGACAGTCGAGGCCTGCTCCGCCAGACCGAGACGAAGATCCTCTCGGCCATCGGCCAGCACCCGCCGGATCCGGACGTCGTCGCCGCCATCCGCGAGCTTGTGATTCGGCCGGAATCATCAGAGGAGAAGCGGTATGTCTGAACTGCCACCACCGCCGCAGCTGTCCCCGGACGGGAAGTTCTACTGGGATGGTGAACGCTGGCTCCCCTATGCGCCGACCGCGGCGAGCGAGGCGCTGGTTCCGGTTGCTCCCGCCGAACCGGAGCCGCCGGCGGAATGGGTGAGCTTCGCCGACTGGGTTGCTTGGGCGAAGCGGACCGTGACCAAGGACGATCGACGCGCGCTCGCGGCGGCAGCGGCCGCGGTCAGCCTCAGCGACGGGACCCCTAAAGATCGGGCGAAGGCTGCAACCGGCGCCGCGTTCAAGGACCTAGCTGTAGTCGACCAGTTGGATCCGGCAATGGTCCAGTTCGCTCTCGGCCGGGTCGCGACTGTCGAAGCGGCCGGCCGCGTCCAGACCGCCGGTCAGCCCGCGGCGGTCCTCGTCCGGAACTACCACGGCAACGCGCGAAGTGTCCAACAGCAGCTGCAGCGAGACGCGCAGCTCCTCGCGGGTCAGGGATACGAGGTGGCGAGCCAGTCACTGACTCCGGGGCGCTCCGGCTGCATGCGGGTGATCATGCTGGGTGGCATCGGGGCGCTGATCTTTCGACCACCGGACACGCTCACGGTCACGTACCGGCGCCGCTGAGAGTGATTCCGGTCGGTTAACCGCGCCGCGACCGGCACCTGTCGCCAACGAGGCCGAGACTTCCAGCCCGTGAAGGATGCGACCCCCGGCCACCTGGCCAAGGACGCGCAGCTAGCAGGGAAGGCGGCTCTCGCGGTCACCGCGGCAGCGATCCCGGTCGTTGGCGGATCGATCTCCGCGGCGATCGGTGTTTGGGAGACAGAGGCTCTGACCCGTCGATTCGAGCGCTTCGTGGAGCGCGTCGAGGCGAAGGTCGCAGAGTTAGGCGCCGGCAAGCTCGACGCGGACTACGTGGGAACCGAGGCCTTCGAGGATGCGGTCCTGGTCGCCCTCGATGGCGCACGCCGGACCTCCAACGCCGAGAAGCTCGAGTGGATAGTCGGCCTTCTGGTTGGATCGGCACTTGTGGACCCGCCGGCCCAATTGGACATCGAGTCGGTACTGCAGGCCATCGGCGACCTCAGTCCGATCGAGCTCCGCGCGGGCCGGCGGATCTTCCTCGATGGCCGAAAGCAGTCGAAGCTGTTCCCGCGTAG
>DATKRJ010000295.1:0-10891 GCA_035532355.1 Thermomicrobiaceae bacterium | reverse complement strand
CCCAGCTCCGCGCAGACCTCGGCCCAGAACTTCTCCTCGATGGCGCCGACCGAGACGTAACCATCCGCAAGGCGGTAGACGCGGTAGCACGCCAGCGAGCCAGCGTATGGAGCCTCGCCCCGGCGGCCTGCGTCCGCCCCGGCCAGAACCTCGGCCAGGGCCATACCCGGCAGCAGGGCGACGGCGTCGGTGATGGATGCGTCGAGCGTCCGCCCGCGCCCAGTCGCCCGGGCCTCCAGGACCAGGGCCAGGATGCCGAGAGCGGGGACGAGCCCGCCGCCGATCACGTCGGCCAGGGGGATCGGAGGCAGGACGGGATCGCCGCCGGCCGGCCCGTTGCGGTCAAGAAGCCCGGTGGCGCCGATGTAGTTGATGTCGTGGCCGGCGCGGTCGCGCCACGAGCCTGTGAGGCCGTAGCCGGTGATGGCCGCATAGACGAGCCTCGGGTTGAGCGAGTGCAGAGTGTCGGCATCAAAGCCGAGCCGAGCCAGGACGCCGGGCCGGAACGACTCGACTAAGACGTCGGCACCGGCGACCAGGCGCGCGAACGCCTCGCGGCCGGACTCGTGCTTGAGGTCGATGACGATCGAGCGCTTGTCTCTGTTGACCAGGTGGTTGGCGGCGCCCATGCCAGCGACCTGGGTGCCGAAACTCCGCATGTAGTCGCCGACACCGGCGTCTTCGACCTTGACCACGTCGGCGCCGAGGCTGGCCAGGAGCCAGGCGCAATAGTTACCGGGCAGGAGCCGGGTGAGATCGAGGACGCGAACTCCGGCAAGTGGGCCGCGCTCCCCGTCTCCCGCGGTCGCGGCCATAACCGTGATCATGATAGGCAGCTTGAATGGCGCGCCTGGGACTGTCGAGACGTGGTCGGCGCTGCTCGCGCGGCGGGACGCCCGGACGCCGGCGGTGGTCGCGCCCGGCGCGACCTGGTCGATGGCTGAGCTGCTCGCCCGAGCGGGGAACGCCGCGGGTTGGCTCGACCGGGTCCGGGCGCCCGCGGGCGTGCCGGTTCCCGCCCTCGTCTCCGCTTCGCCGCCGGGGCTGGCGCTCGCGCTCGGCGCCGCCGCCAGCCACCGCCCGCTGGCCCCGCTCGGGCCGCGGCTGACCGCACACGAGCTTGGCGCGTGCGTGGCGTCCCTGGGCGGCGACCTGCTGGTCGCCGACAGGGGTGCGACCGCCCTCGCGGCGGAGGTGAGCGCGGCCACCGGTCGCCGGGTCGAGCTCCTGCCCGACTTCGATCGCGGGCCAGCTCGTCCGCTCCCGTTCGACCCCCGGCCGGACGCCCTGGTCGCGATCCTTCACACTTCGGGAACGACCGGCCTGCCGCGTCCGGTGGAGATGCGTGAGGACCGCATGGCGGCCCGGGTGGCTGTCAATCGCGCCGTCCTCGACCTCGGCCCCGGCGACCTCTACGCCTCGGCCTCAGGCTTCCACCACATCGCCGGTCTCGGCATGCAGCTGGCGGCGCTCGCCGCGGGCGCGGCGGTGGCGCTGCTGCCCACCTTCGACATCGACGCCTGGCGTCAGGTGGGCGAGCTCGGCATCACTCACGCGCTCCTGGTCCCGACGATGATCGAGCGGCTCCTCGCCGCCGGCGCCCTGGCCACGCCGCGCCTCCGCGTTCTTCAGTACGGGGCGGCGCCGATCCACCGCGACACCCTCGTGGCGGCCCTGGAAGCGCTGCCTGGCGTCGAGCTGGTGCAGGTCTTCGGCCAGACCGAGGGAAGCCCGATCACCTACCTCTCCGACCATGACCACCGTCGTGCGCTGGCCGGCCGGCCGGAGCTCCTGGCGTCGATCGGGCGCGCCGTGCCGGGAACTGAGATCCGGGTAGAGAACCCTGGCCGCGACGGCGTCGGCGAGCTCTGCGCGCGCGGCCCTCATCTCTTCCGCATTGACCCCGCTGGCTGGCTGCGCACCGGCGACCTCGCCCTCATCGACGCCGAGGGCTACGCCTTCCTCGCGGGCCGCCGAGGCGACAAGATCATCCGGGGCGGGGAGAACGTCTACCCGGTGGAGGTGGAGGACGTGCTCGTCCAGCATCCCGCCGTGGCCGAGGCGGCCGTGGTTGGCGTCGCCGACCGCGAATTCGGAGAGACGATCCGCGCCCACGTCGTGCTGGCGCCCGGGGCCTCTGCGGGCGAGGGGGAGTTGCAGGCGTTCGTGCGTGGCCGCCTGGCCGGCTTCAAGGTGCCCACCTCCTGGGTCTTCCAAACAGAACTGCCACGGTCCTCGCTGGGCAAGGTCGTCCGCCGGCGCCTGCTCGAAAACTAGCCCTCGTCCGGCTCCGCCTCCCGCCAGAGCCGGTCGATCAGCCCCGGCGATGAGTAGGTGGTGAGGCCGAGGCCGCCGTCGACGACCAGCTCCTGTCCGGTCATGTAACGAGCGGCGGGCGAGAGCAGCCAGACCACCACCTCGGCCACCTCGTCGGGGTCGGCGATGCGGCCGAGCGGGATCGATGCCTCGATCCGTCGGCGGAGGTCGCCGCGCCCGAGGGTGGGAGCGGACATCGGCGTGTCCATGTATCCGGGCGCGACCGAGTTGACGCGAACGCCGGCGCGCGCGTACTCCAGGGCGAGTGACCGCGCAAGCGCGACGACGCCCGCCTTGGAGGCCGAGTAGTGGGCGGCGCCGGGCAGCGGGTGATGTGCGGAGACCGAGCTGACCAGAACCAGGCCGCCTCCGGTCGCTGCGAGCTTGGGCAGGACGGCGCGGGCCGTGTGGTAGCTGCCCGAGAGGTTGACCTGGAGCAACCGCTGCCATTCGGCAGGGTCGAGCCGGTGCGCGAGATCGAAGCGGGCCGCATTGACGCCGGCGCAGGCGGCCGCCGCATGCAGCGGTCCCAGCTCGGCGGCGGCCCTCTCGACGGCGCGGGCGACCTCGTCTGGCCGACTCACGTCGGCGACAAGCGGGAGGTCGACGCCGGCTGCCTCGTGAAGATCGATCCCGGCGACGCGCCAGCCCTCGGAGGAGAGGCGGGAGGCCACCGACCGGCCCAGCCCAGAGGCCGCGCCGGTGACGACCGCCACCCGGCCAACGGCGTCCCCGCCTTTCAAAACGATGCTAAACATAGTCAAGATTGTCGGAGCCATGTCGGTCCGCTTCGTGGAGGTCGAGCCCGGTGTTCTGCGCCTGCGCAGCGAGGATCGGCGCCCCCTCGCCGAAGGGTGGGGGCGGGTGCGGGTGGCCGCCTGCGGCGTCTGTGGGACAGACCTTCACCTCTTCCACGGGATGGATCTGCCTCGTGGCAAGACCTACCCGGTCCGACCTGGGCATGAAGTCGCGGGCACCGTCATCGAGGGCGATGGCGGTCGGATCCGGCCCGGCGCCGAGGTGGTCCTTCATCCGCTGCTGCCCTGCGGCGACTGCCCTGCCTGCCGTCGAGGGTTCGAGAACCGCTGCCGGACCGCCCGCGCGATCGGGATCGATGACGACGGCGGGCTTGCCGACGAGGTCGTCTGGCCGCTCAGCCGGATGGTGCCGACGCCCGGCCTCCCCGCCGATCAGGCGGCCGTGCTCGCCGACGCGGTGGCCAGCGCCTACCACGCCCTCCTCCTGGCGGCGCCGCCGAGGGGCGGCACGCTGACCGTGCTCGGCGCTGGCGGTGTCGGCACCCACATCCTGCAGCTGGCGCGCGTGCTCGACCCCGAGGTCCGACTCACCGCCGTCGTCCGGAGCGACGGGACGGCCGAACGCCTGCGCCGGCTCAGCCTCGGCCTCGAGCTCGTCCATGGCCTCGACGGCTGCGCGCGAAGGGTGCTCGCGGCCTCGGGTCCACAGGACGCGGTGATCGAGTTCGGCGCCGGGCCGGCGGCGGGACCGGAGGGGCCGCCGATGCTGGCTCGCGGCGGGCGCTTCGTCCTTGGCTCGGTGAGCTCGGCGGCGCTCGATTTGGGCACGACGCTGAGCGCGCTGGTGACACGCGAGCTGCAGGTGATCGGAAGCTACGCCTCGACGCTCGCCGACCTGGAGGCGGTGGCCGAGCTGGCGACGTCGAGCCGGCTCGACCTTGGCGCGTCTGTCAGCCACCGTGTCCCCCTGGAAAACGCCGGCGAGGCGCTGGAGCTGCTGGAACGGCGACCGGCCGGACTATCAAGAGTGGTGGTGAAGCCATGAGATTCCTTGTCACGCAGCCCTCGAGCGATGCCGAGCGCTATCACCGCGAGGGCCTCTGGACCGACGACACGGTCCCGGGCCTGATCCGCGCCCAGGCGGCACGAACCCTGGACCGACCGGCCATCGTCGAGGCTGGGCGCCGCCTGACCTGGTCCCAGCTGGCGGCCGGGGTGGAGCGGGCCGCGCGCCTGCTCGCCGGGGCCGGCGTCGACCGCGGCGACGCCCTGATCGTCCGCCTCCGCGACTCGGCCGAGTTCGTGGTCGCCTATGCTGCCGCCCACGCGGTCGAGGCGGTCGCGGTGCCCGTGCTGGCAACATCGGGCGAGAGCGAGATCGCGGCCATCGTCGAGCGCATGGGCGTGCGCGCCTACGCCGGGCCGGACGAGGACTGGGCCTGCCTGGCCGGCCTGCAGCGCCTGCGTCTCGATGCCCCCGGCCTCTGGGACCCCAGCCCGCCGCCGGTGACCGGCTACAGACCCGATCCTGACGCCCTGGCCGAGGTGATGTTTACGTCGGGGACGACCGGCCGGCCGAAAGGCGTCATGAACTCGGCCAACACCAAGCTGGCCGGCCTGCGCGGATTCCTCTCGACCTTGGCGGTGACTGCCGACGACGTCTGGGCCGTCCTCGCGCCGATGGCCCACAATGCCGGCTGGCTCTACAGCTACCTGCCAGCACTCCAATCCGGCGCGACGGCGGTGATCGTCGGCCGTGGTGACAGCGAGCGGATGCTCGACACGCTGGCGGCGGAGGGCGCGACGATCGCCTTCCTCGTGCCCACCCACGCCTTCGACCTGATGAACGCGTGGCGCAGCCAGCCGGGCCGCTGGAGCCTGAAGCTGCGCTACGTCATCACCGGCGCCGCCGCCTGCCCGCCAGGGCTGATGGAGGCCATGAAGTCGGAATGGGGCGTCGAGCCGATCTCGATGTACGGGATGACCGAGTGTCAGGGCAACCTATTCACGCGGCCCGGTGACCCGATCGAGGTCGTTGCCGGCACGGTCGGCAGGGCCTGCCCCGGCGTGGAGGTGGCCCTCCGCTCCCCCGTCGACGGCTCGCTGGTCAGCGGCGACGGAGCCCAGGGCGAGGTGGTTACCCGGGGCGCGCTCGTCTACCTTGGCTACTACGACGACCAGGCCGGAACGGCAGCCAGCTTCACGAAGGACGGCTGGTTCCGGAGCGGCGACATCGGGCAGTACACGGACGAGAGCATCAAGATCGTGGGCCGGATCAAGGAGGTCGTCCTGCGCGGCGGCGCGACCATAGTCCCCGACGACGTCGAGGTCGCCCTCCTCGGTTGCGCCGGCATCGACGAGCTCTCGGTTTGCGGGCTGCCCGACGAGCGGCTCGGGGAGATCTTGTGCGCTTGCGTCGTCGGCACGGCGACGCTGGCGGAGATGCACGCGCACCTGGAGCGGAAGGGCGTGGGCCGCAAGCTGTGGCCCGACGCGGTCGTCTATTTCGACGCCTTTCCGCGCACGGGCGTGGGCAAGGTCCAGCGAGGGGCGCTGGCCCGTCTGGCCGGCGAGCGTCGAGCCGGCGGCGAGGTTCCGGCCTAGGGCAGGGCGGCACCGAACCGGTAGACGCCGCGCAGGCGCCGCCAGCGTCCGCGAAGGCCTGGATCGGGTGCCGAGTCGCGGGCCGCCCTGTACTCGGGCGACTCGAGGACGGCGGGATCCTCGACCAGGATCACGGTCAGGTGGCGCGGCGACGCCGCCTGTTCGAAGCGCCGCATGCCGACTACGCCGGGGACGGCGACGAGAGCCGGCCCGTGGCCGCGGTCATACCACTCTCGGTAAGGGCCTTCGTCCTCTGGCGCGAGGTCCGTGTAGGCGATCGCCGCGAAGGGGGCGCGGGTGCCCGCACGGTAGACGGCCGCCTCCTCGTAGACGCCGCGCAGGATCCGCTCCGCCTTGCGCTTGATCCGCGCTGACCAGGGCGTGTCGCCGCGCTCTTTGAGCTCGACGTACGGACCGGACTCGAGCACGTCACGGCCGCGTGCCTCGAACAGCGAAACGTAGCGGGGAGCGTCGCCGTCGACGCGCCACCACTGAGCGAACGACTCGATGCCGGGCACCGCCAGCCGCTCGGGCGCGTGCTCGGTGAGGTACCACTCCCTGATTTCCTCGTCGAGGGACGTGTCGATGTCGATGCCGGCGACGATTGCGGCTCGCGGCTCAGTCACGGGGAAGCCTCCCCGCCTGCAGGTCCTCATAGCCGGTGTTGTAGAGGGCGCCCGTCCAGCCGCCGTCGACGTACAGTGACTGCCCGGTGACGTAGGCGGAGCGGTCGGAGGCGAGGAAGAGAACGGCCGCCACGATGTCGGCCGGCTGGCCGAGGCGGCCCAGCGGGACCCGATCGAGGGAGGTCGCGCGCACCTCGGCATCGGCCAGGCGGCCGGCGGTCAGCGGGGTCTCGACCAGCCCCGGGCCCACGGCGTTGACGCGGACGCCGTGGCGGGCGAGGGCGACAGCGGCGGCGATGGTCAGCATCTTGAGACCGCCCTTGGCGGCCGCGTAGTGCACCGCCAGGGGATTCGCCTGCTCGGCCGCAATGCTGGTGATGTTGACGACGGCACCGCCGCCATGGGCCGCCATGTGGCGCGCCGCCGCCTGCGTGCAGAGAAAGGCGGCTTTGAGGTTGACGTCAAGCATGCGGTCCCAGTCGTCCTCCGCCAGTTCGAGGAACCGCGCCTTGTGGACGATGCCGGCTGAGTTGACGAGGACGTGGCAGCCGCCGAGGGCGCTCACGGCGCGCTCGACCATGGCCGCCGCTCCCGCCGACGTGGAGACGTCGACGCCGATCGCGACCGCCCCCTCGATGTCCGCAGCGACCCGCTCCGCAGCCTCGGCGTCGAGGTCGGCCACGACCACGCGCGCCCCCTCTGCTGCCAGCGCCGCCGCCACCGCACGGCCGATGCCGCCAGCTCCGCCGGTGACGCAGGCGACCCGTCCTTTGAAATCCGTCATCCCATCACCGCTCCACCGCTGACGTTGAGGACCGTGCCGGTCAGGAACGAAGCGGCCGGGGAGCACAGGAACCGGACGGCGGCGGCGATCTCCTCGGGGCGGCCCATGCGGCCGAGTGGGGTCGCCTGCGACTCGTCCTGGTAGCTGGCGAGCTGAGTCATCTCAGTCCGGATGGGTCCGGGCGCCACCCCGTTGGCAAGGATGCCATGGGGGGCGCCCTCTTTGGCGGCAGCGATCACCAGCGCCTGGATGCCACCCTTGGAGGCGACGTAGGCGGGACCGGCGTTGTTGCCCCCGGTGCGGGCCGCACGTGACCCGATGTAGACCAGGCGACCGTGGCGCTGGGCGACCATCCGCGACCAGACGGACTGGGTTGAGACGAAGGCGGCTGTGAGATTTACGGCGAGCACGCGGTCCCACTCGTCGTCGCCCAACTCGGCGAAGCCGCGCGTGGAGACCACTCCCGCGTTGTTGACCAGGACGTCGACACGGCCTCGGGTCGCGATGGCTCCCTCGAGCGCGCTCCGGAACGCGGGGCGGTCGGTGACGTCGACGCGCACCTGGACCGCCGTCCCGCCCCGCTCGGTCACGGCAGCAGCTGCGGCCTCGGTCGGGAGCGAGTCGACCAGGATGAGGTCCGCCCCGGCGTCGGCGAGCTCGGTGACGATGGCGAGACCGATGCCTCGAGCGGCGCCGCTGACGATTGCGACCTGGCCCTCGAGGTCAGGCATGGGTACTCACTTTCATCTCCAACTCCTCCCGAAATGCAGGATCGGCGACGGCAATCAGCGCCGCCGCCCGGCCGCGGTCGTCGAGACCGCGCAGGTCGGCAACTCCCTGCTCGGTGACGACGAGGTCGACGTCCGAGCGCGGTGTGGTGACGGGCGTCGCCTCGGGCACGATATTCGAGCGGCCGGCGCGCGAGCTTCGCAGACCGATGATGGAGAGGCCGCCCGGGGACGCCGAGGCCGCGGCGCAAAAGTCCGGGTGGCCGCCGATGCCGCCCACCTGCTCGCCCCGTACCCGCTCGACATTGACGGCCCCGTCAAGGCCAACGCTGAGCGCCGTGTTGAGGGAGACGAATCGCTCCAGGCCGGCCAGGCGCGCCGCGCTGTGAGTGTCCTCCACTCCCCGTAGCCTGACCAGCCCGGCACCGGCCAGTTCGCGCAGCGGCTTTCCGCCGAAGAGATACGCGGTGGTAGCCGGGTCGAGCAGGAGGCCACGCTCGGCGAGGTCGGCGACGGCGTCGGTGATCAATCCAGAGTGGACGTGGACCGCCACCGCGAGCGCACGGATCGCGGAGTCGCCTATGGCACCGGGCCCGTACTGGACGGTGGCGCCGGCCGGGACATGCGCTGCCATTTGGGCCCCGATCGCCTCGTCGATGGGGTCCACGCTGGCGGCGATGAAGTCAGGCGCCGGCTCCGTCGCCTCGACCACCTCGAAGTCGCGCGCTTCGACAAGGGGCGCGTCGGCGACCACTGGCAGCGAGTGGTCGACCTCGATCACCACCCGCTCCGCGAAGCGGGCGGCGAGGGACCCGTAGCCCGCTTCCAGCCCGAACCGGAAGCCGCGCCCGTCGGGCCGCGCACCGACCACCGCGACCGAGGGCCGCAGGCTGCCCGCGAGCGCTCGGGGCAGGGCCGAGTACCGAATCGGGAGGCACCTCATCCGGCCCGCTTGGACAAGGCCCCGAGCGCCAGCGCCGCCCATCAGGGCGAGGGCCTGGTCCAAGCCGGCCGTCCACGCCGGCGGCACCGGCATCCAGCCGACCACCGTCGCGTGCCCGGCCAGTAACGCCGCGGGCGCCGAGCGCGGCACCCCCACCCCGTCGGAGATGACTAGGCGCGGCAGCATCAGACCGTCGCCTCCAGCCAATCCAGGAGCGAGGGATGGAACTCCTCGTCCTGCTGAGCCCGGTCCGGCAGCACGCTAATCCTCGGCGTGGTCGCGGCGGCCGCGCGGGCGGGTCACCCCCGAGTTGTAGAGCTCGTCGAGCTCGTCGGCGTCCATGCCGAGGAGCGACCCAAGGACCGCGCGCGTGTGCTCGCCGATCAGCGGCGGAGGCAGGGTCGAGCTGCGCTGCGACTCGGTCTTGATGGGGTTGCCGAGGAGTCGGATGGGTCCGGCCAACGGATGCTCGACCGTGACCACCATGTCGCGCGAGAGGACCTGGGGATCGTCGAGGGCCTGTCCGACGTCGTTGACCGGCGCAGCCGGGATGCCTACCTCGCGGAGGGCCTCGAGCCACTCGGCGGTCGTGCGCTTGAGAAAGGCGGCGCGGATCGGGCCCTCGACCTCGGCCCGCGCGCGGACGCGGTCGGGGTTGGTCGCGAAGCGGGGATCGGAGCGCATCTCGGGCAGGCCGAGAAGGTCGCAAAGGATGCCGTAGAAGCGGTCGCCGAACACGGCGACGATGACGTGCGAGTCGCGCGTCTGGAATCGCCCATAGGGAACGATCGTCGGATGGCCGGAGCCGACCAGGCGGTTCACCTCGCCGGTGGTGAGGAAGATGGTCGCCCAGTACATGAGGAGCGAGACCTGGGTGTCGAGGAGGCTGACGTCGACCTCCTGGCCGCGGCCGGTGCGCTCCCGTTCGAGGAGCGCCGCCAGGGTGCCCAAGGCGCCGGCCATCCCGCCCACCAGGTCGCCGATCGGCACGCCGGCGCGCACCGGGTTCCCGCCCGGCTCGCCGGTCAGCGACATGACGCCGCTCATGGCCTGGATCGAGAGGTCGTACCCGGGCTGCTCGCGGTACGGGCCGGTC
Organism: Thermomicrobiaceae bacterium; assembly: GCA_035532355.1. Classification (GTDB taxonomy): domain Bacteria; phylum Chloroflexota; class Chloroflexia; order Thermomicrobiales; family Thermomicrobiaceae; genus DASSZN01. Next base: position 1,036 of record DATKRJ010000295.1, on the reverse strand, counting down.
TGGCCGAAGGCGGAGATCGAGGTGAAGACGAGCCGCGGGTTGCGTTCGCGCAGGACCGGGTAGCCTACCCCGAGGCGGTCAAGAACGCCCGGCCGGAAGTTGTTGACGACCACGTCGGCTCGATCGACGAGGCGCAGGAAGACCTCGCGCCCACGCTCGGCCTTGAGGTCGAGCACCACCGAGCGCTTGTTCTTGTTGACCGCCCAGAAGTGGACGCTCTCACCCTCCACGAAGTCGGTCCCGGCCCCCCTCCCGAGGTCGCCCGCCGGCCTCTCGATCTTGACCACGTCGGCGCCGAGGTCGGCCAGGTACTGGGTCCCGAAGGGGCCGGCGATGAAGTGGGTCAGGTCGAGGACCAGGGTCCCGGCGAGCGGGCCCTCCATCAGCGGACGCCTCCGCTCGTGCGCTCGGCCACAGCCCGGCGGATCCAATCGGCAATCTCATCGAAGTGGGATCCGGTCGGGAAGATGCCGTCGACGCCCATCGCCTGGAGGTCGGCGTGGTCGCGCTCAGGGATGTTGCCGCCGACCATGACGGCCACCTCGTCCTTTGCGCCGTGCTTTTCAAGCAGCGCGCAGATCCGGCGCATGGCGTCGCGGTGTGCGCCCGAGAGGAGTGAGACGCCGATAACCGCCGCGTCCTCCTGGAGCGCTGTCGCCACCACTGCCTCGGGCGTCTGGCGGAGCCCGGTGTAGATGACCTCGAACCCGGCCCGCTGGAGCGCCACCGCGACCGTCTTGGCTCCGCGGTCGTGCCCGTCCAGTCCAACCTTTGCGATTACTACCCGTATCGGGCTCACAACGGCATCGGCGTACGGTAGGTGCCGAGCCGCGTGCTCATCAGCGTCACCAGCTCGCCCAGCGTCGCGCCGGCGCGGACGGCACCGATCAGAGGATCCATCACGTTCTCGCCCGACGCCAGCGCCCGGTCGACGCGCACCATCGCCGCCGAGGCGGCCGCCTGGTCGCGCTCCGCCCGGTAGCGCGCAACCCGTTCGCGCTGGAGCGCCTCGACGGCGGGGTCAACGGTGTGCATG